>NZ_JAWJYL010000002.1:0-477452 GCF_046566945.1 Cobetia sp. SIMBA_158
GAATGAACTGATGGCAAAGCACAATGAAGCACCACCCTCAATTCAATAGGGTGTTGCACTCAGAGCCTGCATCCGCCCTGTCTAGCTGCTTCCTTTCGCATGCACGCTCTCACGCAGGCAAGCCTGATCAGCGTGCCCCCAACAACATTTCCATCACCGAGCGCGCGGCGGGCCACATCACACTGCCGTGGTCTTCGCCTTCATACAGCTTCCATTGCACCTCGGTCTGCGGACAGCGCTCGCCCAACTGGCGCGCATACGCATGGGCGTTGTCGATCATCGCGCGCTGGACACGCAGCCTGTCCCGCTTCGGGTCATTGCGCTGTGGCTGCGGCGATTGCTCGCGTCCGCCAGCGGCAATCAACACCGGGCCCGCCGCCTCGGAGCAGGCAAGACGCAGCGGCCAGTTGGCCTGGTCATTCTCCTGCAGCCACCACAGCGATGGGCTGATCGCGAAGATGGCGCCGAACGCCTCGGGCGCCTGCTGCTGGGCATGGAGCGCGAACAGGCCGCCAAGCGAGTGACCGACCAGCGCTGGACGTTTGAGATCGAGCGGATAGCGTGAGGTCAGTTCAGGCGTCAGGGATTGCGTCAGATAGGCCAGAAACTGCGCCCCGCCACCCGTGCCTTCAGGTGCGGTGCCGCTGGTAAGCGGTGGCGTGAAGTCCTTGTAGCGCAGTGTCGTGACGGTGGTACGCGTCGCCTCTGCCTGATCGTCACTGCCCGCGTAGCCGACCGCGACGATGGCGAGATTCGCCGGCGCCTTGTCAAAGCCACGGCGACCCAGCACATCCCGCACCGCCGTGAACAGATCGAGATGGCGATTGCCGTCCAGTACCAGCAGCACGGGATAACCTCCCGGAGGAGGCGCAACTTTGGGCAATGCCACCTGGATCAGATAATCATGCCCCGTGAGGCGCGAATGCTGGGTGAAGGAGGTTGTGGTGCCTGGCAGCTCCTCATCAGCAACGTGAGTCATGGCAAGGGCCGGCAAGCTGACAGTAGCGGATGTCAGCATGATGAGCCCCCATGCCTGTAGCCGGGCGAATAGCCTCAAGCGCGCACGCAATCCGAGGCTCATCATCAGAACTCATACTTCATGGTGGCAACGGCGCTGGCCGGGCGCCCGACGAAGTTGAAGACACTGGCTGAACCGGCGCGCACGTAATATTCGCGGTCGAACAGGTTGTAGACGTTCAGCTGGCCGCTGAGTCGTGGCGTGAACTGGTAACCGAGCATGGCATCGAATACCGCATAGCCCGGTGCATGGATGGTGCCCTGGGTGTTGTCGAAGTCACTCAGCGCCGTCATGCCGGCACCGACGGATACGCCGTCCAGCAGGTTGCCTTCGAAGCGATATTGGGTCCACAGATTGACCATGTTGTTGGGCATCAGCATCAACAGGGCATCGGAGCTGCCGGCCTCCAGCACCTCGGAGTCCATGTAGGTGTAGCCGAAGATGACATCCCACTGCGGCGTGATGTTGCCGGCCAGCTCAAGCTCCGCACCGGTGATGCGCATCTTGCCGGAATCCACCGAGTAATCGACGCTGCTGTCGGTGGAGGATGCCGCGCGGTGGCTGTCGGTCAGCTGGAAGCCACTGATGCGCGCATTGAGGGCGCCATCCAGATAGCTGCCCTTGATGCCGATCTCGTATTGCTCGCCTTCCCGCGGGTCGATCAGGTCCCCGTCCTCGCCTTCGCTGGTCTGCGGCTCGAAGACCTTGGAGTAGCTGGCATAGACGGAGTGATCGGCGTCCAGGTCGTACACGAGTCCGCCGTAGGGCGTGACAGCGGTGTCCTGCATGTCGCTGCTGCCGCCATTGATCCTGTCTTCGGAATCCGCCGAGAAATGGCTTACCCGCGCGCCCAGTATCACGGCCAGCGGCGCCACGGGACGCAGCGTCACCTTGCCGTACAGGCCCTGTTCTTCGAGGGTGGTCTTGGTGCGCGACAGGCTGTAGCCACTGACGCCGTCACGCGCGTTGCCGAGAATGTCGACATAGGCCAGGTTGTTCAGCTCGCTGATGCTGGCGCTGGAGCCGGTCAGATTGCTGGTGCGCGCCGCGGTGGTGTCCGCCTCTGAGGTCTTGTAGTCGACCCCGACCACGAATTCGTTCTGGTTGCCGAAGGCATCGAAGCCCTGGGTGTAGCTGGCATCCACGCTCACCGAGGTCTCATCGGTGAAACCGGCATAGCCCGCGACACTGCTCATGTCGCCGCTGTCACTGAGCGCGGAGCCACTGTAGGCGTACTCGTAATCGGCATTGCGATCACTGTAACGCGCCGCCAGACGTCCATAACCGCGCGAACTGAAGTGGTGCGTCAGCTCGGCGATGACATCGGTGGAGTCGCTCTCGAAGCTGTTCCAGTCCGCACCATAGAAGGCCGAACTTCGTCCGTAGGTGAAGTCGCCATCGCTGCCCACCGGCTGACCCTGATTGACGGTGATGTCCTTGGTGTTGTGGATCACGCCCAGTGACAGCTCGGTGTTCTCGTCGAGATCGAGTTCCAGCGCGCCATAGAAATCATTCAGCGTGTTGTCGTTGTCATCGACCCACTGCGCCTGCTCCGTGGAGCGGGTTACCAGACGCCCGCGGATACGGCCCCGCTCATCGATGGGCCCGGAGATATCGACGCTGATGCTTCTGTCATCCAGCGTACCGACACTCCCGCTGATGGAGCCCTGGAAGGTATCGGTCGGACGCTTGCGCACCAGATTGATGACGCCGCCCAGCTCACTGGTGCTGTTGAAGAGGCCGGATGGCCCGCGCATGACCTCGACCCGATCGATGGCGGTCAGCGAAGGCACCGAGCCCGTCAGGCTCGACATCGGCGCGGACAGGCCATCGATGCTGTAGGCATCGTACTCATAGCCACGCGCGAAGATGGACGAGCGGCCACTGTCGTTGTTCAGCACCCGCACGCCCGGCGTACGCGCCGCCAGCTGATCCAGGGTGATGAAGTTCTGGTCCTCGATGGCGTCATGGGTCACGACGCTGACCGACTGCGGGATGTCGCGCAGCGAGGCCGGCACCTTGGAACCCACCGTGGCGGCATCCACGCTGTAGCCACCGCTCTCCTCGCTGGAGGCCATGTCATACAGCCGCAGACCAGTGACCCGCTGCGTATCCAGCACCAGCGTCGATTCGTCCGCCTGCGCCGGCAGACTTACCAGCACCACGCCCGCCCCGAGCATCAAACGACGCGCCCTTGCCCCACACAGCACGCCTCCGCGAGTCTTCATCGTCTTCATCATGTCCCCTTGCCTCGTGCTCATTGTGTTGTGCTCACTGCCTGTCGCCACTAATGATAATTATTTGCATTTGATGCATTGACGGGGCATTTTGGCACTCCACGACGACAAAAACCTTTGCGGAACCCTCCGTGATGTTTGCAGGTGCGACAAGATGAGCCTTACCTCCTTTTCCGGCCGCGCTGGCGGTGCCACGACGACCGCTGATGCGCTTTCCGCTTCGCCCTCCATTTCTTCCTCTCTTTCTTCCTCTATGCCCTCCTCTTCTTTCTCCTCTGCTTTCGCCTCCACTGCGTTCTCCAGAGCCTCCTCCTCGCCCTCAAGCGAGAGCGCAAGGCACAGGATCATCGAGCTGGAACACGTCCACCGCATGGCGCGCGCCCTGACCAGCGACCACCAATGCGAGCCTGCCGAGGGCCAGTCAGGCGATGGCGCGCTGATCGGCAACATGCATCTGCACGAGGCTCAGCCGGGGTTGTTCATGCGCCTCAACCGCGTGCGCAAACGTGCCGATCTGATGATTCGCTCCCGTATCGAGCCGTCCCTCAAGATCGCCGTGGTATGGCGCGGGGAGCCGAAGGTCAGTTTCGGCCCGGACAGCCATGCACTGGCACCGGGGCGCGCGCTATGCATCGCCCTCGATGAGGTGACGGAATTCGCGCTCAAGAGCGTGAAAGGCGCGCAGGAGCACAGCGCCATCCTGTCGCTGACGCCGGCGTGGTTGAAATTGCATCTGGGGGTATCACGCGCCAGCCAGCTCATGCCCGAGACGCGGCATCTGGCCCATTACGCCTGGCAGCCGTCTGCGCGTCTGATCGAGCGACTGGAGGAATTCAGCCGCCAACGGCCGGGGACGCTGGCGCTGCGCCTCGGCATCGAGTCATTGGCATTGGAAGTGATCAGCGAATGTCTGGCGGCCAGCGCCTCTCTTTCTCATCCGACTCCCGAAGGGGTTGGCGAGCACTGGGCGGCAAGGCTGGAAGACTGGATACACAGCGGGGAAGCCGCCTATCTGAGCCAGGCGGAGATGGCGGCGCGGCTGGGCATGAGCGTGCGCCAGTTGCAGCGCCGCTATCGCGACGCCTACGGCCAGACCCTGGCGCAGGACCTGCGGCGGCGGCAACTGACCCGAGTGGCGCACCTGCTGCAGGACCGCAAGCTGACGATTGAAGCCGCAGCGGAATTGGCGGGTTATCGCAGCGCGGCCAACTTCGCCACTGCCTTTCGCCGCCAGTTCGGCGTACCGCCCAGTCAACGGCCGGTGGTGCCGGCGTGAGCGACGCTTGGACTTGGCGATGACCCGTTGCTAATGTTGAGCGTCGTTGCGGCATGCGCTCTGCTGGCGGTGCAGGCAGACCGCAGCCGCATACGGAAGAACGACAACAGCACGCAAAAACAGCACGACACAACAAGATCTCGCCACGCTCTCGCACAAGGACACTGTCATGTCGGTTGACAACATGAAGCTGGAATCCCTCGCCCTGCATCACGGCTATACCTCGGAAGCCACCACCAAGGCGGCGGCGGTACCGATCTACCAGACCACCTCCTACACCTTCGATGATACCCAGCACGGCGCGGACCTCTTCGATCTCAAGGTGCCGGGCAACATCTACACCCGCATCATGAACCCGACCAATGACGTGCTGGAGCAGCGCATGGCCGCCGTCGAGGGCGGTATCGCGGCGCTGGCGGTGGCTTCCGGCATGGCGGCGATCACCTATGCCATCCAGGCGCTGGTGCAGGTCGGCGACAACATCGTCAGCACCAGCCAGCTGTATGGCGGCACCTACAACCTGTTCGCCCATAGCCTGCCGCGTCAGGGGGTCGAGGTGCGCATGGCGGCCTTCGATGACTTCGCTGGCCTCGAGGCACTGATCGATGACAGGACCCGCGCCGTCTTCTGCGAGTCCATCGGCAATCCTGCCGGCAACATCGTCGATCTCGCGCGCCTGGCCGAGATCGCCCACCAGCATGGCGTACCGCTGATCGTCGACAACACCGTCGCCACGCCGGTGCTGTGCCGCGCCTTCGATCACGGCGCCGATATCGTGATCCACTCGCTGACCAAGTACATCGGCGGCCACGGCACCACCGTGGGTGGCATCATCATCGATTCCGGCAAGTTCGACTGGGTCGCCAACAAGGAGCGCTTCCCGATTCTCAACGAGCCGGACCCCTCCTACCACGGCGTCGTCTACACCGAAGCCTTCGGTCCCGCTGCCTATATCGGGCGCTGCCGCGTGGTGCCGCTGCGCAATACCGGCGCGGCGCTGTCACCCCAGAGCGCCTTCCTGCTGCTGCAAGGCCTGGAAACCCTCAGCCTGCGCATGGAACGCCACTGCAGCAATGCGCTCACGCTGGCCGAGTATCTGCAGCAGCACCCGAGCGTCAGCTGGGTCAACTACGGCGCGCTGCCCGACAGCCCCTATCACGCCACCTGCCAGAAGATCACCGGCGGCAAGGCCTCCGGCATCGTGAGCTTCGGCATCAAGACGGACGCGACAGGGGACGACAAGGCCGAAGCCGGGCGCATCGCCGGCGGCAAGTTCATCGATGCGCTGCAGATGATTCTACGCCTGGTCAATATCGGCGATGCCAAGTCGCTGGCCTGCCACCCGGCCTCCACCACTCACCGTCAGCTCAACGAGGAAGAACTGGCCAAGGCCGGCGTCTCGGCGGATCTGGTGCGTATCTCGGTGGGAATCGAGCATATCGATGACATCATCGCCGATGTCAGCCAGGCGCTGGACAAGGCCACTGTGTAAGGGCTGATTGAAGAACATGAAAAGCCCATGAGGAGATGAGACCTCATGGGCTATAGGCCAACAGAAACGGAAAATCGAAAATGGCTATGGCTATGGCTATGGCTATGGCTATGGCTATGGCTATGGCTATGGCTATGGCTATGGCTATGGCTATGGCTTCACATAGTAAAGATTCCAGAGATCCGTCTTGAAACTGGAGTTTTTATTATAATCAGATATATAATCTGCATCATTCCATTTCTTGAACGTGGCATCATCCAACTTTACCCAATCATGCTGAGACATGATACTCTTCATCATCGATTTGCATTTCTCAGCTCTTTCGTCATCAGTCCCCAGCCTCTTCCCTCTCTCGATCTCAAAACGACTAGGATAAGACAGACTACTTCTATCGGGTTCAAAGTCATAACTTTTGGAAGTATAAAAAGGCCCTGCCTTTTCAACCAGACGATAGGGACATTCCGAATATTCAGACCGATCTCCAATTTTCTTATATATCGTCACAAAGAATGGAGATATTGCCCTCTTGGCTTCGTCTCGGGGTCCAAAGAATTCCATGCTTTCCAGAGGCGGCTGCGCATGTCTCTTACTCATCCATCCATATCCTGTATATTCTGGAGTGTAGAATGCTCCATAGGACACAAGTAGGATGATAGGAATCGGTAAAAGCCCGACCAGCATATGCGAAGTTGGTTTCATCTCATTGACGATGAATCCAGAAACAATGACAGCCAATGTGGTGGAATAAACGACAGGACTGATGATCTTGGCAGAAATAGACCACCCAAATATATAAATCGACGCCGGTATCAAACTGTGATGCTGAGCAAGCAGAATAGCAATATTGACACAAAACACCAACAACACTATAGCAACATAAAAGTACCCGCGAGAAATCTTGTTGGTTTTTTCTAGCATTACACGCCTCATGATATCATTTATATCAATCAATTCTAATTTATTGTTGTAAACTAGTCAATCTCATGCAACATTGGTGAAATTGATACGCAAAGCCGCTTGGTGATTGATCCTTTGCTTGACGTAGATCCACTACTATCAATTCACTGAACGAAAGCATCATATTTCACACAGCGTGCGCGTGATCATGGTCTAGGGATTGTCTTCCTCCTGATTGGCAGTCAAGATTTGCGTCGAGTGTACCCACTGATGATTACCCGCCTGTCATCGCAACGAGGAACTCGGCGGTAAAGCAGACCTAGCCTCCAGTTCGGCACGCGATGTATCGCAGAGCATCGATGGTGAACATCCCTGCCAGAGTGGCATTGATCAGCAATAGCTTGACCTTCTTTCCGGCGCCATGAGCAGCATATTCACGATCTTCTTCTCACTCTCCACTCCTTACGCTCCAGGCCTCGCCAGCTGCACTGATCAAGAGGGTTCTTACGCGTATTGCCCCCCTCAAACTTGTTGAAGTCAGTCATGCCCCCCACCAAGATAACGGTATATAAACGGACTGAACTCCAGGATTGGCGAACCATCGAGACCCAGCATAAATCTGATTAATACCAAGAATAAAAAATCGAAACTACCGAAATACACGAACAGAACACACTCTTGGATCAAGGCGCACACAGAGGCGCCTGTCACAACGATAACAACTCCAAGAGGTGTCCCGATGAAGCGTACCCTGCTGACCGCTGCAATTGCCGCTACCGCTATCCTGCCGCTGAGCGCCGCTCAGGCTCAGGATATCAAGCTCGGCCACGTGCTGGCGCCCACCCATAGCTGGAACATCGCTGCGGAAGGTTTTGCCAAGGATGTCGCCGAGGCCACTGATGGCCGCGTCAATTTCCAGGTCTTCCCCAGCGGACAGCTCGGCAACGAGAAGACGGTCGTGGAAGGCATGCAGATCGGCAGCGTGCCGGCTGGCGTGATCGGCTGTGGCTCCTTCCAGCCGCTGGATGCCCGCTTCGGCATCGTCGAACTGCCCTATTCCTGGCCGGACCGCGAACACGCCTACGCCGCCTACGATGGCAAGCTGGGCGATGCGCTCGAGGACGTCGCCGACGAGCACAACATGAAGATCCTGTCGTGGTGGGAAAACGGCTTCCGTCACGTCACCAACAACCGTGGCCCCATCACCACCCCGGAAGACCTCGCGGGCCTGAAGATTCGCGTCACGCCGGACAAGATGCGTCTGGACACCTTCACCGCACTGGGCTCAAGCCCGGCGCCGCTGTCCTTCGGTGAGCTCTACTCCGCGCTGCAGCAGGGCGTGTTCGATGCCCAGGAAAACCCGCTGGCCATCATCTATTCCTCTTCCTTCAGCGAAGTGCAGGACTACGTCTCCCTCACCGGCCACGTCTGGGCACCGGCGTGTCTGACCATCTCCAACTTCACCTGGAATCAGCTCTCCGAGCAGGATCAGGCCGCAGTGCAGAAGAGCGCCGACGAATGGCGTGACAAGCAGCGCGCGATGACCCAGAAGGATGACGCCGAGCTGGTCGCCAAGCTGGAAGAGGCAGGCATGCAGGTCAACGAGGTCGACACCGCGCCCTTCAATGCCAAGGTGCAGGGTGTGTGGGCCGAGTACACCGACGTCTTCGGGCCTGAGCTGATGGGCCTGGTCGAGCAATACCGCAAGGGCGAGTAACGATGTCTTCCGCCTCTCCCTCCGTCAAGCCGCTGGCCGTGTTGTGTGCCGTGCGTACCTTGATGATCACCCTCTCACGTTGGAGCTGCCGGGGCTGTCTGGCCCTGGCTGCCAGCGGAGTTGCCGCGCTGTCGGCACTGGTGATCTGGACCGTCTTCATGCGCTGGGTCATGGGTCAGCCGCCGCACTGGGCAGAAGAATTGCCGCAACTGGTGCTGGTATGGACCACCCTGCTGGCCGCGGTGTCCTGCACCCGCAACCGCACTCACCTGAGCGCGGGCCTGCTGCCGCTGCTGGTGCGCTCGGTGCGTATCCAGCGCATCACCGGACGCATCACTGACGCCATGATCCTGATCATGCTGCTGTTGCTGGCCAAGGCAGGCATGGACCTGTCTGCCATCACGATGCGTCAGACCACCACCGCGCTGCAGATTCCGGCCGGTATCGTCTATCTGTCCGTGCCGCTGTGCTGCACCGCGATGGCACTGGTACAGCTGGAGCACCTGCTGACGCCGACCGCAACCTCCCGTGACACCCTGGCCGATGACGCCACGTCATCCCCACGCCAAGGAGATGCCTCATGACTCTCGGCGCCCTGGCTCTGCTCGGCGTATTCGCGCTCGGCATCCTCATCGACATTCCCATCGCCTTCGCGCTGTTGATGTCGGCCCTCTTCTACCTGCTGGCCTTCGGTGCCGCGCCCATGATGGTCTCGGCGCAGCAATTCGTGGCCGGAATGGAAAGCTTCACCCTGCTGGCGATCCCGCTGTTCGTGCTCGCCGCCCAGTTGATGAACCGCGCCGGTCTGACCGAACGCCTGGTACGCCTGTGCATGGCGATGGTCGGTGACATCCGCGGCGGTCTGGCGGTGGTCGCGGTGCTCGCCTGCATGATGTTCGGCGCGCTGTCCGGCTCCGGCGTGGCGGACGTGATCGCCATCGGCAGCATGCTGCTGCCCACCATGGCTCGCAACGGCTATGACAAGGGCTTCAGCAGTGCGCTGGTCGGTACCGCCAGCTCCATCGGCACCGTGATTCCGCCCAGCATCGTGATGATCGTCTACGGCACCACCTCCAATACCTCGGTGGGCCAGCTGTTCATGGGCGGCATCATCCCCGGCCTCATGCTGACCGTCGCGCTGGTCGGCGTCGCCCTCTACATGTCACGCAAGCATGGCTGGTCGGGTGGTGTCGCGGCCCGTGTGCCCGGCGAGCGTCGCCGCGCCCTGCTCAGCGCCATGCCGGCCCTGATGGTGCCGGTGATGATCATCGGTGGCATCCGCTTCGGGGTCTTCACGCCCACCGAAGCCGCCGCCTCCGCGATTCTCTACGCCATCATCATCGGCACCTGTGTCTATCGCAGCCTGACCTGGCGCGGCTTCCTGGACAGCGTCAAGGCAACTGCCGAGACCACCGGCGCCATCCTGCTGATCATCGGTGCGGCCGGCATGTTCGCCTGGGGCCTGACCTACGAGCAGGTGCCGCAGGCCATCGCCCAGCTGATCGGCGAATTCACCGACAGCCGCATCAGCGTCCTGCTGCTGCTGACCGCCGTGCTGCTGGTGCTGGGTTCCTTCATGGAAAGCGTGGCGATCATCATCATCGTGACGCCCATCGTGATGCCGCTGCTGGCGCAATACGGCATCAGTCCGGTGCACTTCGGGGTACTGCTGACCGTCAATCTGGCCATCGGCGCCAATACGCCGCCGCTGGGCATCGACCTGATGGCCGCCTGTCGCATCGCCGGCATCAACGTCAGCGATTCGCTGCGCCCGCTGGGCCTGATGCTGGGCGCGATGCTGACCGTGCTGATGCTGATCACCTTCATTCCGGAACTCGTGCTGTTCCTGCCCAACCTGATGGAGGGCTGAGTGATGACCACCGCCATGGACCACAAGCTTCCCCAGCGCTGGCTGTTCGTACCGGGTGACGATGCCGCCCGTCTGCAGGCCGCCCTCACCAGCGGCGCCGATGCCATCGTCGTCGATCTCGAAGAGTTCACCCCGGCCGCCGGACGCAAGCTTGCCATCAGTCGCTTCGCCGACTTCGCCAGACGCGCCCGTGCCCTGAAGGTGTGGCCGGCCGTGCGCCTCAACCTGCTGGAGCACGGCGGTCGCGAAGAGCTGGCAGAGCTGATCAGCACCACCCTGGGCGATCCCACCGGGACTCCCGCCGCCATCTTCCTGCCCGCCGTCGAGCAACGCGCCCAGCTGGCTGCGCTGGATGACGCCCTCGCCGAGCAGGAAGCCCTGCATGGCCTGACACGGGGCAGTCTGAAGAGCGTCGCGACGCTGGAAAGCCAGGCCGGACTGCTGGCCGCCGAGGAACTGCTCGCCGCGGGCGATGACACGCCACGCCTGCTGGGAGCACTGATCGGTACCGGGGATCTGGCTGCGGATCTGGGCCTGATGCCCGACCAGCCCGCCGCCACCATCACCGAGAGGCTCAAGCCGTGGCGTCAGCGGTTGGCGCGGGCCTGCAAGACCCATCGCCGGCTGGCCATCGATGGCCCGTGGCGCTGGAAGCACGGGCTGGGCACCGACCAGCACTGGGCCAATCAGCAGGGGCTGCAGGCGCGTTGCGTCATCTACCCCGAACAGCTCGAAGCGCTTTACGACCTCATGCCCGCTCGCGGCGCTGACCCGATGCCCGTCCCTCAGACCTGAGCCGCTGCCCTCACGAGCGCCGCACCGAATTCATTACCGCGTCAAGAGTACCGACGTCTCAACACCGATTTCTCAACACTGATTTCTCAACAACAACGAGAGCACTCCCATGACTCAGGCCGCGAACACTTCCTCCGCTTCCACCCTGCCGCTGCGCAATGGCGGGCAGATCCTCGTCGACCAGATCCGTCTGCACGGCACCAAGCGTGTCTTCCTGGTGCCGGGCGAAAGCTATCTGCCGTGCATCGATGCGCTCAATGAGCACAAGGGCGCCATCGAGCCCATCGTCTGCCGCCAGGAAAGTGGCGCAGGCTACATGGCCGAAGCCTACGGCAAGCTGACCAACGAGCCGGGCGTGTGCTTCGTCACCCGTGGCCCGGGCGCCACCAACGCCTCCATCGCCGTGCACACCGCCTATCAGGATTCCACGCCGATGATCCTGTTCATCGGTCAGGTCGGGGGCGACTTCATCGAGCGCGAAGCCTTCCAGGAAATCGATTACCGCCGCATGTTCGGCGAGATGACCAAGTGGGTCGCGCAGATCGACGACACCTCACGCATTCCGGAATACATCGCGCGTGCCTATCAGGTGGCGCGCAGCGGCCGCCCGGGGCCGGTGGTGCTGGCGCTGCCCGAAGACACCCTGTGGGGCGAAGCCCAGGTCGCGGACGTCAAGCCGCACCCGCGTCTGGCCACCTACCCGGGTCAGCCGCAGCTCGATGAGCTCAAGAGCCTGCTCGCGACTGCCGAGCGTCCCTTCCTGCTGGTCGGTGGCAGCGGCTGGACCCGCGATGCCCAGGTCGCGCTGGAAGGCTTCGCCGAGCGTTTCGATATCCCCACCGGTGTCGCCTGGCGCCGTCTGGAGTGCGTCGATGCCGAACTGCCGCAATTCGCCGGTCACGTCGGCATGGGCATGCATGATGCACTGCGCCAGCAGCTGGTCGAGAGTGACCTGGTGATCGCCGTCGGCACCCGTATCGGCGAAGCCACCAGCGAAGGCTACAGCTGGATCCAGTCGCCGGTGCCGACCCAGAAGCTGGTGCATATCTACGCAGACCCGGAAGAGCTGGGCCGTGTCTATCAGCCGACGCTGGCCATCAATACCGACGTCAACGGCTTCGCACTGGCGCTTTCCACCCTGTCCCCGGATAGCGCGCCGCGCTGGTCCGGCATTACCCGCGAGGCGCGCGCCGCCTATCTGGCCACGCTGGAAGAGCAGCCGTCGCCGGGCCCGCTGAGCCTGGACAAGGTCAGCCTGACCGTCGACCGCATTCTCGATGGCAAGGGCTGCATCAGCGTCGGCGCCGGCAACTACGCGCTCTACGCACACCGCTACGTGCGCTTCCGTGGCCTGGGCAGCTCGCTGGCCCCGACCGTCGGTTCCATGGGGTACGGCCTGCCCGCCGCCATCTCCAGCAAGCTGGAATTCCCGGAACGCCCCGCCGTCTGCTACGCCGGTGATGGCTGCTTCCAGATGAACCTGCAGGAACTGGGCGTGGCACTGCAGTACCGCCTCGGCGTCGTGGTGCTGGTGTTCAACAACGGCATGTGGGGCACCATCCGCGCCCACCAGGAAAACGACTTCCCGGGCCGCGAGATCGCGCTGACCTTCACCAACCCGGACTTCGCCGCGCTGGTCACCGCCTACGGCGGCCTGGGTCAGGTGGTGGAGAAGGACGAGGACTTCGAGGAAAGCTTCAAGCGCGCCCTGGAATTCGCCGACCGCGAGCGTCTGCCGGCCCTGATCGAGCTGCGCTATGACCCGGACGGCATCGCCCCGGGCAAGCTGCTCAGCGGCATCCGTGAAGATGCCCTCACGCGCAACGCGGCCGAGTAAGTCACAGGGAGGCGCGCCTTCCCGCCTTCGGACGACCTTCCCGTCGCCCGAAGGCGGGAAGGTCGCCAGTCAGAACAGTTGAACCATGCCGCCAGAGCGCGACGACAGGAGTCATACAACAACATGTCCACTACCACTACCCCTTCAGCTCCCTCTGCCAACACCGAACAGACCCAGCAGATTCTGGATAGCCTCGCCCTGCGCGTCGATGGCAAGCGCCTGTGGGACGCGCTGATGACATTGGCCGAGATCGGCGCGACGCCCAAGGGCGGCAACTGCCGTCTGGCCCTGACCGAAGAAGACCGCGCCGGCCGCGAGCTGGTCACCGGCTGGCTCGAGGCCGCTGGCCTGACACTGCGCGTCGACGAGATCGGCAACATCTTCGCCCGTCGCCCGGGCCGCAATGACAACCTGCCGCCGGTCGCCACCGGCAGCCACATCGACACCCAGCCCACCGGCGGCAAGTTCGACGGTTGCTACGGCGTGCTGGCCGGCCTGGAAGTCATGCGCGTGCTGGATGAGCGCGGCATCGAGACCGAAGCCCCGCTGGAAGTGGTGATCTGGACCAACGAGGAAGGCAGCCGCTTCGTGCCGGTGATGATGGGGTCCGGCGTGCATGCGGGCTTGATCCCGCTCGAGAAGGCCCTGGCCGCCACTGATCGTGACGGCGACAGCGTTGCCGCGTCACTGGCGCGTACCGGCTATGCCGGCGACGTGCCGGTGGGCAGCCATGATTTCGGCGCCTATTTCGAGGCGCATATCGAGCAGGGCCCGGTGCTGGAACAGGAAGAGATCACCATCGGTGCCGTCACCGGCTCGCTGGGTCTGCACTGGTTCGACGTGGTGGTCAGCGGTCAGGAAGCCCACGCTGGCCCGACACCGATGCCCTACCGCCGCGATGCGCTCAAGACCGCCTGCGCGCTGGTCAGCGACATCCTGACGCTGGCCGATGCCTACCAGCCCAACGGTCGCGTCACCTGTGGCGAATTCAATGTGCATCCCAACTCGCGCAACGTGATTCCCGGCCAGGTGCGCTTCAGCGTCGACCTGCGTCACCTGGAACCGGCGGTGCTCGCCGAGATGCACGACCAGCTCAAGGCGCTGTGCCTCAAGTATCACGCCGCCAACCAGAGCGACAAGCAACGCGTGGACATCGAGCTGATCGAGGTCCAGCACATTCCGCCGACGCCCTTTGCGCCGGAACTGATCGAGATGGTGCGCAGCGCAAGTCAAGAGCTGGAACTCAGCTACCGCGACATGGAAACCGGCGCCGGTCACGACGCCGTGCAGATCGCCGGCATCAATCCGGTGGCGATGATCTTCGTGCCCTGCGAAGACGGCATCAGCCACAACGAGAGCGAGAACGCCGAACCGTCCGATCTCGAGGATGGCGCCAACGTCCTGCTGCTGGCGATGCTCAAGCGTGCCGGCATCGTCAGCACTGACACTGACGACGCCAATGCGACCCACAACACCGCGGAGAACGCCCAATGAGCACTGCCACATCCGCCCCGCTGACGCATGCCGACTGGCAGCAACGCGCCGCCGCGCTGACCTTCGAGACGCGTGCCTTCATTGATGGCGCCTATACCGAAAGCACCGGCTGCGACACCTTCCCGGCCTACAATCCGGCCACCGGCGAAGTGCTGGCGCATATCACCGCCTGCACCGAGCAGGACATCGACCGCGCCGTGATGGCCGCGCGTCGCGCCTTCGAATCCGGTGTCTGGTCGCGTCAGTCCCCCCAGGCCCGCAAGGCCGTGCTGCAGCGCTTTGCCCAGCTGATCAGCGACAATGCCGAAGAACTGGCCCTGCTGCAGACGCTGGAAATGGGCAAGCCGATCGGCGACAGCCTGGGCTTTGATCTGGCGGAAACCGCGCGCTCGGTGGCCTGGTACGCCGAGGCCATCGACAAGCATTACGACGAGATCGCGCCTACCGGCGAGAACGTGCACGCCACCATCACCCGTGAAGCGCTGGGCGTGGTCGCGGCGGTGGTGCCGTGGAACTTCCCGCTGATGATCGCCTCCTGGAAGTTCGCGCCGGCGCTGGCGCTGGGCAACAGCGTGGTGCTCAAGCCGGCCGAAGCCTCAAGCCTGAGTGCGCTGCGTCTGGCGGCACTGGCCGATGAAGCCGGCATTCCGGCGGGCGTATTCAACGTCACGCCGGGCCTGGGCGCGGTGGCGGGTCAGGCGCTCGGCCTGCACATGGAAGTCGATGCGCTGGCCTTCACCGGTTCCACCGCGACCGGCAAGCGCTTCATGCGCTACGCCAGCGACTCCAACCTCAAGCGTGTGTGGCTGGAGTGTGGCGGCAAGTCACCGCATATCGTGTTCGCCGATTGCCCGGACCTGGACCAGGCCGCACGCGCTGCCGCCGATGCCATCTTCATCAATCAGGGCGAAGTCTGCATCGCCGGTTCGCGCCTGTATGTCGATGAGGCCATCTTCGATGACTTCATGCCGCGCCTGATCGCCTGCGCCCGCGCCATGCCGGCCGGTGATCCGCTCGACCCGGCCACGCGCATGGGCGCACTGGTCAGCGCGGACCACCACGAGAAGGTGCTCGGCTTCGTCGAGACGGCGCTCTCGGAAGGCATGACGCTGCACCAGGGCGGTCAGGCGATCGCGCCCAGCGACGCCACCGCCGGCGGCTGGTATCTGGAGCCGACCATCGTGGAAGGCGGCCAGAACAGCACCGTGATGCGCGAGGAAATCTTCGGCCCGGTGCTCGGCGTGACCCGCTTCAGCGGCGAGGAAGAGGCCATCGAACTGGCCAATGATTCCATCTACGGGCTGGGCGCTGGTCTGTGGACCCGCGACCTGGCACGGGCCCATCGTGTCTCGCGGCGTCTCAAGGCGGGTCTGGTGTGGGTCAACTGCTACGCCGATGGCGATATCAGCGTGCCCTTCGGTGGCGTCAAGCAGTCCGGTTTCGGGCGCGACAAGTCACTGCACGCGCTGGACAAGTACTCCGACCTGAAGACCACCTGGATCAATCTCGCCTACTGAGGGCTGTGACGACCCACCCACCATCGGCACCGCTGCCATCCTATGTTGCAGGAGGCAGCGGTGCCGATGGTGGTCGTCGAGAAATGGGGCTTGAAACTGAAATTCGGTCTAGACGGTCTCGCCCGTGCCCTCGCCCTCATTCTCGTCGGACATGGGCCGTTCAGCATCAGGATCGGCATGCACGGCGGCAAGCGGGTCGCGACTGGCCGGCACACCGTCGGCTGCGGCAGAGGCCGCGGCGGGCTGCATTTCCAGCCCGCGATGCAGACGCTCTTCCAGCGGCACCTTGGCCAGCGCGTTGTGCATGAAGTTGACGAAGGTGGATTCGGCGGCACTGAAACGTGCCTCGCGGTGCCACATCAGGTGCAGGTCGATATCGGCCACGCCACCGTAGGGCGGCAGGGGCCACAACTCTCCTTCCGCGACTTCACGGCGCACGATGTGCTCGGGCATGCAGCCGATGCCCCAACCGGCCAGCACCATGCGGCGGATTTCCTGCAGGCTGCTGGACTGACCGATCACCGGGCCCTGCACGCCTTCGCGGGCACGGAACATCGCCAGCGGTGACAGCACGCCATCCAGCTGCTCACTGCCAAAGGAGACATAGCGTTCATTGCGCAGCGCATCCATCGGCAGGTTCTGCTGGCCGAACAACGGATGCATGCGACCACAGAAGTAGCGGTAATTCTGGCGCGCCAGCACCTGGGACATCAGCTGTTCAGGCGTCTGCTGGGCCAGACAGATACCCAAGGCCCCCTGGCGCTGCAGCAAGCCCTGCTGCACCTCGTGACTGGACATTTCCTGGATCGAGAAGGTGACCTGGGGGAAACAGCGGTGAAAGCGTGCGAACACGCTATCAAGGAAACGGCATTCAATGCCGGTGATGAACAGGAGCGAGACATGTCCGGAAATCTCCGTATGACTATTGCCCACCTCAGAGGCGAGTCGCGCCACATTGGCGTAGATCTCCACCGCCTCGCGATAGACCACCTGCCCCGCCCCGGTCACGCGAAAACTGTGACTGTCCCGTTCGATAAGACGCTGCCCCAGGCGCTCTTCCAGGCGCTTGAGTGACAGACTCACCGCTGGCTGTGACAGGTAGAGACGCGCCGCGGCCCGACTGACGCTTTCCTCCTGGACGATGACGATGAATGTTCTCAGCAGGTTCCAGTCCAGCGTGTCATGTATGGGTCGCATGGCGATTGTTCCTGTCCCGAAAGTGGCGCGACCGGCAAGAGCGCAATGAAACGCACTCCCGGTGGTGCGCCAGATGGTAATAAAGTCAGCACCGCGTCACCAACGTCTGCCCTCGAGTGATATATTCCCCTTCGCTCAAGACACTAATGACGATCAATACAATATCAATAAAGCGGAAAACACGACGATGTTCGATACCCGAGAAACCTTCATTCTCTCGATCATGATCATAGCATGTGGCGTATTTCTGATGGGGCTTTCGCTCTATTTCTTCCGCCGCATCAAGACCTATGATGATTACAATGTCGCAGGCCGTTCCACCTCGACCTTCCCGCTGATCTGTACGCTGATCGGTACCGCCGTCGGCGGTTCTACCCTGCTGGGCTTCGTCTCCAAGGGCTACACCTTCGGCATGGGCCAGCTGTGGCTGCCGGTGGGCATGACCTTCGCAGGCATTGCGCTGTACTTCTTCATCGGCAAGATCCACGCCGAGGGCGAGCGCCTCAACATGGTGACCCTGGCCGACTTCCTGGTCAGTCGCTTTGGCGAAGGCGTCAGGGTGCCGACGCTACTCAGTATCCTGTGTGCCTACGCGGCCATCACCGGCATGCAGTTCGTGGCCGTGGCCACGGTGCTCAAGCTGGTGTTCGGCCTGGCATTGCCGGTGGGCATCCTGCTGACCTGGGCACTGCTGACCGCCAAGACATGGCTGGGCGGCCTGATGGCGGTCATCTGGTCAGATGCCATCCTGGGCACCCTGCAGACCCTGGGCATCTTCTTCCTGCTGGTCACCGTCTACTACGCCAGCGGCAGCTGGGAGTTCATCAGCGCGGCCCCCATGCCCGAAGGCAACCCTGACTTCCTGAGCCTGACCGGCATTTCCGGGCATGAACTGGCGGTCTACATGCTGACCATCGGCGCCTATCAGTTCGTGCGCCAGGACCTGTGGCAGCGCTTCTGGGCCGCGCGCAGCCTCAAGGCGGCACGCACCGGCTACGCCGTCGCCATCGTCTTCACACTGCTGGTCGGCGGTGCCGTGGTCCTGATCGGCGCCTTCGCCAAGCTGGGGCTGGATATCGCGGTCGCCAATCCGGACCTGTCCTTCTACGCCATCATCAAGGCCACCCTGCCGTTGCCGCTGATGGTCAGCATGGTCGTCGTGCTGCTGGCGACCATCATCTCGTGCGCGGATTCGTTCTTCATCGCCGGTGCGTCCTCCATCGCCAATGACATCATCAAGCCGCGCATGAAGGGCCGCGATGATGCCTTCATGCTGCGCATGAGCCGCCACTCGGTAGTCGCCATGTCCTTGATTTCGCTGGGCCTGGCGCTCTATGCCCCGCGTCTGCTCGATATCTGGATTCTCGGCAGCGCGATGCTGGTCTGCGGTGTGCTGGTGCCGACGGTGGTCGCGCTGTGCCGTCGCACGCCAGACCCGCGTGGCGGGGTGATCATGATGTGGGGCGGGCTGGCCACCGCCGTGCTGTGGCAGGTGCTGGGCCATCCCTTCGGCCTGCACCCGGTGATGATCGGCCTGCCGGTCTCGCTGGCACTGATGCCGCTGGCGCTGCGCAAGCCGAGCCTGAGCCTCTCGACCGAGTCTGCGGCGCGCTGACTGACCGAACTGACTTGGCGAGCTGACTGACTGAGAGAACAGTTGCGCTCAGTGCTTATCAAGTAGTGATGTACCACCCGAAAGCCCCCGTTGCCGATGACCACTTGAGAGCATCGGCAACAGGGGCTTTGCTGTGTTCAGGATCCATCGCTCTGCGGTTTTCCTGCGCGCCACTCTGATAGCCATTCTGCTGGTCACCATGATGGCCATTCCGATGACCATTCTGCTGACCGAGCAGATGCCTTCAGGCAGGTTTTTCGTGAGCGACTGCCGACTATCCTTGCGACGACTTGGCTGCCTTTTCTGTCATCAATCGGCCAATTTCTCATCGGAATCCCCGCATGTTGTCACCGCGCAATACACACATGTTTTCTTACATAAATTTGGCAAATACTGCGTATTGAAATTTGAAAGCCCAAAAGGCTGATGATTCGTTGACCGCGAAGGGAGGGCCTCATAGATTGAAGGCGTACCATCACAACAAGAAGCAGGGACAGGTACCGCATGCATCTCCCGGACGCAGCATCATGGTCACGAGAAGTCCCGCATGCACTGCCCCGCTCACAATAACGATAACGTGGATACTGCTATGAAAACCCTCAAGCCCGCTCTGTTGCTCCCGCTGCTCGCTCTCCTCCCGGCCACCCAGTCCATGGCCACCGAATTGCGCATGCTGTCCAGTTACGACCAGACCACTGCCTACTCCCGCGAGATTGCCCAGCGCTTCATCAAGGAAGTCGAAGCCAACAAGGCCGCCGACCTCACCATCAAGCTGACCGGCCCGGATGTGGTGCCGCCCTTCGAGCAGCTGCAGCCTGTCGCGGCCGGTGTCTTCCAGCTGCTGTATACCCACGCCGCTTATCACACCAACACCACCGGCGTCGGCGCCGCGATGGATGGCGTGGCGGTGAATCCGGAACAGACGCGTGAATCCGGCCTGTGGGACATGGTCGATGAGCACTACAACGGCCTGGGCCTCAAGCTGATCGCGATTCCGCCGCTGGGCAGCCACGGCTTCCAGTACGTGCTGAAGGAGCCGATCACCGGTACGCCGGGTCTGGATGGCCGCCGTCTGCGCGGCAGCCCCACCTATACCAACGTCACCAAGGGCCTGGGCGGTACGCCGGTGCTGATGTCCAGTGGCGATGTCTATTCCGCGATGGACCGTGGCGTGATCGACGGCGCGGCCTGGGGCCTGAATGGCGTCAAGGACATGGGCTGGCAGGAAGTCGCCGGCTACTACTCCAAGCCGACCTTCGGTCAGACCTACAACTTCGTGCTGATGAACCTGAACGCCTTCAACACCCTGTCGCCGGAACAGCAGCAAGTGCTGCTCGACGAAGGGCGTGAGCTGGAAACCGAGATCGTCCCGATCCTGGATGAGCTGGCAGTCGAAGAGTGGAAGGCGCTGGACGAAGCCGGCATGCAGCCTACCGAATTCGCACCGGAAGACGCCGAGCGTCTGGATGCCCTCGTCACCGACGGTATCTGGCAGCTGGGCATCGACAAGACCCCGGACACGGTGACCGCCATGCGTGAACTGGCGATCGAGAAGAACCTGACCACCGTCAGCGAGTAAGGAATCCACCATGCTAACCCTGCTTGCACGTGTGCATGACGGCGTGACGCGAGCAGGCTTCCTTCTGGGCGGTGTCACCTTGTGTGGCATCGTCCTGTGCTTCTGGCTGGAAGTCATCGCGCGCTACTTCTTCAACTCTCCCACCCTGTGGTCCGGCGCGATGGTGGCTTACCTGCTATGCCTCTCGATTTCGCTGGCAACGCCGGAACTGGCACGCACCCATGGCCATATCGCCATCACCGTGCTGCCGGAGCGCCTCGGCCCTGCCGCGCGCGCCTTCTATGATCGTCTCCTCGCCCTGGTGACCGGCGCCGTCTGCGCCGTGGCCGGTTGGATCTGCGTGCAGGAAAGCCTGCGTCAGTTCAATTACCACACCACCACCGCCATGGGCCTCGACATTCCCAAGTACTGGGTCTCCAGCTTCATCGCCTACGCGATGATCAGCGCCGCCCTGTACTTCCTGCGCCACGCCTTCACCCGCGCGACGCCCCCGGCTACCGCCGCCAGAAAAGGACCCTGAGTCATGGAATGGTATACTTCTCTGGGCCTGGCCATCGCCTTGCTGATGGGCCTGTTTGCCCTCGGCATTCCCGTCTTCGCCGCCTTCCTGACCATCAACGTGCTCGGCACGCTGTGGTTGATGGGCACCGCCGGTTTCGGCATGTTCGCCAACAGTGTCTACGACAGCATGACCTCGGAGACGCTGACCACCATCGCGCTGTTCGTGCTGATGGGGGAGCTGCTGTTCCGCTCCGGCTCCATCGATGTGATCTTCGACTCGCTGGATGCCCTGATGGGCCGCATGAAGGGTCGCCTCTACTTCTTCGTCGTCGCCCTTTCGACGCTGTTCGGTGCCCTGTCCGGCTCGGCGCTGGCCGTGACCGCCATGCTCAGCCGCTCGGCGCTGCCGACCATGCAGGAGCGCGGCTATGACGACAGGCTCTCCATCGGCCTGATTCTGGGCGGTGCGAGTCTCGCGCCGATCATCCCGCCGAGCCTGTTGGTGATCATCATCGGCTCGATGGTGGATGTCTCCATCGCACGCCTTCTGATCGCGGGTATTCTGCCCGGTATCCTGCTCGCCGCACTCTTCATCCTCTACGTGAAGGTGCGCATCACGATGGACCCGCGCCGTGCGCCGCCCGTCGATGAAAGCGGTGGCGGCACGGCCCAGGAAAAGCGCCGCGCCGTGATCAACATGCTGCCGTTCACCATCATCATCTTCGCCGTGCTCGGCCTGATTCTGCTCGGCATCGCCACGCCGTCCGAATCCGCCGCCACTGGCGTACTGGGCTCGCTGGTAGTCGCGGCCTACTACCGCAAGTTCTCGTTCAAGATGGCCGGCGAGGCGGTGATGTCCTCGCTCAAGGTCAGCACCATGATCATCCTGATCCTGGCGTGTTCGAAGCTGTTCTCGCAGCTGTTGAGCTTCACCGGCGCCACCAGCGGTCTGGTGAGCAGCGTGACCGGGCTGGATCTCGACCCGGTGTGGATGCTGCTGATCCTGATGTTGATTCCGCTGATCGCCTGCATGTTCATCGACCAGATCGCCTTCATGATGGTGGTGATTCCCATCTACGCGCCGCTGGTCAAGCTGTATGGCTTTGATCCGGTGTGGTTCTGGACGCTGTTCCTGATCAACATCTCGGTGGGCAGTCTGACCCCGCCCTTCGGCTACAACCTGTTCGCGGTGAAAGGCGCCGCCCCGGCGACGCCGATGCAGACCATCTACGCCGCGGCCTGGCCGATCGTCATCTGCTTCCTGTTCGCGATGCTGATGCTCTACTGGGCCCCGTGGCTGACGACCTTCCTGCCCAGCCTGATCTGACCGACCACGACGAGAGACTTCCATGTACCAACTCAATGACATGCCAGCGCAGGTCGCGCCTGAACGGCTGGAACAGCTCAAGCAGTGCGAGACGGCCACCATCGGCCACTTCCACACCCACGGCTTCGTCGAACCGGCGATTGCCAGCATGCTGCCCGAGGTGCGCATCGCCGGTACCGCCGTCACCGTCTCGCTGCCGCCGGAAGACGGCACCCTGCTCAACCACCTGATGCGCCTGGTGCGACCAGGCGATGTGCTGATCGTGCATCGTCAGGGCGATCGCCACCGCGCCTGCTGGGGCGGCGTGATGACGGAAGTCGCCTCGCGCCTCGGCGTGGCAGGCGTGGTGATCGACGGCATGGCCACCGATGCGCTGACCATTCGCGACAAGCAGTTCCCGGTCTGGAGTCGCGGTGTCGCCTCGCTGACCACCCGCTTCGCCGGTATCGGCGGCGCACTCAATGTGCCGGTCAGCATCGGCGGTGTCGTCGTCAATCCGGGCGATGCCATCCTCGCCGATGAAAGCGGCGTCATCGTGATGGCGCCCGAGGAAGTCTCGGCCATCGCCAGCCACGCCATCGAGGTGCAAGAAGCGGAAGAAGTGCTGCTGGCGAAGATCGCCGACGGCGCCTGCCTACCGGACCTCACCGGCTCCAGCAAGCTGATCGAGGAAGTGAACGCACGCGGCTGATCCACCCTTCTGATTCGCCCGCGAGACGCTGATTCTTTAGCGTGATGCTGAGTCTTTAGAGAGACGCTGAAACCAAAAAAGGCCACCAGATTGCTCTGGTGGCCTTTTTGGGTTCTGACACGGTCAGTATGACACGGTCGGTCGGACACGGTCAGTCCGACGCGGGCTGAGGGCTACCCATCACTGATGGGTGATCACCGCCTCACAGCTGACCGGAAAATTCAGCGAATTGGCGATGAAGCACAGCGCATGCGCTCGGTGGTGCAGCTCATGGGCGAGCGCGATATCGTCACCGGCGGCCAGCGTGATCTCGGGGCGCAGCACGATGGAGGTGAAGCGTCCCGCCTCGCCCTGGTTCTCTGTCTGAGTCTTGTCATCAGCGGCGGGCGCGCCTTCCTGCATCGTGCCCTCGGCGTGGTCGTGATAACTCATGACACGAATGCCGGCCTCAGCACACAGGTGCAGATACCACAGCTTGTGGCAGGCCGAGACCGAGGCCACCAGCATGTCTTCCGGATTCCAGCGGCCAGCGTCGCCCCGAAAGGCGGGGTCGGCGGAGCCTGCCAGGCTGGGCTTGCCACTGACACGGGCCACGAAATCACGCTCATAGGCGGTGTAATGGCGGGTGCCATCACCGCGATTGCCGGTCCACTCAAGTTCAACCGAATACTGGTGTCGTCTGGACATCGTTGTCTGCTGCTCTCTCACAAGGGAAACCGCGTGCGTCGCATGACGCGCAGTCTGATACTTCTGCCTGATTAGGCATCTGAACAGCGTCAGCACGCAAGAAGTCACCGTAGGCCGATGATAGGATTGAATCGATCGCACTCTGACAGGATGTCACGCATGGCGTTTGCCGTAACACGCTCCTTTGGGGCAATTCCCGGGCTGGCCGCCGCCGCCCTGACGCTCGGACTGGGCCTGAGCCTGGGCTTATGTCTCATTACCCCCGGTGCCTCGGCACGCGCCGAAGCCGCACAGTTTCGCCCCACGCCCAAGGTCATCAATACGCTGAGCAGTACCTACGGCTTCGTCATCGCCCAGGACATCACGCTGTCACGCATCGCCGATGAGTATCCCGGCCTCGCGCCGGATGCGGAGCTGGCCTCCGCCTACTTCAAGAATGCCTTCCCGAACATCACCCATCGTCTGGCGGAAAACCTCGCCACCCTGATGGGCAAGGACCACGCGCGAGAAGTGCTGGAGGGCATCCGCCGTCAGATAAAGAAGGAACTGGATTCCCAGCTGACCACCGACAAGCTGACCAGCGACTTCGCGGCCCGCTTCATCGAGGCCATTCATCTGCGTGCCCAAGGGGAATACCTGCCCTCACCGTTCAAGGAATTTCTGCTGGCGACCAAGTATCAGATCGAGCCGGTATACGAGCTGTACGACGGCTATTTTCAGGAATTCCACACCAAGGGCCACGCCAAGTCACAGGGCATCAACCTGGCGCTGCACTTGCCCGCCTCGTGGTCTGCCGCCGAGGGTCGCCTGCCGCATATCGTGCAGAAGTGGCAGAGTCAGGCGGGTACCGGCACCGACATGATCATCCTCGAGATCTATGATCTGCATGGCGACACCGTCAGCGACGCGCAGCTCAAGGTAATGGCCGCCACGGACCAACTGGCGCAATGGGCGCCCATCAACAGCCAGATGCTCGACTCCGGCCTGACCCGAGTGGATCACCGTCAGGTCTACTGGTTCGATATCGCCATGACACAACGACACCAGGGCACGCCCATCACCTCGCAGACCCGCGAATACGGTCTCTTCCTCGACGACAAGCTGATCCGCCTGCACTGCACCAGCTACCACCCCACCGCCGACGGCACCACCTACGCCAAAGCCAAGACAGACCTCGCCGTCGATGACAGCTTCAGCGAGATCAAGCCGTTGTGTGAAGGGGTGATGGGGAGTTTGGTGGTGATGGAGGCTGACTATAAACACCGGTAGTTAACTTAGCCCATGCAGCACTAATATTGAAAATCAAAAATTATCATTTAAATACCAATCTTTCAATGCTTGATAAAAACCTCTTTTCCAATGATTAGGTATCATATCAACATCTAAAGCTGGTTGTAACAATGTAGTAACGATGTCTTCATTATTAAAACCATATTCGCGCAACTTATTTGCTTGATTTATTATTGCCTGCAAATTATCCACTGCTTGCAATGAATAAATCTTATTTATATCAAATGCTACAAAATGCTGACTAACCCTTCCTTTATCTATATCGTTCCATTCCTCGGGTGGATCTACATAATAATGGATTACTCCAAGATCCCGCCCTACACCGTTAATTCGATACTCTGCAAATATCCACTGCTCATTAAAAAATTTATTATCATCAAGAAATGGATGAATAACTTGTTCTGCAGCATTCTCTGCAAGAGACTGGCCTTTTCCTACCATATTACAATCAAGACATGAAGGTATTAAATTTTGAGGGAGTATAGAATACTGAGGATAATATTTTTTTGCCAAATAATGATCTAAGTTCCTAGGTTTGCCGATTCCACCACAAAAAGGGCATCGCTCTTTAGCCAAGCTCATGATTTCATTATATATCTTTCTAGCCTCTGGCTTTTGCTTGTTTACAAAATACAAGTTGTAGAGTGAAATCAACTCCTTCTTATTCAGGCCCTCCAAAACAATAGGGTTTATGCCCATGCCATTCTTTAAAGGTACAATATCACTAAGCAATCCTCGCTCACCAAGTTCAGTATAATCTTCCGCCACCCTAGTTAACGAATACCTGCTAGAATCTAAGCGCTCTCTTAATCCATCATTGCCGGTAATTCCCGTCAAACAAATTTCTATAACTTCGGCATAAGAAAAACTCAAGCCTTCAATGCGCATCATTGAGCATCCCTCTCTCTCTTAGCCAAAAGCACTCTTAATATAGCTCGTCCTTCGAGTCCTAACTGCCCTCTATATTCTTTAATTATCTCCTCGTAACTAGCACCTTCGCCAACCGATTGTGCTAGTAAGGCATGAAATCCTGAACGAGCTACTTCTAAATTGAAAACCTCGGATGTTAAAACACCAACATTCTCACCAAAAGTCTCCATGGAAGGTCGTTCATGTGTAATACTATTTCCATTCCTATAAATCTTCCATACACATGATTTAGGAATGCCTTGCAAGACGACAGGGGAATGTGTTGCTAATATTGCTACTCCGTTTTTAACATAAAGCAAATCAGACAAAGACTTGATAAATAGTGATAGCAACGGAGGGTGAAGGTGGCTTTCAGGCTCATCTATTATAATTAAACTTTTATCCTCTACGGTAGCAACTAAACGTGCTAGTGTTAAAATTATAATCGCATGGCCTGAGCTCATTGTCTTCAATAATGGTAAAATATATCTATAATATGTATTAATAAATCTACGACTATCAGTAAAACTACGATCACGTAGAATCGTTTGGGAAAATATTTCTTCAACCTTTCTAAAACTGGATTCAAGGCGATTTATATCAATGTCTGCAAAACCTATGTCGTAACTTAAATTCTCAACCACACTACGCCAAAGTGTAGTTTTAGGCTCTCTAATAAAACAATTAACCAAGGACTCCGCACCCAACTTATAAAGATCTTCGATACTTCTATTACTCCCTAAACTAGACGTATCTTTAAGGCCTATATAGTAATAACATGTGCCTTTGGCTGGATCAGGTTGATCATTAAGAGGAGAGAATGGATCGAAAGCACTAAATGATACTGATATCAGCCTGCTGAAGTAATCTTTAGAAATAACTCTCTGTGAATCAGTATAGTTTTCATAAAAACGAGCACAAGTAGAACTAGGATCTATAACACTTGATATCATATCGTTAAGCAAAGTGGTTTTACCAATTCCATTTCGCCCTATTAAAGCATGGATATTTGTCGCAGGTTTTGAGTAAGCTATTACATCGAAATCTAGGCTTACACGACCACAATATTGAGTTTCGGGTCGCACAAACTTAAATTCATAGTTGGTACATTCAGAATTTCCTTGTAAAACACTTCTTAGCTGCCCTTTTAACATAGAAACACTGAATTCACGCAGCAATGATTTACTCAGAACATCTTCATTTCTATTTTCCTCGATGAGACTATTGTCAAATACTATATCTCGCAAGCTTTTCAAGATAGCTCTTGACTTATCGCCTCCTAAACTGGATATATTTCTATATAACTCAACGTCTTCACCTACGGAAAAGAACCTGTCCTCAAGATCAAACATTATACTGTCCAGCTCTGATATAGTCTTTTGATCCTCAGTCTGGCCTTTAAATCCTATTTTTATCCTCCCTAAATTTATCCTATTGCCATTCTCATCTATATACATCAAGCTAAACATAGTAAAAAAGGAATAGTCGTTCCAACTATCCTCAAACAAAACAATGCAATTAACTTTATTAACTAGAGGTATGCCCTTCCCTGAGGCAACATAAATAATCATAAGGCGATCCTTATTAAACCTACGCAAAATTACGTGATATATACTTACTCAACTTCCTCACCACCGACGGCTGACTGATTCCTGCCCTCTTCGCTATTGCATAGGTACTGGGCAGCTCGGCTGCCATCTCGCGTAGCCATTGTGCTTCGATGCGTGCCAGGCCTTCCTTGAGGGTTTCGTTGGGGCCGAGTTTTGGTATTGGCATGGCTACCGCCCCCTCAGCGGCAGGCTCTGAGAGGGAATTGGGACGATGAGAGTTATCGGCAGTGGTAAAACTTTCAGTAACGCCTATTCCATTAGATTTGTCATTACTGAAGCCAAATGAATTGCCTAGTCCATTAGCGTTATTCGTGGAACAAGTGTTGAGCAGTGTTTTCACTGAGTCGCTGTCGATAACATCACTGGGGGCGCTGAGCCAGGCGCGTTCCAGCCAGTTTTCCAGTTCGCGGATATTGCCGAGCCAGTCCTGGCGCATGAGGATGGGCCATAACGAGGCGTCGAGGAGCTTGCGGCGGCCGTGACGTTGATTGAGGCGGGAGAGGTGTTGCTCGATGAGGGCGGGAATATCTTCGCGGCGTTCGCGCAGCGGCGGCAGGCTGACGGGGAGCACATTGATGCGGTAGTAGAGGTCGAGGCGAAACTGGCCCTGCTCCACGCGGGCGGCGAGGTCTTGATTGGTGGCGACGACCAGGCGGAAGTCGGCGCGGCGGGTGGTGGTGTCGCCCAGGCGGGTGATCATCCCGTCCTGAATCACCTTGAGCAGCTTGGTCTGGGTGGCCAGCGGCAGCTCACCGATTTCATCGAGGAACAGGGTGCCGCCTTCGGCCTGCTCCATCAGGCCCGCCTTGCCACGGTTACCCGCGCCGGTGAAGGCACCGGCCTGATAGCCGAACATCTCGGACTCGAACAGGCTCTCGGGGATGGCGCCGCAGTTCACCTCGATGAAGGGGCCGTCGGCGCGTTGGCTCCAGCGATGCAGTTGATGGGCGAAGGCCGTCTTGCCGACCCCGGATTCACCCAGCATCAATACCGTGGCGTTGGTGGGCGCAACCCGCTTGAGCAGCAGCGCGATCTCGCGCATCACCGGGCTTCTGACCTGCAGCTCGCCCAGCTCCAGCGCGGCGTCTTCGCACTCGGCCTGCTCGCGCGCTGATTGTTCACGTTGCCGCTGTTCAGCCTGGCTCTGTGCATATTGCTCCGTGGCCTGGACTGATTGCCCTGCCCCCGCCGTTGCCCAATCGCTTTCTCCCTGGCTGACGCCGCCCAGCTCGCCACCGCGCGAATTGCGGCGCAGGTGATCACTGAAGCGCTGCTGGAGCACCGCGTATTCCTGCTGCAACAGCTGGATATCGGTGAGATCCATCGAGCGGCTGACCACGCACTCGAGCTTGCCCGCGACGAACACCGGATGCGCCTGCGCCACCACCCGCCGCCCGGTGGCGGTGAGCTGCATCATCTGCAGCGTGCGCCCCGTGCGCAGCACCTCCAGGCTGATGGAGGGCTTGAGCACGCCGCTGGCTTCCAGCTCATGCACGTTGGCGGCACACAACTCCTCGCGGGTCATGCCATAGACCGCCGCGGCGCCGGGGCTGACATCTGTCACCTGGCCATCCGCATTGACCACGAAGTAGTGATCATGAGCGGTGTCGATGATGGTCTTGAGAATCTGACGGTCGAGCTCTGACATGGCGGGCACCTCATGGTCGAGCCTGTGAATCGGGGCGGGGCTTTCCAGCGCTTCTTTCTATCGCTTCTTTCTAGCAGTTCTTTGTCGCACTGCGCTTGAAGACACTCTCGATGATGCCCGAATGTGATCCACAAATGAATCAGTGATCCATTTTTGAATCATTATCAGTGCGCTAGTGATCCAGAAATGAATCACTCAGACACCACCCTCAAATAAAATCCAATAAAATCAATTGACTAAAAATTGGCATGGTTACTGCAATGCTGGGGTATGCGCCAAGGAAGATCGCCGGCTTTCATGCCACCGTCCGGCCTGCCGATCAGGCGAACAATCACAATACCCCGCTCGCCGTCACGCTAGCGCGAGCGACTCAAGACCCTGGAGAGACAGATGAGCGAGTTCAATCAGCCGCTGGGCGGCAACGACATGCCACGTTTCGGCGGCCCGGCCACCATGATGCGTCTGCCGGCTCAGGAAACCGCGGAAGGCCTGGACGCCGCCTTCATCGGCATTCCGCTGGACATCGGTACCTCCAACCGTCCGGGCGCGCGTCTCGGCCCGCGCCAGATCCGTGATGAATCGCGCATGCTGCGCCCCTACAACATGGCCACCCGTGCCGCGCCCTTCGATAGCCTGCAGGTGGCGGACATCGGCGATGTGCCGATCAACACCTTCCACCTTCCCAAGAGCATGGACATCATCGAGCAGTTCTACGATGAGGTGCTGCGCCACGACTGCGTACCGCTGACGCTGGGCGGCGATCACACCGTCACCCTGCCGGTGCTGCGCGCCATCGCCAAGAAGCACGGGCCGGTCGGCCTGATCCACATCGATGCCCACGCCGACGTCAACGACCACATGTTCGGCGAGCCCATCGCCCACGGCACGCCGATTCGTCGCGCCCAGGAAGAAGGCCTGCTCGACAGCAATCGCGTGGTGCAGATCGGCCTGCGTGGCACCGGCTACTCCGCCGATGACTTCGACTGGTGCCGCCAGCAGGGCTTCCGTGTCGAGACCGCAGAAATGTGCTGGTTCAAGTCACTCGCGCCGCTGATGGCCGAAGTGCGCGACATGATGGGCGACCGCCCGGTGTACATCACCTTCGACATCGATGGCCTGGACCCCTCCGTCGCCCCCGGCACCGGCACCGTGGAAGCCGGCGGCCTGACCATGCCTCAGGGCATGGAGATCGTGCGCGGCGCGCGTGGCCTCAACATCGTCGGCGGTGACCTGATGGAAGTCTCCCCGCCCTACGACACCAGCGGCAACACCGCGCTGATGGGCGCGACCCTGCTCTACGAAATGCTGTGTGTACTGCCGGGCGTGCAACAGCGCGACTGATCCACGAACAACCCACGAATGACCCGCTGTCCTGCTGTACCCGCGCCGGGGGCCCGTCCCGCCCTCGGCGCACACAGAATCACCCGACACGATACGGCATGATGCATCACACAATGCTCGGCTAGAGCCTGACCATTACAACAAGATCTAGGTGACCCGAATGACAACCAGCATCGACTCCGCGGCGGACCATACGCCGCCCCGCGCTATTTCTGACTCTGTCTCAAGTTCCGTATCAAGTTCTGGCTCAGGTGCTGAACAGCCTGAGACCGCCAAGCCACAGAAGGCGCAGAAAGACCTCATCGCCACCCGTCCCGTGCCGCTCACGGCCAGGGGACTGATGAAATTCCTGGTGCCGTCACTGCTCGGCGTCAGCTTCTTCCTGGTGCCGTTCAGTGTCGGCGACACCATCAATATCGGCATGGGCCTGATGGCCGATTGGCTCAAGGCCACGCTCGGCAGCGCCTTGCCCGCCATCGCCGTCGCGGTGCTGTGTCTGTCGGTGATCCTCACCGGCTTCGTCAAGCTAGCCAAGCCGGCCTGGGCACGTCAGGGCGCGGCGCACGAGCTGTTCGACGTCTCTCCTGTGTGGTTCGCCATGCGCGCCCTCGGCGCCATCTTCGCGCTGATGACCTATTTCCAGTGGGGGCCGACCCAGGTCACCGCGGCCTTCACCGGCGGCGTGATGCTCAATGATCTCGCGCCGGTACTGCTGACCTTCTTCTTCTTCGCGGCCATTCTGCTGCCGCTGCTGGTCGACTTCGGCTTCATGGAATTCATCGGCAGCCTGGTGCGTCGCCCGTTCCGCGCCATCTTCAACCTGCCCGGGCGCAGCGCCATCGATGCCACCGCCTCGTGGATGGGTTCCGGCACCGTCGGCGTGCTGATCACCACCCAGCAGTACGAGCAGGGCTTCTACAGCAAGCGTGAAGCGGCAGTGATCGCCACCAACTTCTCGGTGGTCTCGATCGCCTTCGCGTTGCTGGTCACCAGCTTCATGAACATCAACCACCTGTTCGTGCCCTTCTATCTGACCGTCGTCATCGCGGGCCTGATCGCCGCCGTCATCGTGCCGCGTCTGCCGCCGCTGTCACGCAAGCGTGATGACTACCACGAGCCAGTCGGCTGTCAGATCAGCGAAGAGAACCAGAGCGACTGTGGCGTGCTGCGCTACTCACTCGGCATGGCCGTCGCGCGCGCCGAGCATGCGCCGGGCCCGCTCAAGCTGGTGAAATCGGCCGGCTTCAACGTGGCGGACATCTTCCTCGGCCTGCTGCCGGTGGTGATCGCCATCGGTACCGTGGCGCTAATGCTGGCCGAGTTCACGCCGGTCTTCACCTGGCTCTCCTACCCGATGATTCCGCTGCTGGAACTGCTGCAGATTCCTCACGCGGCAGAGGCAGCCCCGGCGACGCTGGTCGGCTTTGCCGACATGTTCCTGCCGGCGGTGCTGGCCAAGGACATCGACAGCGAACTGACCCGCTTCGTGATCGCCTGCCTGTCACTGACCCAGTTGATCTACATGTCCGAGATCGGTGCCCTGCTGCTCAAGTCGAAGATTCCGCTCAAGATCTGGGAGCTGGTGGCCATCTTCGTGCTGCGCACGCTGATCACCCTGCCGATCATCGCCGGTATCGCGCATCTGTTCGTGTTCTGAGCCAAGCGGGCACTCAACTTGTTTCTCATCTCATACGGGAGCACCACGGTGCTCCCGTCATTGGAATAACCTGCCATGACCTGTGCTGAACTCCTGATCCGACTGCTGCGTGACACCTACGGCGTCGACACCGTCTTCGGTATTCCCGGCGTGCATACCGTCGAGCTCTACCGTGGCCTGGAGCCGGATGCCGATCCCGCCGCGCGCAGCATTCGCCACGTCACCCCGCGCCACGAACAAGGCGCCGGCTTCATGGCCGATGGCTATGCCCGCAGCACCGGCAAGCCCGGGGCGTGCTTCATCATCACCGGCCCGGGGATGACCAACATCACCACCGCGATGGGACAGGCGCTGGCCGACTCCATCCCGATGCTGGTGATCTCCAGCGTCAATCGCACCGACACCCTCGGCCGTGGCCAGGGACGTCTGCACGAGCTGCCCAGCCAGCAGCAGCTGGTATCGGGCGTGGCGCGCTTCAGCCACACCCTGCTCGACCCGGCCGCGCTGCCGGAAGTGCTGGCCCGCGCCTTCGCGCTGTTCGAGGGCGCCCGCCCCGGCCCCGTGCATATCGAGATTCCCATCGACCTGTTCGATGCCGAGATCCCACCACCCGCCGGTCGCACCACGCATGACTTCACCCGTCCGCGCATCGGCCGCCTCGCGCCGGACCCGGCCCTGCTCGCTGACGCCGTGAGCCTGCTGCAAGGCGCCGAGCGGCCGCTGGTGCTGCTGGGCGGTGGCTGTGTCGCTGCGCCCGAGGCGGCCCGCCAGCTGGTGGAGGCACTCGATGCCCCCACCGTCACCACCATCAATGCCAAGGGCCTGCTGGGCAGCGCCCACCCGCTGGATCTCGGTGCCAACGCCGCGCTGCCTGCGGTACGTGAACTGGCGCGCGACGCCGATGTGGTACTGGCGATCGGCACCGAACTTGGCGAGACCGACTACGACGTGGTGTTCGATGATGGCTTCGTGATCGGCGGTCAGCTGATCCGCATCGATATCGACCCCGAACAGCTGGCGCGCAACCAGCAGGCGACACTCGCCATCGTCGCCGACGCCGGCCTGGCGCTGGAGACTCTCGCCGCGCGAGTCGTCGGCGGCCTGGGGGAAACCTATGACAAGCCGGCTGAAACAGCTGACGCAAAGGCAGGCAAGACACGCGGCGCGCAGATCACCGCTGCGGCGCTTGAGGCCCTCGCGCTGCCGACTGACCCGGCCTTCGCGCCCTACGTGCCGCTGTTCGATACCCTCCAGCAAGCACTGCCGGAGGCGATCTGGGTCGGCGATTCCTGCGCGACCGTCTACGCCGCCAATCATCTGCTCAGCCAGCCGGCGCCGCGCCGCTACTTCAATGCCTCCACCGGCTACGGCACGCTCGGCTACGGCCTACCCGCCGCGATGGGCGCGACTCTGGGCCGCCCGGACCTGCCGGTGATCGCGCTGGTCGGCGATGGCGGCATCATGTTCACGCTGTCCGAACTCGCCTGCGCGGTGGAAGAACAGCTGCCGGTGGTGATCGTGCTGTGGCACAACCAGGGCTATGAAGAGATTCGCCGCTTCATGGACAACGCCGGCGTCACGCGGCTGGGCGTCGACATCAAGGCCCCCGACTTCCAGCTGCTCGCCCAGGGCTTCGGCTGCGCCGCCGTGGCGATCGACTCCCCCAGTGAGCTGGCGACAGCGATCAGCGAGCGCGACGCAAGCGCCCCGCTGCTGGTGGAAATCGACGCGGCGGGATGGAATGCCAAAGTCTCTCACTGATAACGCCTGAGGCTGGCCTGGGACACATTTCAAGAGATCAGCCTCAACAAAAGCCTCCATTAGAGAGCGCTTACGCTCATGCGAGCCTGAACGACAGATAGTCACTCACCAGCGAGATCAACAAGAACAAACAAGAGGGCTCTGGTATGTCGATACTTGAAGGATTCATTGGCAAGGACACACTCAACCATCAACAACATAAAAGCATGGGCGCCGTCGGTACCCTGGCATTGTGGCTAGGGGCCAATGTAGTCGTGACTACCATCCTGACAGGGATGCTACTGGTACCTGATCTGGCCTTCTCGACGGCTATCGGAAGCATCGTGGTGGGCTCCTTGATAGGTGCTATACCCCTGTTGCTGGTCGGGCTGATGGGCCAACGCACCGGCCTGCCGAGCATGGTGTTGACGAGGCGAGCCTACGGCCCCCTCGGAAGCAAGCTCATCTCGATTATCAATATGGGGGTGCTGATCGCCTGGAGCTGGATTCAGGCGTTGCTGGCCGGCATGAGCCTGGACTATGCCATCAGTGAGGTGACGGGATATTCCAACCTGCCACTGATGACCATTCTGTGCGAGGTCGTAGTCGTGGTGATTGTCTTGCGCGGTCATCTTGGTATCGAGCGAGTAGAGCGCTGGGCCGCATTGGCAATGGGTGGCCTGGCCGCCTTGGTCATCTACCAACTGAACAGCCACTACGATCTGACCACGCTGATCGACATTCCGCAGGAAGCACGCAATGGAGTCACCCTGGGGATTGCCTTCGATATCGTGATTGCCACGGCCTTCTCCTGGATCTCCACTTCCGCTGACTACAACCGTAACTGCAAGAGTGGTGCGATCGCGGTATGGGGCACCTATGCCGGTTACGTGCTGGCAGCATTGATTGCAATGGGCCTGGGAGCGGCTGTTTCTGGGCTCTCCGTTCTCAACGGTATGGAACAGACCTATGACCCGACTCGCCTCCTCTCCGGTTTCGGATTCGGGTTACCGGCAGCACTGGTCATCTTCTTCTCTGTCATGACAACCAACGTGATGGCGGTGTACAGCGCGACTCTGTCCTGCATGAATGTCGCTCCCAAGATGAGCTTCTGGAAGCCAGCACTGATCATAGGTGTCGTAACCGTATTCGGCGCATTGATTCCGGGCATTCTAGATCAATTCCAGAACTTCCTGCTCATCATCGGCGCACTGTTCATTCCAGCGTTTGCGGTCATGATCGTGGACTACTACCTGGTGGGAACTCAGGGCTATGACGAATCGCTTCTGGAAGCGACCGAGCAAGTGGGGCGCAAGACAGCAGGAGTCGCGATCGGGGCCTATCTGATGGGGGCTGCACTTGCCGCTTATTGGACATTGTTCTCCCCGTTAGCCTTCGGTGCTTCCTTGCCAGTCTTCCTGATCACGGGGGGGCTCTACTGGCTGGGCACAATGGTACTGGCGCAAGACAGGGATGCGACCGCCAGCATGGATTCCAAGCCCTCCAGTATAAATACGGACCGCGCCGCATGAGACTATTGATCGCACAGACAAATCCGATACGCGGCGATATCAAACACAATCTGGATACCCTAGACCGCCTGTGCGAGCAGGCGGTACTTGCCGGGGTGGATATCGTGGCACTTCCCGAACTCGCATTGACGGGCTACAACATCTTCGGGCAGCTCGAAGCGCTGGCTGACGACGGGCCTCTGCAGCACCAGGTAGCCGCACTGGCACGCAGCCACGGCCTATTTATCCTGTTTGGCGTAGCGCAGCGGCAGGCTGACGGCTGCTTGAGAAATTCAGCGGTGCTGATCGGGGAAGATGGCAAGACACTGGCCAGCTATCACAAGCGCCACCTGTGGGATGAAGAGACACGCCACTTCACACCGGGAGAGGCATTGTGCGTCGTGGAGACACGTCTGGGCCGGCTGGGACTGATGATCTGCTACGACAATGAATTCCCGGAGATGGCACGAGCACTGGCACAGTCGGGAGCCGAGGTCATCCTTTCACCGACGGCCAACATGCTGCCGAATGCCGAGCGCCAGATACTGCAGATACGTGCCCGCGCAATGGATAACCAATGCTTCGTCGCTTGTATCAATCGCTCAGGCAGCGAGGACACCCTCCACTATTGCGGACACAGCCTGGTGGCAGGTCCTGATGGTGAGATCATCGGTCAGTTAGGTTCTCAGGCCGGTTCACTGGTGATCGATATCGATCTGGAGCGGATTCCCGAAAGCCAGCGACATCAGAACTATCTCAAGGATTTGCGACCGCCAGTGAGATTAGTCCCATGACACATTTCTCCCTCCCCCGAGGTACTGACGGGCAATGGTATCGAACACGCCGTCTGAGTGATGACATCACGCTGATCGATGAACCGGGCATCAAACCTTTCTATCGCTGCAACATCTGGCACGTCCGCGGCCGAGAACGCGATCTTGTCGTGGATTTCGGGCTGGGGGCAGTGCCATTGAGGCGGCAGGTCGCCTTGCTGGCAGAGCGAGAGATCACGGCAATCGCCAGCCACTGTCATTTCGACCACATCGGTGCTGCCCATGAGTTCGAGTGTTGCCATGTGCACTCTGCGGAAGCCAGTATTTTGGCCGCGCCTGATAACCAGCGCACCTTGGCGAACCTGTTCCTGAACGATGAGATGTTCGATGTGCTGCCACCTGCCCCCTACACGCACACCGGATATCGCATCACATCCCCCGCCAAGATTGCCGAAGTGGAAGATGGTGACGTAATTGATCTGGGAAATCGCTCTTTCACGGTATTGCATACTCCAGGGCATTCACCGGGTGGATTGTCACTCTGGGAATCACGCACCGGCACCCTGATATCGGGCGACGTCATCTATGACGGTGAGCTTATCGAGGATGCCTATCACAGCGATCTGGATGATTACACATCCAGTCTCAGACGCTTGCGCGAGTTACCAATAAGAACTGTGCATGGCGGCCACTTCCCGAGTTTCTCGGGAAAACACCTGCGCGCACTCATTGATCAATGGCTTCGGGTCCATCAGCGCTAAGCCGACCTAGCTTCACGAAATCTCACATTACTCATGCCAGAAACCCTCAGGCAAGGAACTCACATGTCAGGAACGTCCATGCACAGGCTCGATCATCAGTTCATCAACAATGCGTGGGTCAAGTCCCACGGCGAGCGTCGTCTGGCGGTCACCAACCCCTTCGAGGAGACCGTCATCGCCGAGGTGATGGCAGGTGATGCGCGTGATGTACAGGCCGCCGTCGCGGCCGCCGCCGAGGCCTTCGAGGGTTGGCAGGCACTGAGTGGCGCCGAGCGTGCGGTCTATCTGGAGGCCTTCGCCGAGGGGCTGACCTCACGCCGGGAAGCGCTGGTGGAGATGTCGTGTCGCAACAACGGCAAGATTCGCGCCGAGGCCGAGATCGATCTCGATGACGCCATCGGTTGCTACCGCTTTTACGCCGCCCAGGCACGCGCGCTGGATGCGCGTCAGGGCGCGGAGGTCGCGCATGATGTCGAGGGCTATGCCGCGCACACCTATCACGAGCCGGCTGGTGTGGTGGGACTGATCACGCCGTGGAACTTCCCGCTGGTCACCAGCGCCTGGAAGGTAGCGCCGGCGCTCGCCGCGGGCTGCACCCTGGTGATCAAGCCGTCTGAAGTGACGCCGCTGCCGGAGCAGGTGATGGCCGAGATCGCGCTGGAAGCCGGTCTGCCGGCGGGCGTATTCAACCTGCTGCACGGCGATGGCGAGGGCATCGGCGCGCCGCTGACTCGTCATCCGCGCATCGACAAGATCTCCTTCACCGGCAGCAATGTGGTCGGCGAGAAGGTCATGCAGGCCGCAGCCTGCGGCACGCGCGGTGTCTCCCTTGAGCTTGGCGGCAAGTCGCCGATCATCGTGCTCGACGATGCCGACGTCGAGGAAGCCGCCGACTGGGTGATGGCGGGCATCTACTTCAATGCCGGTCAGATCTGCTCTGCCACCTCGCGCCTGCTGGTGCACGAGGCCATCGCCGATGAGCTGCACGCCGCACTGGCCAGCCGCATCGATGCGCTGGTGCTGGGTGACCCGCTGGACGCCGCGACCCAGATGGGTCCGATGACCAGCGCCCGCCAGCGCGACACCGTGCTGAGCTATCTGAACGTGGCGCGCGAGGAAGGCCTGACGGCGCTGCGCGATGGCACCCATCGCAGCCTGCCGAGCAAGGGCTACTTCGTGGCGCCGACGCTTTACACCGATGTGCCGGTAGCAAGCCGTCTGTGGCGTGAGGAAATCTTCGGGCCGGTGCTGTGCTCGCGCCGCGTCGCCGATGAGGCCGAGGCGATCCGCCTCGCCAATGACTGTGATTTCGGGCTGGTGGCCACGGTGGTCAGCGGCGATGCCAGGCGCGCCCAGCAGCTCGGCCGTCGCCTGCGCGCTGGGGTGGTGTGGTACAACAGCGAGCAGCTGCCGCTGGTGCAGGCCAGCTGGGGCGGCTTCAAGCGCAGCGGCATCGGCCGTGAGCTGGGGCCGTGGGGCCTGGCGGGCTATCTGGAGGTCAAGCACATCATCGGCCCAGTACTTGACTGAACGTATTGACTGAGCAGCTTGTGTGACCAGATAAGAAAACGCCCCGCCTCGGCAAGCACCGAGGCGGGGCGTTTTCGTTCATCTTTTTACTTCACCGCTTTTCCTTTACGGCTTTCCCTTCACGGCTCTTCCTTGCAACCAGCCCTTGATCCCATCAGCCGACTGCAGCCGTCTGGCTGATACCGTCCCGGGCGCAGGACTGGCCGCAGTGGCTGCCGTGAATGCTCAGCGCCTGCCAGGCATCGAAGGTACTGAGGTAGATGTCGCCGCCGAGATTGGCCGGCAGCTCCGAACACTTTAGGCGGTCCATCACCGGGCCCTTCACTTCGCTCAGATGCAGTTTCACGCCAGCGGCGCTCAGGCGCTCATTGATGACTTCCAGGCTTTCCAGTGCCGAGGCATCGATCAAATTGACCGCCTGACAGGCCAGCACCAGATGCTTGAGCGAGGGGCGTTCGGCCATCAGCGCCAGCACCGTGTCTTCCAGATAGCGCGCATTGGCGAAATACAGGCTCTCGTCGATGCGCAGAATCGCCAGTTCGGGGTCGGTCTCCACCTCATGACGCTCAACATTGCGAAAGTGCTCGCTGCCCGGCACGCGCCCAACCAACGCACTGTGCGGCTGGCTGGTGCGCTTGAGATAGAGCCCCAGCGACACGGCGATGCCGACGATGATGCCGCTCTCCACCCCATGCGCGAGAGTGATGATCAGCGTGATCATCAGCGCCGCACCGTCACCCTTCGAATAGCGGAAGGTGCGCTTGATCGCCGCGATGTCGATCAGGCTGGTGGTGGCGACGATGATGATCGCCGCCAGCGTCGCGCGCGGCAGCCACGCCAGCCAGTCGGTCAGCCACAGGCTGGCGAGCAGAATGCCGATGGCGGTGAAGGCCCCCGCCAAGGGCGTGGCGGCACCGGCATCGAAGTTGACCACCGAGCGCGACAGCCCGCCCGAGATCGGCATGCCGCCGCTGACGCCTGCGCCCATGTTGGAGACGCCCAGCGCGATCAGCTCCTTGTCGGGGTCGATGCGTTGACGGCGGCGCGCGGCGAGGGTCTGGGCCAGCGCCAGCGATTCGACGAAGCCGACCACGCTGATCAGCAGTGCCGAGATCAGCAGACCCGACCAGTCATGGCTGACAAGGCTCGGCAAGCTGAGGTCGGGCAGCCCACCGGGCACGGCACCGACCAGCGCCATGCCGCTCTTGTCCTGAACGAGAGGATCACTCAGCCCCCAAGCCAGCAGGCTGGAGACGATGACCGCGATGATCGGCGTGGTCTTGCACAGCATGCCCGCCGCGCTCTCACTCATCCGCAAGGCCATCAGGCCGTGCTTGAGATGGCGGCGTGCCAGGATCAGCCACGCCAGGCAGCCCAGCCCGATGGCGAGTGTCGGCCAGTGCAGCCCTTGCGCGCCTGCCGACAGCGACTCGCCCATCGCGATCAGATTGCCGCCGTTCAGGCTCAGGCCAGTGATGGGCCCGAGCTGACTGGCGATGATCAGGATGCCCGAGGCAGTCATGAAGCCCGAGATCACCGGGTGGCTGATGAAATTCACCAGCACTCCCAGGCGCAACAGCCCCATGGCGATCAGCATCGAACCGGAGAGAGAGGCCAGCAGCAGCGCGGCGGCCAGCATCTCGGGCGTGGTGAGCGCCGCGCCATCGGCGCCGCTCATGCCCGCGATCGCCGAGGCCGTCATCAGCGAGATGATCGCCACCGGCCCCACCGCCAGGGTGCTGCTGGTGCCGAACAGGGCATACAGCACCAGCGGCAACATGCTGGCGTAAAGGCCGACCTGCGCCGGCAGCCCCGCCAGCAGTGCATAGGCCAGCGCCTGAGGCACCAGCATGACGCTGACGATCACCGCCGCCAGCAGATCACGCACGAGACTGTGGCGGTCATAGTGGGCAAGCCAACCCACCAGCGGCAGCCAGCGGGCAAGCCACGTCCCCTTTGCCTCTCGAACCGGCTCAGACATCGCGTGACGCCGGACGCGCCAGCCATTCGTGGCCCTTGAGCAGCAGGTTCCAGTAGATGAACGGTAGCCCCCGCGCCTTGAGCTGCCAGGCCAGGCGAGTCGGACGCGTGCCATCATTGACCCACTTGGGGAAGGTCGGCTGCAGTTCGCCGCCGTAGCCGAATTCCGCCAGCACGATGCGGCCATTCTCCACCGTCAGCGGGCAGGAGCCATAGCCCCGATAGCCTGCGGTGAGCGCGCCACCGGTCAGCGTGGCCAGCAGGTTCTCGACCACCACGGGGGACTGCTTGCGCACCGCCGCGGCAGTCTTGGCATTCGAGGTACCGCTGACATCGCCCAGCCCGAAGATGTCGGGATGGGTCATGTGCTGCAGGGTCTCGGGCTCGAGATCCAGCCAGCCAGCGGCATTGGCCAGCCCGGATTGCGCGATCAACGCCGGTGCCTTCTGCGGCGGCACCACATGCATCATGTCGAATGACTGCTCGACGATCTGCGGCTCGCCGCCCTCCTCGGCTGCCGGCACCTCGAAGCGTGCCGTCTGCGTCTCGCCATCCACCGCGACCAGCCGCTGATGGAACCTGACATCGATGCCATAGCCCGCGACCGCCTCTTCCAGCGCCGGCACGTAGGCCGGCACCCCGAACATCACGCCGCCGGCGTTGTGGAAGCTGACCTCGAGCTGCGACAGCACGTTCTCGCGCTGCCAGTGATCGCAGGCCAGATACATCGCCTTCTGCGGCGCACCGGCGCACTTGATGGGCATCGGCGGCTGGGTGAACAGCGCCTTGCCACCCTTGAGGGTCTGCACCAGCTGCCAGGTATAGGGCGCGAGATCATAGCGATAGTTGGAGGTGACGCCATTCATTCCCAGCGTCTCCTCAAGCCCGTCGATGGCGCCCCAGTCCAGCTCCAGCCCGATGGCGATCACCAGGCGCTCGTAGCGCAGGCGATGGCCATTGCCGAGCGTGACTTCGTGTGCCTCGGCATCGATGCCGGTGGCCGTATCGCGATACCAGTGCACGCCCTTGGGCATCACCGAGTGCATCGGCTTGCGCGTGAATTCCGGCGTGAAGATGCCGCCACCGACCATCGTCCAGCCCGGCTGATAGCTATGCTGCTCGGCGGGTTCGACGATGGCGATGTCCATGCCCGGCTGGCGCTTGAGCAGACTGGCCGCCACCGCGATACCGCCGGCCCCGCCACCGATGATCACCACCTTGTGGGCGTTGGGTGCCAGGCGGTGATTGGCGGCGCGGGTCGCTTCCGCGGCCGAATCAGCCCCCTGGTTGTCACAAGGCGTCGTTGCAGAATCCGAAACTGGCGGGGTATGTGGCGTGCTCTGGCTCATCGATAAGGCTCCCATCGCGGAAATTCGTCCATTTGAGTCACAAAATTACGTAAGCAAGCTACATAGGCAAAGCGCCTGGACATACTCCCTGCCGACATGGCAGCCATCACAGCTGATCAAACGGCAGGTTGAGCGGAATCTTCAGATAGGCGTGACCGTTGTCTTCCGCCGGCGGCATCTGGCCGGCACGCATGTTCACCTGTACCGCCGGCAGCATCAGACGCGGCATGCCAAGCCCGGCATCACGCTTGGTACGCATATCGACGAAGGCCTGCTCATCGATGCCGTCATGCACATGGATATTGTGCTCACGCTGCTCCCCCACCGACGTCTGGCAGCAGAAGCCTTCCCGCCCTTCAGCCGAATAATCATGGCACAGGAAGATGCGCGTGCTGTCCGGAAGCGAAAGCACCTTGTGAATCGAGCGATACAGCGTACGCGCATCGCCGCCGGGGAAATCGCAGCGCGCGGTGCCGTAATCGGGCATGAACAGGGTATCGCCGACGAAGACGGCGTCACCGATCACGTAGCTTATGCAAGCCGGCGTATGGCCCGGCGTATGCAGCACGCGGCATTCAAGCCCCCCGATCGCCAGGCTGTCGCCCTCTTCCAGCAAGCGATCGAACTGGCGGCCATCACGCGCGAAGCCCGCCTCGGCGGCGAAGATATCGGCAAAGATGTCCTGCACTTCGCGTATGCGCGCCCCGATCGCCAGCTGGCAATCCAGCTTGCCTTTCAGGTAGGCAGCCGCTGACAGATGGTCGGCGTGCACGTGGGTCTCGAGAATCCACGCCACCTCGAGGGACTCGGCTTCGATATGCGCAAGCAAGGCATCCGCTGAGCGGGTGCTGGTGTGGCCTGCGGGATAATCGAAGTCGAGCACGGGATCGATGATCGCGCACTGGCGGGACTGCGGGTCGCGCACCAGGTGCGTGAAGGTGTTGCTGTCTTCGTCGAAGAAGCTCTCGACCTGGGGGCGCTGTGTTGAGGTTGCCATCTTCCGACCTCCTGCTTCGCTCAAGGATTGATGTCTCAAGCCTACGCCTGAAGCGGCAACAACGCAAAAAAGAATAACGTTAAAACTATAAAGAATAACAATAAGGCAATTTCAATAACCTGCTGTTCTAGCGAGGGAATTCCTGAGTCGAGGTAGAGAGATGGCGGCTCTCAGGGTGACTCTCCCCCTAAGGTATAGCGGATGGCACGCAGCAGGGCAGATAGGCTGACATTGCCAGGTGACACGATTCATCTAAGCCTATCCAAGGCATATCCGGACGAAATGACAGCTAAAGACGCTTATCTGCGCCTGCAGAGGACATCAACATGATGGCTCGGCTGCACCTGTCTCTCGCCGCTCACGCCAACGCCCTTTTCTTACACCCGCCCTCAAGGATGAGACACGCCATGCCACGCATACTTCAATGGTCGATCACGGTTGCCCTCGCCGGTTTTCTGTTCGGTTTCGATACCGCCGTCATCTCGGGAGCGGATACCTCACTGCAGAGCCAATGGGGGCTGAGCGATCTCAACCACGGCCTCATCATCATGTCGATGGCCCTGTGGGGCACGGTGATCGGCGCCATCTTCGGCAACTGGCCGACCGATCGCTTCGGGCGCCGCGCCACGCTGATCGGCATCGGTATCCTCTATCTGGTCTCGGCGCTGGGATCGGCGCTGGCCACTGACCCTTATGTGTTCTCGTTCTTCCGTCTGCTGGGCGGACTGGGCGTGGGGGCGTCATCCGTCGCGGCGCCTATCTACATCTCGGAAATCGCACCGCGCAAGCGGCGTGGTGCGCTGGTCGGGCTCTATCAGTTCAATATCGTCTTCGGGATTCTGATCGCCTTCGTCTCCAACTACTTCATCGGCTTCATCGATGGTGAGAACTGGCGCTGGATGCTGGGCGTGGAAGCCGTGCCGGCCGCGCTCTATCTGTTGATGATCTGCAAGGTGCCGCGCAGCCCACGCTGGTTGATCCTCAAGCGCAACGATGAGACGGCCGCCGCCGAGATCATCGCGCTGATCAACCCCAAGGCCGACATCGCCGAGGAAATCGCCATCATCCGCGGCACCGAAAGCGAGGAAAGTGCCAAGCAGTACACCCGTCTGTTCGCCTGGCGCTATCGTCTGCCGGTGCTGTTCGCCTTCCTGATCGCGGCTTTCAACCAGCTGTCCGGCATCAACTTCATCATCTATTACGCGCCGCGCATTCTGGCCGAGGCGCAGCTGGAAGCGAGTGCTGCCCTGCTCTCGACGGCGGGCATCGGGGTGATCAACCTCGTCTTCACCCTGCTGGGCATGGCGCTGATCGACAAGCTGGGGCGCCGTACCCTGATCAAGATCGGCTCTGCCGGCTATCTGGTGTCGCTGTGCCTGATCGCCTGGGCCTTCCATCTCGAGGACTTCTCCGCCATGGGCGGCTACGGCGTACCGGTGCTGTTGGGCGTGTTCATCGCGGCGCATGCCATGAGCCAGGGCACGGTGATCTGGGTATTCATCTCCGAGATATTCCCCAACAAGGTACGCGCCATGGGCCAGTCCTTCGGCAGCTCCGTGCACTGGATCTTCGCGGCGCTGATCGCGCTGCTGATGCCGACCATCCTCAGCCACTTCAGTGGCGGGCCGGTGTTTGCCTTCTTCGCCGTCATGATGCTGCTGCAACTGGTGTTCGTGCTGTTCTTCATGCCCGAGACCAAGGGTGTCTCGCTTGAGGACCTGCAGGGCCGTCTGATCCGCCCTTCGCGCAAGGAGCAGGAGCAGGAGCAGGCCGCGGCACTCGCGCCACAGGGCAACTGAGGCTCTTGACGACTTAGCTTTGAAGTCTGACTCGAATAACGCTCTACAGACGCCGACACCCCGCCCTGTGCGGGGTGTCGGCGTTTATGGCTCTGGCAGTCATGCCCGTCAGGAGCCCCCGCCGAGCGTCGCCTCACGACATGAGAGCGGCTCCGCTACCCACAACGCACATGGCTTGCTGCCCTACTCCTGCGCTGACGCGCGCCAGATCGCTACGTGCAAATAGCGTGGTATCGTCGCCGGCTCAATCGCCAGCCAGAGCGGCGATTTTCAGCGCCATATGTCGGGATTATTACGGATATATTCTTTGGTCTCGTCATTCTTGCCAAGCTAATCAAAACAGTGAAAAGATCGCTTCCGAAACGTTTCGGGTAACGGTTTCCGCTCACAGTTACCGCAAAGGAAAAGTGCCATGCCGCCGAACATCACACTCAAGCATCTCGCCAGCCAGCTGGGCCTGTCGGTCACGACGGTCTCGCGGGCATTGGGCGGATTCGAGGATGTCAGCGCCACGACCCGTGAGCGAGTGCAGGCCTACGCCAGTGAAGTGGGCTACAAGCCCAATCAGAGTGCACGCCGACTCAAGACAGGCCGCACCTCCTCGGTGGGCTACATCATGAACGGCGCCCAGGGCGACTTTCGTGATCAGTTCAACACCCGCCTGCTGGTCGCATTGGGCCAGGCGCTGCACGACGCCGCACCGGAACATGACCTCATCGTCACCACGGTGCCCGAGGACCGCGACGAGCTGGACACCTACAAGCGCTTCATCGATGGCGGCAAGGTCGATTCCTTCGTGGTGGCACGTACCCGCATTCAGGACCCGCGCGTCGACTTCCTGCTCGACAGCGGCATCCCCTTCGTCACTCACGGTCGTACCGGCCGCGCCAGCGAACACGACTGGGTCGACATCAATGCCGCCGACGGCTTCATGCGCGCCACCCGCCATCTGATTGGCCTGGGCCATCGCAACATCCTGTTCCTCAACTTCTTCAGCGACCTCTATACCGCCGTCGAACGTGAGACCGGCTATCTGCAGGCGATGCACGACGCCGGCCTCGCGCCCAGCTCGCGCCATTGCCCGCACGGCTATGCCAGCGCCTATCAGGTTGCCCATGAAGCGCTGTCCGGGGCCAACGCCCCCACCGCCTTCGTGTGTGCCAGCGACATCTTCGCCTACGGCGTGATGGAAGCGGTCAGCGCCTGCGGCCATACACCCGGCAAGGACATCGCCATCATCGGCGCCGATAACCTGCCGCCGCAGATGTACCGCCAGCCCAGCCTCAGCACCCTGGACATCTCGTTCGAGACCGTCAGTCAGGCGCTGATCGAACTGGTGCTAGCACCGCAGGATGGCGCGCCACGCCATCGCTGCTTCGATTACGACCTGCTGCTGCGCGATACCACTGCCTGAGCACACATGCCTGAGCACACATGCCTGAGCACACTGGACCACCGACTGATCTCACGACGCCAGACGCCTGACTGCAAAACGCCTGATCTGAAAATGCCACCGTCAGAACGTGGTCAGCGTGACGCCAGAAAAACAACACCCGACCGGGGAGACCTCCATGCGCAAGATGCCAACCGCCCTCGCTTTGCTGGCGCTGCTGAGCAGTACGTCCGCCCTCGCTGACATCACCTTTTTCAGCACCCAGGCCAGACCGCTGGAAGAGGCCCAGCAGATGCGCGAGATCGCGCTGGCACCCTACGCCGAGGCCATCAATTACATGCCGCAGGAGACGGGCACCTTCCTGTCGCGTCTCGAGGCGGAGAAGACCAGCCCCGATGGCGCGCTGGACCTGCTCGGCGGGCTGCACGGCGAACTGGGGTCGCTGACGCCCAGCATTCTGGCGCCGCTGGACGACCTGCAAGGCTCGCTTGCGGACGCGGGCATCAGCCAGCAGTACATGACGCTGGGCAAGCTGGGCGGCGACCAGCAGCGCTACATCCCGTGGATGCAGGCGACCTACATCATGGCCGCCAACCGCAAGGCGCTGCCCTACCTGCCCGAAGGCGCCGACCTGAACGCACTGAGCTATGACGAGCTGCTGGCCTGGGGCCGCAACATGCAGGAGGCCACCGGCAGCCCCAAGCTGGGCTTCCCGGCCGGTCGCAAGGGGCTGATCCACCGCTTCCTGGAAGGCTATCTCTACCCGTCCTTCACCCACTCGGTGGTGCGTGAGTTCCGCAGCGATGACGCCGTGGCCATGTGGCAGAAGTTCCGCGAGATCTGGGCGGTGACCAATCCACGCTCCACCGCCTACGGCTTTATGCAGGAACCGCTGCTCAATGGCGAGGTGTGGGTCGCCTTCGATCACACCGCGCGCTTGAAGGATGCCTTCAACAAGCAGCCGGATCAGTACGTGGCCTTCCCGGCCCCCGCTGGCCCCAGCGGACGCGGCTACATGCCGGTGGTCGCTGGCCTGGCGGTACCCGCCAATGCCACGAATCCCGATGCCTCGCGCAAGCTGATCCGCTATCTGATGACACCGGAAGCCCAGATTCGCACCCTGCGGGCCACCAACTTCTTCCCGGTGGTGGAGGCTGAACTGCCCGATGACCTGCCCGCCAGCATTCGCATGTCCGGCAAGGCGGTCGCGGCCCAATCCTCCGCCGATGACGCCGTGCTCTCGCTGCTGCCCAGCGGCCTGGGCCAGCAGTCGGGCCTGTTCAACAAGATCTACCGCGATGCCTTCGTGCAGATCGTACTGCGCGACGCCGACATCGAGGAGACGCTGGATATCCTCGCCCCGCGCCTGCAGACGCTGATCAACACATCAGGTGCAGGCTGCTGGCTCCCGGATACGCCCAGCGACGGTCCCTGCCCGGTCAAGTAAGCCGCTGGCGCCAGAACGCAGCACTCAAGAACGCAACACTCGCCACACACGCAGCACTCGCAACACAGCAGCACTCGCAACACAGCAGCAGCAACGGCACCCCCCGACGGGTTGCCATGACGGTACGCCAACCCCTGTCATGCCGACCCGGTGCCACCAAACCATTCCGACAAGCCATCACAACAACGCCAAAGGTGAGCAAAGATGAAGCACGATCGCTGGCTACCTTATTACCTGATCGCCCCCAGCCTGCTGTTCATGGGTGCCTTCTTTCTCTATCCGTTCATCCAGATCTTCGCCGAGGCCTTCACCAGCAGTGACGGCAACGTGGGCCTGGCCAACTTCACGCGCATCTATCAGGACTTCAACTTCTGGCCGTCACTCAAGAACACTCTGCTGCTGACCGGGGTCGTGGTGCCGCTGCAGCTGGTGCTGGCCATCGGCATGGCGCTGATGGTCACCAAGATGAACAAGGGCCGCGACAGCATCCTCTACATCTGGACCATCCCGCTGGGCATCTCCGATCTGGCCGCCGGCATCATCTGGCTGGCGATCCTCGAGCAGTTCGGCTTCCTCAATAGCTTCCTGAGTGCGGTCAGCGTGATCGATGCGCCGGCGTCCTGGCTCAACTATCAGAATGCCTTCGCGCTGTTCCTGGCCGTGGTGGTCGCCGAGATCTGGCGCGGTACCGCCATCGTGCTGGTGATCCTGGTATCGGGCATGGGACTGATCCCCAAGGAATATGACGAGGCCGGTCAGGTGTTCGGCGCCAGCTACTGGCAGCGCCTGTGGAAGATCACCCTGCCGATGCTGCGCCCCAGCATCCAGTCGGCGCTGATTCTGCGCACCCTGCTGGCACTCGAGGTCTTCGCGGTGGTGATGATGCTGGGCGGCAGTGACATGCCGGTACTGATGAGCGAGACCTTCGACTGGCAGTTCCTCTACCAGCAGACGGGTGCCGCTGCGGCCTACGCGGTGTTGATCATGCTGATCTCGGTGGTCATCACCGGCTTCTACATCAAGTTCCTCAATGTGCCGAAGGAGGCCCGCTGATGAAATCCTCTTCTTCCGAGGCCGTCATGCCGTCATCGCTTTCGTCACGCGCAAGCGACTCCTCAGCCGACTCCTCACGCCAGGTGGCACAGACCGCCCACAAGCCTCGTCGCAATGACATGGCCTGGAAATGGCTGTTCCGGGCTGGCGTCTCGATCCTGGTGCTGTGGGTGCTGGTGCCCATCGCCCTGCTGATGCTCAACAGCGTCAGCACGCCGGAGCAGATCACCGGCTGGCCCAAGACCCTGACCCCGGCGCTGAGCTTCGAGACCCTCGACTTCTTCTGGCACTACCAGGGCGTGATCAGTGCGCTGGGCAACTCGCTGCTGGCCGCCGTCTTCACCATGGTGATCGCCATCGTGCTCGGCGCGCCGGCAGGCTATGCGCTGGCCCGCTTCGTGTTCCCGGGCATGAATGCCTACCGCATGATCATCATCCTGTCGCGGGCCTTCCCGATGCCGCTGCTGGCGCTGCCGCTGGCCGTCATCTTCATCCAGGTCGGCATCGATGACTCCATCCTGGGTCTGGCGATGGTGCACGCCACCCTGGCACTGCCGTTTGCGGTGCTGATCACCTCCAGCCTGTTCATGGGCATTCCGGTGGAACTCGAGGAAGCCGCCTGGTTGATGGGCTGCAACCGCTGGCAGGCCTTCCGCCGCGTGGTGCTGCCGCTGGCCGCGCCGGGCATCACCGCCTCGGCCGTGTTCGCCTTCGTGATCTCGTGGAACGAGGTGTTCGCCTCGGCGATTCTCACCGTCGAGAACCGCACCCTGACCGCCTTCCTGGTGCAGAGCCTTTCCGAGTCACCTGCCGAGATCAAGTATGCCGGTGGTCTGATTCTGGTCGTCCCGGCGCTGCTGTTCCTGTTCGCGATCAGGAAGTACCTGTTCAGCATGTGGGGCATTTCCAACCGCTAACGTACGCCCGCTCATCAGGCCAATGACCGGCGGCGATCTCCATCGTCTCTCGCAAGCGAGTTCACTTCCTCGCCGCCGCTCTCGATCAAAGGAGTCAGACCATGTCAGCCATCCAAATCAGCGCCGTACGCAAGCAGTTCGGCAAGCAGGAAATCCTCAAGTCCATCGATCTCGAGATCCGCGACAAGGAATTCACCGTGCTGCTCGGCCCGTCCGGCTGCGGCAAGTCCACCCTGCTGCGCATCATCGCGGGGCTGGAATACGAGAGCAGCGGCTCGATCCGCATCGGCGAGCGGGAGATCACCTCGCTGGCACCGCGCGATCGCCGCATCGCGATGGTGTTCCAGAACTACGCCGTCTTCCCGCACATGACCGTGGCGGAGAACATCGCCTTCGGCCTGCGCGTGCGCAAGGACAGCGAGGCGCATATCCAGCGCAAGGTGAAGGAAACCGCCGCACTGATGCATATCGAGGACCGCCTCGATCATTACTCCGGTCAGCTCTCCGGCGGTCAGCGTCAGCGTGTCGCGGTCGCGCGCGCCCTGGCGATGGAGCCGGAAGTGCTGCTGATGGATGAGCCGCTGTCGAATCTGGATGCCCTGCTGCGTCTGGAGATGCGCGCCGAGCTCAAGACCATTCTCGCCGCCTCCGACACCACCACCATCTACGTGACCCACGACCAGGTCGAGGCCATGAGCCTGGCGGACCGTATCGCGGTCATGAAGGGTGGTCAGATCGAGCAGTACGCGCCGCCCTCCGAGATCTACCACTACCCGGCGACCGAATTCGTCGGCAGCTTCATCGGCAATCCGCCGATGAACTTCATCCCGCCGGATGCACGCTGGAATCACCCGACCCGCCCCGAGCAGTCGAGCCAGCAGGTGCACAAGTGCGGTATCCGCCCCGAGGACTTCGAGGTGCGCTTCGAGCCCACCGAGAACTTCGCCCCGGTGCGCGTGCTGGTCTCGGAATTGTTGGGGTCTCACAAGCAGCTGACCGCGCGTTTCGGTGACGAGATGATTCGCGTCAACGTGCCGAGTGATCTCGATGTCGGCAATGGCAGCGACATCCACATCCGCCCGCTGGCCGAGAAGGTGCGCTTCTACGACCACAGCGGCCACCTGATGTCGGCGTAAGGCACCCCGACCCCTCTCTACCCAACCTTTCAGCCCAAACCTTTCATCCCGAACGGAGCCGACTTACATGAATGCCAAGCTCGACGCGCTCAGCGCTCACGACGTTCTCAAGCTCAACGACCTGGGCGGCTACACCGTGCCCACGCGTGGCCTCTACCCCTTCCAGTGGAACTGGGACGCCGCCATCACCGCGCTGGGCTGGCTGGCCGCCGGTGACGAAGCGCGTGCCTGGCGTGAGGTCGAGCGCCTGCTGGAAGGTCAGTGGGACAACGGCATGGTGCCGCACATCGTCTTCCACGGTGACGCGGAAACCTACTTCCCGGGGCCGGAAGTCTGGGGCGTCAAGCATAGCCCGTCGACCAGTGCCATCTCCCAGCCGCCGGTGCTGGCCAGCGTCATGAAGCTGCTGTTCGAGGAAGGCCGTGATCGCCGGCTTGCCGAGGAAAAGCTGGCCGCCACCCTGCCCGGCGTCATCCGCTACCACCTGTGGTTCTACCGCGATCGTGATCCGGAACACACCGGCCGCGTGTGCAGCTATCACCCGTGGGAATCGGGCATGGACAATAGCCCCCAGTGGGATGGCCCGCTGGCTGGCGTGCCGCCGGTCGATGCCGAATACGTGCGTCGCGATACCGGGCTGGTCGATCCGTCCGAGCGCCCGCACAAGTACGAATATGATCGCTACATCTATCTGGTGAAGTTCTTCCAGCAGAACGAGCACGAGGCCGAGGTGCTGTATCGCGACTGCCCGTACCGCGTCGAGGACATCAGCCTGATCTCCATCCTGCACCGTGGCACGCGCGACCTGATCGCGCTGTGCGAAGAGGATGCCGCCGGTCTGGGTCTGGTCAACACCCACGGCGAGGCGCTCTTCAGCCTCAAGCAGTCGCTGGCGCGCACCGAGGAAGGCGTGCAGGCGCTGTGGAGCGATGAGCTGGGCTGCTTCCTGAGCCGCGATGCGCGTGCCAACGTGCTGCTGGAGCACGTCACCACCGCCGGCATCCTGCCGCTGTTCGCCGGGGTCGCCAGCGGCGCCCAGGCGCAGCGCATGGGCGGCCTGATCGAGGAATGGCTGGAACAGGCGCCCTTCGGTGTCGCCTCCACCCATCCGGAAAGCACCCGCTTCGAGCCGAAGCGTTACTGGCGCGGACCAAGCTGGCTGCACATCAACTGGATGCTGGCCATCGGCTGCGAGGAATATGGCATGTCCCGCGAGGCCGACCAGATCAAGCAGGCCAGCCAGAAGTGCATCGAGGCCGCCGGCTATTACGAGTACTTCAACTCGGTGACCGGCGAAGGCTGTGGCGGTCGCGACTTCTCCTGGACCGCCGCGATGGACCTCTACTGGCTCAACCCGCTGGAGAGCTTCACTGCCAGCAAGGCGGCAGCCGGCGTCGTGGAGGCTCCCTGATGACTCAGCACGCCTCTCGGCAACAGTCTCAACAAGCCTCTCCACTGGCGCAGGCACCGCAAAAGGCACCGCTGTCACGCCAGGCAGTACCGCCCATGCCGGCAACGTTCGCCAGCCGCGGCTTTCTGGACACGCATATCCGCTCGATCATGGATTTCTATCTGCCCAAGGCGATAGATCATGAGCGCGGTGGCTACTTCCAGGCCTGGCGCGACGATGGCACCGTGTATGCGCCCGCGGCGCGTCATCTGGTCAGCAGCACGCGGATGGTCTTCAACTTCGCGATGGAATATCTGCGCAGCAATGATGAGCAGTGTCTGGCCGCGACCCGTCACGGCATCGACTACCTGCGCGATGTGCATCTCGATCCGCAGACCGGTGGCTACCTGTGGTCGCTGAGCGAGCAAGGCGAGGCAGACCACACCAACCAGTGCTACGGCCTGGCGTTCGTGATGCTGGCCTATGCGACGGCCTGGCGCGCCGGTATCGAGGAGGCCCGCGGCTGGCTCGAGGAGACCCGCGCGCTGATGGAAGACAAGTTCTGGTCGCCAGAGGCAGGTCTCTATGCCGACGAGGCCAGCGCCGATTGGCAGACGCTGTCCGACTACCGTGGCCAGAACGCCAACATGCATGCCTGTGAAGCCATGCTGGCCGCCTTCGAGGCCACCGACGAGGCGCACTATCTGGAGCGGGCCATGACCCTGGCCAGCAACATCTGCCAGCGTCAGGCCGCCAAGGCCGATGGCCTGATCTGGGAGCATTACGATCGCGACTGGAACGTCGACTGGGACTACAACCGCGACGACCCCAAGAACCTCTATCGTCCGTGGGGCTTCCAGCCGGGGCACCTGACGGAGTGGGCCAAGCTACTGCTGATGCTCAAGCGTCATCGCGATGACGACTGGCTGCTGCCGACCGCGCAGCGTCTGTTCGATACCGCCCTGGATCTGGCCTGGGACAGCGAACGCGGCGGCATCTACTACGGCTTCGCGCCGGATGGCACCATCTGCGACGACGACAAGTACTTCTGGGTGCAGGCCGAGAGCCTGGTGGCCGCGGCGCTGCTGCACGAGGCCACCGGAGATTCACACTACGCCGAGTGGTACGAGCGCCTGTGGGGCTACGCCTGGCAGCACTTCATCGATCACCAGCACGGTGCCTGGTATCGCCTTTTGAATGCCGACAACCAGCGCTTCGATGACCTGAAGAGCTCGCCGGGTGCCAAGTGTGACTATCACAGTCTCGGCGCCTGCCATGAACTGTTGCGCGTGATCACCCGCGACTGACTGCCCGCCGGGCCGTGAATGGTGGCCCGCAGCCAGTCGCGACACGCTCGTCACTCTTACTCTCTACACACCCGACACATTCGATACACCCGACACGTTCGATACACCCGACGACCCGACACGCCGCCTCCCGCGGCGTGTCGGGTCGCTGCGTTGTGGGCGCCTGGTTCAGTGGCAATGACGACCCGCGCTATTATTTCGAACACCCTCCGTGTTTCTTTAGAGCACCGCTCCTGACAATACTGGATTGCGCTGACCGCCCCGACAGAGGGTGGCAGCCGACAGCCGCGGGCATGCCCCGAGGCGCTGCATTCCAGACGTTTCATCAGCTGAAGAAACTACAATAACAAGCGGAGTCCCACATGCCCCTTTCTCAACTCCTGGACTGGCGGTTGCACCTGCTGGTCGTGGTGCTGTCTCTCGGCGCCGAACTGATCGGTATTCTCAAGTTCCCGCTCGGCCCCGGCACCTTGCTGCTGTTGCCGCTGTTCTATGCCTTCATTGCCGCCGTACTGTGCAATCCGCACCTGTTCAGTGGCACCAGGCGCTTCATCCCGCCGGTGGTCAGCGCGGCGGCAGGGCCGGTCATCCTGCTGTCGATCATGCCGTTCATCGCCCGCTTCGGTTCCACCATCGGCCCGGCCATCGAGCAGCTGATCTCGGCGGGTCCGGCACTGATCCTGCAGGAACTGGGCAACCTGGGCACCATGCTGATCGCGATGCCGATCGCGGTGGTGGTGCTCAAGATGGGCCGTGAGGCGATCGGTGCGACCTACTCCATCGCGCGTGAACCCAATATCGCGATCATCTCCGACAAATACGGCCTCAAGGGCCCGGAAGGCGTCGGCGTGATGGGCGTCTATGTCGTGGGCACCATGTTCGGCACCCTGTGGTTCGCGCTGATGGCGGGCTATCTGACCTCACTGGACATCTTCGACCCGCGTGCGCTGGCCATGGCCTGCGGTGTCGGCAGCGGCAGCATGGTGGCGGCGTGTTCCGGCGCCATCGCCGGTGCCCTGCCGGAGATGGGCGAAGAGCTGCTGGCCTTCGCCGGCGCCAGCAACCTGCTGACCTATGCCACCGGCCTCTACGTCTCGCTGTTCATCGCCCTGCCGGTCGCCGAGCGCCTGTTCCGCTTCTTCAGCCGCAAGCGGGCCGCCAGCGATGACGCCATGAATGACGAGGAAGCCAAGCTCGCCTCCGAGGCACTGGTTGAAGACCGCCCGGAGAACCAGCTGGGCAAGACGGCCATGGTCGTCGCAGCCGTCTGCGTGGTCGGCTGGGTGGTCAACACCATCAATGGTGCCAGCCTGATCGACGCCGCCCCCGGCATGCTGATCCTGTACGTGATGACCATGCTCGGCCTGCTGGTCGCCCGCGTCATGCCCTTCTACCTGCCGGCCATCGCCTGGGTGTCGCTGGTCAGCATCCTGATGACGTTGCCGTGGTTCCCGGGCAGCGGCTGGATCACCGAACAGCTGGGCTTCGTCAACTTCCTCGCCATCGTCACGCCGGTACTCGGCTATGCGGGTCTGGCGCTGAGCAAGCGCGAGTTCAGCATGTTCCGCCAGGCGGGCTGGAAGCTGGTGATCATCTCGCTGCTGGTCTTCACTGGCACCTATATCGGCTCGGCGGTCGTGGCGCAGGCACTGCTCTGATCACGCGGGCTTCGGGCTTTACCTTTCGCTTCTCACTTTGCTACCCCCTTCTCATCACTTTCACGCCGGCACTCCAGGGTGCCGGTTTCCACAGGAATTCAGCATGCAACTACCCGACAAGATCGACGAGGCACTGCTGCGCAGCTGGCGTCATGAGTTTCATCAGCATCCCGAGACGGCCTTCGAGGAGCACCGCACCTCGGCGCGCGTCGCCGAGATCCTGCGTGCCGCTGGCCTGGAAGTCACCACGGGACTTGCCGAGACCGGCGTGATCGCGGTGCTCGACGGCAAGCTGGGCAAGGGCCAGACCATCGGCCTGCGCGCCGACATGGATGCGCTGGATGTCACCGAGGCCAACGCCGTCTCACATTGCTCGCACACGCCGGGCAAGATGCATGCCTGCGGCCATGATGGCCACACCACCATGCTGCTGGGCGCGGCCTGTGAACTGGCGCGCGACCCGGACTTTGCCGGCCGCGTGGTGTTCGTGTTCCAGCCGGCCGAGGAGAACGAAGGTGGCGGGCGTCGCATGGTCGAGGACGGCCTGTTCGAGCAGTTCCCGATGGACGCCATCTATGGCCTGCACAACTGGCCGGGACTGGCACTCGGCGAGGCGGCGGTGCATGAAGAGGCGGTGATGGCGGCTTTCGATGTCTTCACCCTAACCCTGAGCGGTCACGGCTGCCACGCCGCCATGCCGCATCTGGGCAAGGACACCATCCTGGCGGCCTGTCAGCTGGTGACCCAGCTGCAGGGGCTGATCAGCCGCGAGACGCCGGCGCATCAGACCGCGATTCTCAGCATCACCCAGTTCCATGCCGGCGACGCCTTCAACGTAATGCCGGAAGAGGTCGAACTGCGCGGCACCCTGCGCTGCTTCGACCCGACACTGCGCGCGCATCTGCAGCAGCGCTTCCATGACGCCGTCGATGCCATGGCGACCTTCCACGGTCTCAAGGTCAACTTCGACTATCAGCCGCGCTATCCCGCGACCCGGAATGCACCCGGCCATGCCGAACGCTGCGCCAGCGTTCTCGAGCAGCTGCCGAACATCCAGCAGGTCCATCGTGATCTGCCGCCCTCGATGGCCTCGGAAGACTTCGCCTATCTGCTGCAGGAATGCCCGGGCGCCTATATCTGGCTGGGCAACGGCGAAGACAGTGCCTCGCTGCACAATCCGCACTACGACTTCAATGATGCTGCCACGCCCATCGGCGTCAGCTACTGGACGTCGCTGGTACGTCAGCTGCTGGCCGTTGGCGGATAGCAGATGGCCGGGGTGAAGCACTGACGAAACCACCAACACTGATAAAGACAACCACTGATCAAGACCACCAGCGACACGGGCCCGGCGAGGAGTGCTAAGCATGAAGATCTGCGTGATTGGCGATGCGCCCATTGGCACTCGGGCCACACAGGCGCTTGCACACGCCGGAGTCGAGCGCGTCTCGGCAGTGGCGGCGCCCGAAGGGCAAGTCGCGAGCCATTCGTCCTTCAGCGCCGAGGTCTACCTGATGGCGCTGGCCACATCGCAACAGGTGCAGAAGGTACTGACGGGCAAGCAAGGCCTGCTGCGCAGGGCGCCGCCCGGCAGTACCGTGATCGATCTTTGCAGTGGTGATGTCACGCTCAGCCGCGAACTGGCCGTGCAGACACGCCTCGCCGGCCATCACTGGCTGGAAGCGGCCACCAGTCGCAATCCGGCCGATGAGGCGAATGACAGCCTGACGCTGTTGATCGGCAGTGATGAGGCGACAGTGACGCGCATGACAGCGCTGCTCGACATCATCAGCACGCAGCATCTGCATGTCGGGGACGCCGGCTGTGGCCATGCCGCCGCCCTGGCCAGCGACTATCTGCATGCCGCGCACCTGATCACCACCGCCGAGGCGGTCGCCATGGCCTATCGAGCGGGGGTGACACCCCAGGCGTGCATCGATGCCATCAACCTGGGCGCCGGGCGCAGTGCCGTGAGCGAGGTGAATTTTCCGCGCTGGGTGCTGCCGGGCCGCTACGACTCGGGGATTTCCACCGGTCAGCTGCGCCGCGACCTGCGCCTGGCACGCAGTTTCGTCACCACGCTCAACCTGCCGGAAGGCTTGATGAAGGCGGTCTTCGAGCGCTGTCAGCCGCCGGAGCTGTGTCCGGCGGACGAGGATGATCTCCATCATCTGTGCGATCGCTGGCTGAGCAAGGTGCCTGCCCAGCTGCACCCGCCTCGCCTGACCCAAACCAGAGCCCCTAGACCACAAGCCCTTGCTATCAGCGCGCTTCCTGACGCGGACCACTGAACGCCGCGATCCAGCGTTCGAGATGGCGCAGCAGCTGCAGGCTGGCACGCGGCATGCGCCGCCCGACCCGCGTGATGATATGCGCGCGGGCCTGGCGGAAGCTGGCGCACTCCACATCCCGCGCGATCAACACGCCCTCCTGAAGCTCACGCGCCGCGGCGAAGGCCGGCAACAGCGTGATGCACAGTTCGGAGCGCGCCGCCTGCTTGAGCACCTCCATGGAATTGGTCTGCACCACCATATGCGGGCGCACCCCTGCCTCACGAAAACCATCGTCCATCAGCTGACGCACGCCGTGGCTCGGCCCCCACAGCGCCATGGGATGCTGAGCGACTTCCTCGAGCGTCAGCGCATGGGTCTCGCTCGCCAGCGGATGCTCCGGCGACATGATGGCCACCAGCGGCTGCGGGCTTGAATGCCAGAAGCGCAGCTGGGGATGGACCCGCTCGTGATACATCAGGCCGATATCCGCCTCATCCTCGATCACGCTGTCGATGATGCTCTGCATGCTGCCGGTATCGACCTTGAGCGTGATGCCGGGATACTGCTTGCGAAAGGCGCGCAGCGGACTGTTGATGATGTCGCCGACGAAGCCTTCGCCGATGATCAGGCGAATTTCCCCGGTTTCCAGCCGCTGATAGGCATCGAGGCGTTCGCCGAGGTGCTGGTCGAGCTTCTCTCGCTGCAGGATGTAATCCAGCAGCATCTCGCCGACTCGCGTCGGCTGCACGCCGTCACGGGTGCGCTCGATGAGCGAGGCGGCCATGGCCTCTTCCAGCAGACCTATCTGACGACTGACAGCCGAGGGGGCGATGTTTAGACGCGCGGCGGCACGCCGGATGGAGCCGGCTTCGACGGTGACCTGAAAATAGACGAGACGCTGATGCGGGATATCCATGAGGCGCTCTGCAGAGGATGGGAGAGGGGCTAAGCAAAGTAGAGAGACTTGACGCAAGACGCAGCCAGCAGAGTACCCGATATTCGGGTGTCTCGGGCAGCGTGCGGTTGAACTCACCCTCCCTCAACGCCATATCAGAATGAATTGTCGCCTCGCCTCCTCGCCTCTCCTCCTCTTCATGACAGTTCTCACAGCTCTCTGCGCTGTGACGCGAGGGCAGACGATCAGCGTCGCGAGCTGACCGAATGGAGGGGCAGACACAAGCGCCATTCTGAAGCCAGTGCGCGAATAGGCTAAGATGGACCATCGCTTCACTGACTGTGCCTGCGTGACGAACCACACAGTCCAAAAAACAAGGAGATTCAATATGCTGACCATCTCCAATTCGGTAGCGCTGGCCGACTGGGAAATCGACCTCACCCAAATTCGCGCCCAGGGCAATGGCGGCCAGAACGTCAACAAGGTCGCCTCCGCCGTTCACCTGCGCTTCGATGTGCAGCGCTCGACGCTGCCCGGCTTCTACAAGGAGCGCCTGATGCAGCTGTCGGATCAGCGCATCAGCAAGGAAGGCGTCATCATCATCAAGGCGCAGAGCCATCGCACCCTCGAGCTGAACAAGGAAGATGCGCTGGCGCGCCTCAAGGCGATGATTCTGGAGGCCGTCAAGGTGCAAAAGGCGCGCCGTGCGACAGTGCCCAGCAAGGGCGCCAAGCGTCGCCGGGTCGACAGCAAGACGCGCAAGGGCAAGATCAAGGCCATGCGCGGCAAGGTACAGGACTGACCCCGCCACAGGCGGCGGCCAGCTCACAGCTCACAGCTCACGTCAGGGACGACAATTCATGCGCAACATCATCAGCTCGGCCGTGCTGGGCGGCCTGCTGGCCGTGGGAATGGTCTGGAGTGGCAGCTATCTCAAGCAGGCCGCGCAGGTGTGGGAATCTTCCAGCCGCGTGGTCACCGTCAAGGGGCTCGCGGAGCGTGAGGTCAAGGCCGACCTGGCCCTCTGGCCGCTGCACTTCAGCGTCAATGCCAATCAGCTGACCGGGCTTCATGAGGCGCTGGCCAATGATGAGCGCAAGATTCGCGCCTTTCTCACCGCCCAGGGCTTCCCCGCCGACCAGGTCAGCGTGACCTCTCCCCAAGTGACTGACCTCTACGCCAACAGCTACAACGCTCAGCGCCCGGATGAGCGCTATCGCGCCGAAGCCACGGTGCTGGTGCGCTCGCCCAAGGTCGACCTCGTCAAGCAGAGTGCCTCACTGACCGGTGAGCTGGTGCGCGAGGGTATCCTGCTGTCGGCTGACTATGCCTATCGCACCGAGTTCCTGTTCACGGGGCTTGAGGCCATCAAGCCCGACATGATCGCGGCCGCGACCGCGGATGCCCGGCGCGCCGCCCAGCAGTTCGCAGAGGATTCCGGCAGCACGGTCGGTCACATCAAGCATGCCAGCCAGGGCTATTTCTCGATCTCGGATCTCGACAGCTATACCCCTGACATCAAGAAAGTCAGAGTCGTGACCACCATCGACTACACCCTGAGCCACTGATCACCTCTCGACAGCCCCCTTCTTCGCCGTATGGAGCCCCCATGTCCGACATCCCGCTGAGCAAGACCCAGACGAGCTTCTATCGACGCCTGTTCGTGGCCCACCTCATCGCGCATGACATCGCCAGCGTACCGGCCATCATCGCGGCCACCGGCATGCCGCGGCGTACTGCTCAGGACACCATTACCGCCCTGGGTGAGCTCGAGATCGTCTGTGAATTTCAGCGCGAGGAAGGCCAGCGCAATAACATCGGCCACTACGTGATTCGTGACTGGGGGCCGATCAATGCCCAGTGGGTCGCCGACAACGCCGAACGCCTGCAGAAGGCGCTGGGCTATGCGTGAGAGGCGCAAGCTTAATCGAACAACCAAAGTCGAGAAATGAGGGGAGAAAAATGAGGGTCCAGGGATGAGGGCGAGAGATGAGGATCGAGAAGTGAAGGACGAGAGATGACTTTCAAGAATGAGCTCTCAAGCATGATGGCTGAGATATGACGGCCGAGATTCTGGGCAGTGCCGTTCAGCATGGCGTGATCGCCGTGCTGATCCAGCTGGCGCTATGGCCGCTGTTTGGCGTGTGGTCGGCAGGCGCCATCGCCGTGGCCCTGTTTCTGGGCCGCGAGATCGCTCAGCACGAATACAAGGGCGACGGCCCCAAGGCGGAGCGCTGGGACTACGGCCTGCTGCAACACTGGAATCTGGATTCCTGTCTCGATGTCGCCCTGCCGCTGCTCTGCTGTATGTGCCTGGCCTGCACGGTCTGGGCGCTCAGGCGCTATCAGGCCAGAACATGACCCTGCGCGCGCCTTGCGAATACATGGGGCGCGCAAATACAGGGTGAAGAACAAATGCACGGCGAGGAGTGAACGTTGTAAAAAGTGTGCGTCGAAAAAGCCCGTGCCGAAAAAGTGTGCGCCGCAAAAAGTGAAAAAAATCTGCGCAGTCTTCTCTGAACGGCTCCCCATCCCCAACGCTGCGTTCTGCCCTTCCTTGCCCTGCTGGTTTTTCTTGTCTTTGTAGTCTTCCTGGCTGTCTATCTAGTTGTCTCGCTAGCCCTGCGCTTGCCTGTCTCTTGCCTGCTTTTCACCTCAGCAAGGCGCAACGACATTCGCTGAAGAGCGTTGCCTCAAGAATCATCAGCCAACGGCAATCCTGGCGACGCTGCGCCGTGCGGCGCTTGACGCAGTGGCGGAAGGCGCAGAGGCGGCGCGACGACGTAATGGATGTCGGGCGCGATCCTGCAGGTAGGCCGAGAGCGTTTCCGGACGAATGCCGGGATGCTGAAAGACGTAATCCTCGGTGATGATCGAAAGAAATTCAGCACTGCGTGCACCCGCGACCTCAAACCCTAGAATGAAATGCCGCGACTGAGAGACCTCGAAGCAGTAGTTCTCGGCGGCCACGGCGCAGGTCTGCACCACATAGCCTCCGCCCAGCTTTTCTCTGAGGATGGATCGTTCGGGATTGAATCGAGATGTCGTGTAAATGTCTATGATTTTCATTATCACCCCCAATATCGACTGGCGCAGTATATACGAAAACCCTAATACTTACATGCTTAGAGAACTCATCCTGCCTGCTCTACCCTTCGAACCGACAACCAATTGATCCAGATCAACTCAAGCGGCAGCATTGTCAGGGCCATATTTCAGCGGCACCTGCTTGGATCAACGCTCAAGGGGATGGCTGCGCGCAGACAAGTCATCACCAGGGACGTGCTAGGTCGCAACGAATCAGAGCAGCACTTTGCGCCAGAACTTGAGGACAGAACTTCAGGACAGAACTTGCGCGAGCACAGTGCTGATTGAGCTGAGGGGCCAGGAAAGTGAGCCATACCAACGAAGGCGAGATGCGGGAGGCAGGCTGGTAGTCGCGAGAATGGAAATTAAGCATGGAACGAGGAGCAGAGAGCGAATAGTGAGGAGGCAGGTATCTTTCGAACGTGCGAAAACGCAAAAAGGCCATCCGTTTCCGGATGGCCTTTTCACTTGAATCTGGTCGGGACGACAGGATTCGAACCTGCGACCTCTGCAACCCCATTGCAGCGCGCTACCAAGCTGCGCCACGTCCCGACAGTGTCTGGAAGAGCTTCCCCCTCAAGACGAGACGTAATGTACCGCATTGATCTCAAAAAGAAAAGCAGGAATCTCACATTTCTTTACCTGCATCGTGATCTGGTGTCGCAGTGACACCTGAATCCGCTGTCGGCATTGCAAAATGCCCGGGTGCGACGCATGTTCATGAAGCAGGCATTCATTGCGCACCTTCGAATGCAACGCCCCATGAAGAACAATCGTCCAGAGGAGTTCGCGACTGATGATCCAATTTACGCTTACCACCACGCTAAAAGGCGGCACCAGCGTCAGCGGAGACCCCATCAAGGTAAGCGCCGACAGCGCCCCTGCCGCCGGCAGCCAGATCACCAAGGGGCAATGGCCGGCACTCGATGCCCTGTCACCCAACTTTCCGGTGACAGTGACGGGAGTCGAAGAGGATGACGATGGCAACACCCTCGTGCGCCTCAAGGAAGCCGACAGCCCGGATGCCAACGATCCCGACAGCTACCGCTACACGCCCTGGAAGTAACGGAGCGGCGACGCAAATCATTGGGAAGGCATCAGGAGTTATCGCGCCAGTACCGAACAGGCAATATATTGCGCACAGCGCGCAAAAGAGATCCGCGTTATTGCGCGCAGTGATGGATACGGCATTTTTTTGACCCACATTTCGTTAGCATAGAGTTTGCGAACCTTTCGTTGGCTCTGGCGAGCTGTGGCTGATGATGAGGTGGTGTATCATCCAGCCTTTCCCGGTTGGTGCCTGGCGGGCACTGATATCTCGATGCCCGAGGTCACATGGTCAGCCCATTGAAATTGATAGTTACCCCCTGGCGTTGGCTGGTCGGCAAGACCGGCTCCGCCCGTGAGATACTCCACCATGGCTTTCTCGTTTCCGCATTCTTCATCGGGCTGATTTCGGCCCTCTTCAATTCCCTGCTGGATCTCACCCTGCCGGCGTACAACATCGTGCTGGTCATCACCAGCGCGTTCATCGCCCTGATGTGGTATCGCTCTCGCTTTCATGGCGAGTTCCAGCGCATGGCCTGGCTGTTCTGTGCGCTGGTCACCTTCGTGATGCTGCCGGGCAACTGGCTGTTCAATCATGGCGCGACCGGCCCGACCCTGCTGTTCTACCTGATGGCGTCGGCGTATGTGCTGGCGGTACTGCCCGCCAACCCCAAGCGCCGAGGCATCATCATCATCGGCCTGATGTTCATGCCATGGGCACTGCTGGCCTTTGAACATGCAAGGCCGGGCCTGGTCAGCCGCTATGCCTCCGAAGGCATACGTTTTCTCGATATGGGCTTCAGCTACACGCTGGCCTTCGGGCTGCTCAGCGTGGTGATCGCAGGCTACGCCCGACGCATCCATGAAGAGCGCGATATCGCCAATGCCTATGCGGCGCGCCTCGAGCGCCTCAGCCTGCTGGACAGCCTGACCGGCCTCTACAATCACCGCGCCATCCATGAACAGGCCGAAGCCTGGATCAGGCGTTCGCAAAGCGCCTGCCTGCTGATCTGCGATCTGGATCACTTCAAGATGATCAATGACAACCACGGGCATCCGTATGGCGACACGGTACTGGAAGAGTTCTCACGCCATGTCAGCCAGCTGACGCAGGAATTCTCGGGGGAAGCGGGACGCTATGGCGGCGAGGAGTTCATGATCCTGATTCCCGGCACCCTGGCGACGGCTCGCCAGTTCGACAGATGCCTGCGGGAGCGCTGCGAAGCCTCGCCCCTGCTGCACGGCGTGATCCTCTTCAGCACCGGCGCCAGCGAATTGCACCCCGACGACACCTTGTCGAGCTGGGTCAAGCGCAGCGATGACGCTCTCTACCACGCCAAGGAAAATGGCCGAGGCCGCCTGATGGTCGACAAGGACCTGAGCGTCATCTGAGCCGCGGCCGGACCGAACCAGCCTCGATCACGACAGCCGCTCCGGCTGAGCCATCCCCAACGACAACGCCCCCGCAAGCATGGCTTGCGGGGGCGTTTCGTGTACCGCATGACATCAAGCAAACGCTATCGCTCAGCGCTCGCCCTTCAGCCACTCGAGATTGATTTCGTGCTGGCCGTTGTCATCGGTGATGAAGATGGTGCCTTCGGAGATCATCACGGTCCACTTGATGTTGCGTGGCAGCGACTCGGTGATGGCGTCCAGCGAACCTTCCGGCACGGCCGCGATGTTGAGGTTGGAAAGCCCCGCCACCGCCGGCACGACCTTGGTTTCCCACACGCGCAGGCTGCCATAGGCCAGCAGCGAGGTACGCTCGGTGCGTCGCGAGCACCAGGTCAGGCGCTCGGCATCCGGCTGGCCGACTTCGATCCAGTGCAGGACACGGCCATCGAGGCTCTTTTCCCATAGCGCCGGCTCATCGACATCGGACAGGCCGCGACCGAACGCGATGTTCTCGCTGTACCACAGAGCGTGGCCTAGCAGACGCACGCAGAGACGCAGTTCGGTTTCGGAGGGATGACGAGCCACGGTGAAGCGCAGGGTCTCGTAGACGCCGCGATCCAGGTCGGTCAGCGACAGATCCACCTTGTAAGGCGTGGAAGACAGGGCCATGAAAATCTCTTCTTGAAAAGGCAGACGTCTTGGAAAGGCGATGCCAGGAAGTCACTCTCCCGATAAAGCACCATGCTCCTCGACTGAACCACGCGCGTGACAGGGCAAGCGCGTGGGTGCGGAGCGCAGAGTCTACCCTAGCCGGGCCCTGAACGCCCGACTCCTGCTTGGCATGCCATCCCTCAGGCGAGGTGACGCGCCACCAGGGCATCGATGGCATCGATATCGCCCAGGCTTTCGCGCGCCATGATCAACTCGCGCCCGAGCGCCAGCGCCCGCCGCTCGGCACGCGCGCGGGTGGTCGCATCGCTGATGGATTCGAGTTCCAGAATATGCGCAAGCCCCACGGTGCGGCGGATCAGCTCACAACCGGCGTAGCCCAGCGCATCGCGCAACATGCGAGCCAATAGACGCTCTGCCACGCCCAGCGCAGCGAAGCTGGCATCCGGCGTGTGGGCGGCCTGCTCACGATACTCCCGAGCGAAGCTTTCCCAGCTGGCGACCGCCTGGGCACGCAGCTGTGCCACGTAGTCACGCTTGTCGCCCTGCTCTCCCTCAAGCTCGGTATGCGCGCAGGCCGCCAGCCACAGTGCTGCCAACCAGCTGCCGATATCGAAGCCCGCCGGACCGAAGAAGCCGAATTCCGGATCGATGACCTTGGTGCTGTCTTCCCGCACGAAGATCGAGCCAGCATGCAGATCGCCATGCAGCAGTGCCTCGGGCGCGGACAGGAAACGCTGCTTGAGCTCCGCCACTTCGACCTTCAGGGCGGTGTCCTGCCACAGGGCTTCGGCATCCGCGCGCAGCGCCGGATTGATGCTGTTGCGCTCGTGATCACAGAACGGATCGATGAAGAACAGGTCTTCGGTGATCTTGCACTGATCGGGATTGATGAAGCGTGCGACGCGCGCCTTCTTGTCGTGGGCATCGAGTGCCAGGTCGCTGCTGCGATACAGCGTTGTGGCCAGAAAACGCCCCATCTGCTCGCCCAGCCGTGGCAATGACGCGCGCTCCAGGAAGGCATGGCGCAGATTGCGGTGATCACCGATATCTTCCATCACGATCGCCGAGCGAGCTTCATCGAAATGATGAAGCGCCGGTACTAGGTCCGGTGCGCAGTCGGCCTCGAACTGCAGGGTTTCCGCCTCGATGCGCACACGCACCAGCGACAACGGCCAGCTTTCGCCGATGATGCGCACCCAGGGCAGGCCCTGCTTGACGATTACCGAGGCGGAGCGGTCCGGCGTGCAGACGCGATAGACATAGTTGATGTTGCCATCGCCGATCTCTTCGACCTGAAGTTCTTCAGCGGTCGCGAAGGCCGGATAGCGCGCGCCGACGTGCTGGCGCGCGAAGGCGATCACATCCGCATCATCGCGAAACTGATAGTCGATGGAGGGTGCAGTGCTAGCAGTGGAGTCTTGAGCAGTCATGGCGGGTCTCAGCGCTGAATCATGAAGTCGCCGGCCTCGGTGGCGCTTGGCGTGCATGGCACGTGAAGCACCTCAAGGCTCTCACCTTATTCAATGAAGAAATAAGAAGGCGATCAGTTATAGCGAGAAGATGCCTGCTGGCGCGGCGATTGGCAAGACCTGCCGAGTGAGTTTTGATCAGCTCGGCGGGCGCTTGTCGCATGCAGGTCTTTGCATGCAGGGTGCTGCATTACTGGATGGGTGCCAGCAGATAGGCCGCCCGCGAGACCAGCTTGCGCCACATCGGCCGCGCATCCAGCTCTTCGCAGCTGATTTCACGGCAGTGGCGGAAGTCTTCCTCGAGCATCTCCTCCACTTCCGAGGCGAACTGGTGATCAGGCACGAACGCCGTGATCTCGAAGTTGAGGCGGAAGGAGCGATTATCGAGATTGACGGTGCCGATGGTCGCCGTATGGCTATCCATCAACATCACCTTCTGATGCAAAAAGCCGGGCTGATAGCGGAAGACACGCACGCCGGAGCGAATCATCTCGGACAGGAACGAGAACGCCGACAGGAACACCAGCAGGTGATCGGGACGCTCAGGAATCATCACCCGTACATCCACCCCGCGCAGCGCTGCGATCTTGAGCGCATCCTGCACGCCCTGGTCCGGCACGAAATAGGGGCTCGTGATCCAGATGCGACTGACCGAGGAGTGAATCGCCTGCTGCACCAGCAGGCTGGCCGTCTCGCGGCGGTCCGCCGGGCCGGAGGGCACGATCACCACATGCTGACATTCGTCACAGCTGATCTGCGGCTGCCATTCGAGCGACAGTACCTCACCGGTCGCCCAGTGCCAGTCTTCCCAGAAGGCTTCTTGCAGGCCCATCACGCTGGGCCCCTCAAGCTTGAGGTGGGTATCGCGCCAGGCACCATAGCGCTCGGAATGGCCCAGATATTCATTACCGACATTCAGCCCGCCAACGAAGCCGACGCGGCCGTCGATGACGGTGATCTTGCGGTGATTGCGGAAGTTGATCTGGAAGCGATGGCGCCAGCCGCGCGAGGAATTGAAGGCACTGACCTCACACCCCGACTCCAGCAGATCATTCAGATAGCCGTCGGGCAGCTTGCGCGAGCCGATCTCGTCATACAGGAAACAGACGCGCACGCCGCGTTCGGCGCGGCGCATCAACTTCTGCTTGAGACGCACCCCAAGCTCATCGTTACGCACGATGAAGAACTGAATCAGGATGTAATCCTCGGCGGCATCGATGGCATGAAACAGCGCATCGAAGGTGTGCTCGCCATTGATCAGCAACTTGGCGCGGTTGCCGGTGGTGACCGGCATCATCGCCAGACGCTCGATGGCATCCAGATGGGTGGGGTTGCCGCCCAGTGGGCGTGACAGCCACGGCGAAAGCTTGGGCCGAAAGCGCATCAGCACGCGGCGCATAGTCGAATCGCGCTCCTCACGAGCGCTGACGTAACCATAGAAGCGTGGACGTCCGAACACCCAGTACAGTGGCAGCGCCACATAGGGGAACGTCAGCAGACACAGAATCCAGGCGATCGCCCCTTGTGAAGTGCGGCTCGACATCAGGGCCATGACGGCAGACATGGCACCGAGGATATGACTGGTCAGCAGTAGAAAGCCGAGTAGCCAGGCGGTCATTGCAACTCCATTGCAGGCGTCAGGGTTGCCAGAGTATGCCACAGTAGCGCGCGACGATGCCGTTGCGTTGGCGCTCAGGAAGATGTCTGAGCGCCGCAAAGTCAAGAACCCCGCCGATGAGTGATCACGGGCGGGGTTCTTCAGGTCATGTCACAAGGACGCATACCACAGGACGTGACGATTCATCACTCGGCCGTCATCAGGCGCGGCTGGCGATGATTTCCTTCCACTTGGCCGGGCCCGTCTGGTGCACGGAGACGCCCGCGCTGTCGACGGCCACGGTCACCGGCATGTCTTCGACCTCGAATTCGTAGATCGCTTCCATGCCCAGGTCTTCAAACGCCAGCACACGTGACTTCTTGATCGCCTGGGCGACCAGGTAGGCAGCGCCGCCAACGGCCATCAGGTAGCTGGACTTGTTGTCGCGGATGGCGTCGATCGCGGTCGGGCCACGCTCTGCCTTGCCGACCATGCCCAGCAGGCCGGTCTCTTCCAGCAGCGTGCGCGTGAACTTGTCCATGCGGGTCGCGGTGGTCGGGCCAGCCGGACCGACGACTTCGTCACGGATCGGGTCGACCGGGCCGACGTAGTAGATGAAGCGACCCTTGAGGTCGACCGGCAGCTGCTCGCCGCGTGCCAGCATCTCGGTCATGCGCTTGTGAGCGGCATCACGGCCGGTCAGCAGCTTGCCATTGAGCAGCAGGGTGTCGCCCGGCTGCCAGCTCTGCACTTCCTCGGGCGTCACGGTGTCGAGGTTGACACGCTTGACGCTATCGCCTGCTTCACGGGTGATTTCCGGCCAGTCCTCGAGCTTGGGTGCCGGCAGTTCTGCCACACCGCTGCCATCCAGGGTGAAGTGCACGTGACGGGTCGCCGCGCAGTTCGGGATGATCGCCACCGGCTTGTTGGCCGCGTGGGTCGGGTAATCCATGACCTTGATGTCGAGCACGGTGGTCAGGCCGCCGAGGCCCTGGGCACCGACGCCAGTGGCGTTGACCTTCTCGAACAGCTCGAGACGGATCTCTTCGGCGCGGTTGGAGGCACCACGCGCCTGCAGCTCCTGGATATCGATCGGCTCGAGCAGGGACTCCTTGGCCAGCTGCATCGCCTTCTCGGCGGTACCGCCGATGCCGATACCCAGCATGCCGGGCGGACACCAGCCAGCACCCATCTTCGGAATCTGCTCCAGCACCCAGTCGACTACGGAGTCGGACGGGTTGAGCATCGCGAACTTGGACTTGGCTTCGCTGCCGCCGCCCTTGGCCGCGACGTGGATCTCGACGCTGTCACCCGGCACCAGCTTGTGGTGGATGATGGCCGGCGTGTTGTCCTTGGTGTTGGCACGCTTGCCGTCCGGGTCTGCCAGCACGGAGGCGCGCAGCACGTTGTCCGGCAGCAGATAGGCGCGACGCACGCCTTCGTTGACCATGTCATCCAGGCTCATGTCGGCCTCGAAGCGCACGTTCATGCCGACGTGAACGAAGACGGTGACGATACCGGTGTCCTGACAGATGGGACGATGACCCAGAGCACACATCCGGGAATTGATCAGGATCTGCGCGATGGCATCCTTGGCGGCAGGATTCTCTTCACGCTCGTACGCCGCGTTCATGGCGTCGATGAAATCCTTCGGATGGTAGTAGGAGATGTACTGCAGCGCGTCGGCGACGCTCTGGATCAGGTCATCCTGGCGGATCACGGTCATCAGGATCGGCTCCTCAAGGGCAAGCGATGGGAAAGACAGACACACTGGCGCGCAGGGCACAGGGGCGATTACTGTTGTCAGGCACGGCAATCGCGCCGCCACGGGGCGAGCGTCAGGTCAGGTGCGCAGGATTATACCTCATGCGAGCACGAGGCGGCAGAGCGAATCCTGCAACCCGCAAGTCATGAGAATTCAGCAGGTTATGGCCCAGTCTGCGTGAGGCTCTCCCGCCCGGAGCCGTCTGCTTCGCTGCCGGCAGTCGCGTGCATCGCGAGGCGACTAACGCCGTCCCGTTGCGGTACCGTCTTGTCATGCAGCTTCTCCTTCTTCAGCCACGATGACCGCTCAATGACGCCACCCTCCTGTTCACCACGCCCCTGTTCGCCACCCTCCTTCTCGTCACGCTTCTTGTCGCGACGTCTGCTGTCACTGGCCGCTGCCGCGCTCACTGTGTTGCTGGCAGGCTGTGGCACCCAGCCGGGTTCTGGCGCAGGTGACGGGAGCGATAACTTCGACTGGGTAACATCTTCTCCCCAGGGCAAGAGCAATTCGCGGGTTCGCCATCTGGTACTGCACTACACCGATGATGATCTCCGCGGCTCCCTGATCAGCCTGACCGGCTCTCAGGTCAGCGCGCATTATCTGCTGTCGGCGCCGATGCCCGCGACCGGCCTGCCGCGCGTCTATCCGCTGGTGCCGGAAGCGCGCCGTGCCTGGCATGCCGGCGTCAGTCAGTGGGGTGAACGCAGCAACCTCAATGACACTTCCATCGGCATCGAGATCGTCAATGCCGGGCCGCTAGCACTGGTGCCACTGCAGACTGGCGAGCAGGAAGATGCCAGGGCGGCGGTCGCCAGACGCTGGTCCCCCTCGCGTGACTTCGCGCCGTGGAGCGAAGCGCAGATCAGCGCACTGATCACGCTGCTCAAGCCCATCATCGCGCGCCATGGCATCAAGGCGGTGGATGTCGTCGGGCATTCGGACATCGCCCCTGAGCGCAAGACCGACCCCGGCCCGCGCTTCCCCTGGCAACGCCTGCATGACGCCGGTATCGGCGCCTGGCCACGCACCTCTGACGTGCTGTGCTTCCAGCGTCAGCTGGCAAGCGAGGGGCTGCCAACAGAGGAGGTTCTGCTCACGGCGCTCACGCATTACGGCTATCCGGTGGACGCCGCACGTCCCGAATTGGCGATTGCCGCGTTCCAGGCACATTTTCGTCCCGGAGCGATCAGCGGGGCCTTCGATGCCGAAAGTGTCGCGATATTGCTGGCGCTCAACACACGTTACCGCCAGTCGCCGGGCTGCCAGCCGTCCTGAAACCGCCAGGTGTGGGACCCGGGCAGTCATCTGAATGTCATTTCTCTGTCACATTCCTGACGCAGCATCGGTTCGTCCTTGACGCGCCAAACAGATTTGCATGGCAGTTTGACGACCGCCGTCTACTCTGGGATGAGGCATGACCAGAGAGGGTCATGGACAGACAAACTAGCGACTGGCTCGGAGAAGCCGGAATACCCCATCACAATGAGGTTCATCATGGCTGACAACATTCTCAGTGCAGTACCTGACACGGCAGCAGACATGACAACACCCGCCACATCCCCCGGCGCTCTCGGATTCGTCGTCTGTGATGACAATCGCATCTACGGCGCTGGCATGAGCGAAGAAGACTGCCTCGATAACGCCCTCGAGTGCCTGTGTGGTTACTGTGAGCGCAGCGCGCTCAAGAAGATGCTGGAACTGTGCCGGGCCGGCGTGCGCTACCCCCTGCGCCAGCTTCCCGCCAGCCAGGCATGCGTCAACAGCTGCCAGGCCTCGGGCCCCACCGATCATTACCGCATTCATGACGGCGTCGCCTACATGCCCGAAGAGTTTCCCGAATCGCTCTCTGCCTGACCTCTGTTCACGCAGTTCAATGAGACAGGATTTGATACAGGGGCTGGCACAAGCAGCACACCTCTGACCGAGCCAGCCTTTACCCTCTCCTTTCCCTCCTTCCCACACTTCCACCTCATCCCCATCTCGAGAGCGAAACAAGACGCCGCCCCCGACACTGACGATTCAGTGCCGGGGGCGGCGTCCTGCCTTGGTGAATCCGATCACTGCCAGCGATCAGCCTCCGAGATAGGCGCGGCGCACGTCGTCGTTGGCCAGCAGCGCCTTGCCGCTATCCGCCAATACCACTCGACCATGCTCCAGTACATAACCGCGATCGGCGATCGACAAGGCACGATGGGCGTTCTGCTCCACCAGGAAGATGGTGGTGCCCTGCTCGCGCAGCTGCTCGACGATCTCGAAGATCTGCCCGATCACGATGGGCGCCAGCCCCAGCGATGGCTCATCGAGCAACAACAGCCGCGGCCGACTCATCAGGGCGCGCCCAATGGCCAGCATCTGCTGCTCCCCACCGGACATGGTGCCGCCGCGCTGCTGGAAGCGCTCCTTGAGACGCGGGAAAAGCCCCAGCACGTGCTCGATGCTGCGCTCGTTCTCCTCCTTGCTCTGGTAATAGCCGCCCATGGCCAGGTTTTCCTCCACCGTCATGCCGGTGAAGATGCGGCGACCTTCCGGCACCACCGACAGCCCGCCACGCATCACGCGCGCCGTGGGCGTGCCGGTGATCTCCTCGCCCTCGAACCACACCCGCCCGCTGGTCGGACGCGGATCGCCACAGATCGACATCAGAAGCGTCGTCTTGCCGGCGCCGTTGGCACCTATCAGCGTCACGATCTCGCCCTGGCCGACGGCCAGCGAGACATCATTGAGCGCCTGCACCGGCCCGTAGTGGGTGGTCAGATGCTCGAGGGCCAGCATGGCCTCCCGGGGCGCGAGTTCCTCACCGGCAAGCGTGGCCTCGGGTGTCACGTCTTCGACATGCTCACTCATGATCACTCTTCCCCCAGATAGGCCTTGATCACGGCATCGTTGCGCCGTATGTCCTCCGGACTGCCATCCGCCAGCGGCTGGCCCTGATTGACCACGTAGATGTGGTCCGAGATGCCCATCACCAGACTCATGTCATGCTCGATCAACAGCACCGAGATGCCCTCATCGCGGGTCAGGCTGACGATCAGATCATCCAGATCACGTGTCTCGTTGGGATTGAGGCCCGCCGCCGGCTCATCCAGCATCAGCAGCCGCGGCCTGGCGACCATGCAGCGCGCGATCTCGAGTCGGCGCTGCTGGCCATAGGCCAGATTGCCGGCCTCGCGGTTGGCGAATTCGAGCAGACCGACTCGCTCCAGCCAGTCGCCAGCATGCTGCATCAGCGCCTTTTCACTGCGTCGATAGCCCGGCGTCTTGAACAGTCCCTTGAGAAGATTGCGTTCGGCGTGCATGTGCTGCGCCACCAGCAGATTCTCGATGACGGTCATCTCCTTGAACAGCCGCACGTTCTGGAAGGTGCGCACCATGCCGGCCTGGGCGATGCGATAGCCCGGCAGACGATGCATGGCGCGGTTCTGGAAATACACCTCGCCACCGGTGGGCTGATAGAAGCCGGAGATGCAGTTGAAGACGGTGGTCTTGCCCGCACCGTTCGGCCCGATGACCGACACCACCTCGCCCGGATGCACCTGCAACGTCACGCCGTCCACGGCCTTGAGGCCACCGAACTGCATGGTGAGATCGCGCACATCCAGCAATGGCGCTCCGCCCTCGGCGCGCGCCTGACGACGCGAGGAGGCGACCGGTGTCGGATTGTCGAGGTCTTGCCTGTCGCGGGCCTGCTTGTCATGGACCTGTTTGTAATGTGTGTCAGCCACGGTCGAGCTCCATCTGCGGTCGTTTGAGCGGCACCAGTCCCTGAGGACGCCAGACCATCATCAACACCATCATCAGCCCGAACAGCAGCATGCGATATTCATTGAATTCGCGTGCCAGCTCCGGCAACAGCGTCATGGCGATCGCCGCCAGAATCACGCCCAGCTGCGAGCCCATTCCGCCCAGCACCACGATGGCCAGAATGATCGCCGACTCGATGAAGGTGAAGGACTCGGGGCTGATGAAGCCCTGACGCGCGGCGAAGAAGGCGCCGGCGAAGCCCGCGAAGCTCGCACCGATCGTGAAGGCCGAGAGCTTGATGCCGGTGGGGTTCATGCCCAGCGAGCGACAGGCGATATCATCCTCGCGCAGTGCCTCCCACGCGCGCCCGATGGGCATGCGCAGCAAGCGGTAGATCACGAACAGCGTGATCAGCACCAGGATCAAGGCCAGCAGATACAGGTAGATCACCTTGAGGGCCGGGTCGTAGTCGATGCCGAAGTACTCATGGAAGGCGATATTGCCCTCGTCGGCCCGCCGCGAGAACTCGAGGTTGAACAAGGTCGGCTTGGGAATGCGCGCGATGCCATTCGGGCCGCCGGTCAACTCGGTCCAATTGTTGAGCAGGATGCGGATGATCTCGCCGAAGCCCAGCGTCACGATGGCCAAGTAATCCCCGCGCAATCGCAGTACCGGGAAGCCGAGCAGATAGCCGAACAGCGCCGTCATCAACCCGGCGATGGGCAATGCCTCCCAGAAGCTGAAGCCCAGATAGCTGTTGAGCAGCGCATAGGTATAGGCCCCGACGGCGTAGAAGCCCACGTAGCCGAGATCCAGCAGTCCGGCGAGCCCCACTACCACGTTGAGCCCCAGGCCCAGCATGATGTAGATCAGCGTCAGGGTGGCGAGATCCACCGCCGAGCGGTTGGAGAGAAACGGGAAGATCAGCAGTGCACCGATGGCCAGCATGATCCACAGTTGACGCTTCTGACCGCTCATCACATCAGGGACGCTGAAATGCGAAGGTTTGCGGGTACGCGCCCGCCACTCCTCGATCTGCGGGCGTACCAGCTGATGCAGGAAGACGGCCAGCGCCGCAGCCAGCAACCAGCCCCAGGTATCCATGCCCATCAAGCGCACCGTGGTGGTGATGCCGGTGGATTCGAGCTGTACCCCCAGCACCGAGCCGCCCAGCACGAGGGTCAGCACGGCGGCCGCGAGCGCCGACCACCAGGGGCGCCGATAGGCAGGCTGGGGCGGCAACGTCTCGGCAGGCGAGGTGCCCGCCTTCTTCAGAGTCTGTTTCGCAAGCTTGGGCATCAGATCTTCTCCACTTCGGGCTTGCCGAGAATCCCGGAGGGACGGAACAGCAGAATCAGGATCAGCAGTCCGAAGGCCACCACATCCTTGTATTCCGTGGACAGGTAACCGCCGGTCAGTGCCTCCGCGACTCCCAACAGCAGCCCGCCCAGCATCGCGCCGGGGATGCTGCCGATACCGCCCAGCACCGCCGCCGTGAACGCCTTGAGGCCGGCGAGGAATCCGATGTAGGGATTGACCACGCCGTAATACATGCCGAGCAGCAGGCCCGCCACGGCGGCAAGCGCCGCCCCGATCACGAAGGTCATCGAGATGATCATGTCGGTATTGATGCCCAGCAGACGCGCCATGCCGGCATCCTGTGAGCAGGCACGACAGGCACGTCCCAGGCGGGAGCGCGAGATGAAGGACGACAGCAGCAGCATGCACACCAGGGTGACGCTGAAGATGATCACCTGCATGTAGGAGAGATTGACCGCGAAGCTTTCCAGCCCGAACTCCCAACCGCCCGGGATCAGGCTGGAGATCGCCATGTCACGCGAGCCCTGGGCCAGACGCATGTAGTTCTGCAGGAAAATCGACATGCCGATCGCCGAAATCAGTGCGATCAGACGCTTGGAGCCACGTACCGGGCGATAGGCCACCCGCTCCACGGCAAAGCCGTAGGCGCAGGACACCAGTACCGCCACCAGCAAGGCGGCCGCCATCAGAAAGAAGGGGTTGGCGATGCCCAGCATGCCCAGCGCCGCGATGACGATGAAGGTCACGTAGGTGCCGATCATGTAGATCTCGCCGTGGGCGAAATTGATCATGCCGATGATGCCGTAGACCATCGTGTAGCCGATGGCGATCAAGGCATAGGTACTGCCGATGGTCAGGCCATTGATGACCTGTTGCAGGAAGTAGAGGATGTCTTCCATTGAAACGACCCTTGGCCGCGACTGTCTTCGGCTTGTGGCCGGTGACCGTCAGGGAAATGCCGCATGCGCGGCGACAACGGGAAGGCACGGCGATATTGCATCACCGTGGACTCGACCGAACGGAGAAGCCCGCCATGCCAGGTGGCATGACGGGAAGCGTCTCGGGGTTGATCCACCACGGCCACATGAGGTCTCGAACAAGGTCTCAAATGATCGCTCAAATGAGGTACCGAATGAGATGTCACATGGCCGTGGCGAAGGCTGGGCTCAGACGAGCAGAGGCCAGCCGATGATCAATGTGCCGCTTCGCTCTTGGTTCCGTCGGCGTGCCAGTTGTAGACGACGAAGTTGAAGTCCTTCAGATCGCCCTTCTCGTCGTATTCGACCTTGCCGATGGGCGTGTCGAAGCTGTTGGCGCGCAGATATTCGGCAACGTCATACGGGTCGGTGGAGTTGGCGCCCTTGATGCCATCGGCGATCAGCTCCACCGCGGTGTAGGCCGGCATGACGAACGGGCCGGAGGGGTCCTGATCCTTGTCCTTGAAGGCCGCGACCAGATCGGCGTTCTTCGGGTCGGTCTCGAAGGCCGGCGGCAGCGTCACGTAAAGCCCTTCGGAGGCCTGACCGGCGATCTTGGAAATGTCCGGGTTGCCGACCCCTTCCGGGCCCATGAAGGGGGCATCGAAGCCCAGCTCACGCGACTGACGCAGCAAGAGGCCCAGCTCCGGGTGATAGCCGCCGTAGTAGACGAAGTCGACGTTCTCCTTCTTGAGCTTGGAGATCAGCGCCGAGAAATCCTTGTCGCCCGCCGTGATGCCCTCGAACAACACCACATCGATGCCTGCTTCCTCGACGGTGTCGCGCACGCCGGTGGCGATGCCTTCCCCGTACTGCTGCTTGTCGTGGATCACGGCCATGTGCGTGGGCTTGATCGTCTCGGCGATATAGCGCCCGGCGACCGGCCCCTGCAGGGAATCCAGACCGATGGTGCGGAAGACCAGCTCATAGCCCTGCTCGGTGATGGTCGGGCTGGTGGACGCCGCCGTGATCATCATCACGCCTTCCTCGGCGTAGATGTCCGAAGCCGGCTGGGTCGCGCTGGAGCACAGGTGGCCGATCACGTACTGGACACCGTCATTGACGATCTGGTTGGCCACCGCCACCGCCTGCTTGGGATCACAGGCGTCGTCGTATTTGACGCCCTTGAGCATCTCGCCGTCGACGCCACCGGCGGCATTGATCCGCTCGATGGCCATCTCGGCACCGATGAACTGCATGTCACCGTACTGGGCGACCGGCCCCGTGACCGGGCCTGCCATGGCGATGGTGATATCGGCCTGAGCCTGGGTGGACATCGCCGCGGCGATACCGAGAGCGAGAAGAGACCTGCGCATCATGATGAGAATTCCTGTTCCCGATTATTGTTGTACTACGGCCGGGCAGACCTGACTGACGCCTGGTGGCAGCGCTGGGCTGACCGAAAAAGGCTGGCGGCAGTGTCTGTCATTCGCTGACCTTGTGCGCCGCTGCCAGCCTGCAGGCAGGGGGTCGACACGTCAGGAATGCCTTGAAAGCATTATTGGCAGCAGCGAATACGCATGTAAAGTGACCGTTTGGGCGCTCATGAATGCGGCTCGGCAGCCTGCCAATAGCGAAAAGCACCACGCTTTCCAATATGGCCAGACAATCCTCGGAAATCCCGATCAAAGCCAGTCATTGGCACATGCCAACACGCGGATAACAGGATTTCCCTCTCCTCTTGCACCATCAGGACGCGCCGCAGCCCCCTGCCCGGCTACGCCCAAGGTTGTAAGAGAAGCAATCCTGCCGCCCTCCCCGAGCAACCGGTTGCTCCTGAGCCATGCACTGAGCTGCAATGTGATGATCTGCAAGGCAACAGTTAAGATAACGGGATAACTTGCCGATGGCACTCCCCCATCAGATACCCGCCAGCCCTGAATGCCACGCGCCCGACGATGGGTGACATCGTCGGGCGCGCAGGGTCATGCCTTTAGCAACGCGAATGCCGGGGAATGGAGAGTAGCGTCAGCCCAGCGCGATCAGGCGATTGCGGACATCGTTGATCTGGTCGCGAAGTCGACCGGCTTCCTCAAACTCAAGGTTCTTGGCCGCGGCAAACATGGCATCTTCGAGACGGCTGATCTCCTTCTCGAGCGCCTGAGGGCCTTCGGCCGCCAGCGCGGCGTAGTCCGGCGTCTCTTCCGCCACCTGACGCTCGCTGCCCTTGCGACGGCTGCTCTTGCGGCCCGGCGCCTGGGCACCTTCCATGATATCCGCCACCGACTTGGTGATGGTGCGCGGCGTGATGCCGTGCTCGTCATTGAAGGCCATCTGCTTCTCGCGACGGCGTTCGGTCTCGGCAATGGCCCGCTGCATGGAATCGGTGATGCGGTCCCCGTACAGAATGGCCTTGCCGTTGGCGTTACGCGCCGCGCGACCGATAGTCTGGATCAGGGAGCGTTCCGAACGCAGGAAGCCCTCCTTGTCGGCATCCAGGATCGCCACCAGCGAGACCTCCGGAATATCGAGACCCTCACGCAGCAGGTTGATGCCGACCAGCACATCGAACTTGCCCAGACGCAGGTCACGAATGATCTCGACGCGCTCGACGGTATCGATATCGGAGTGCAGATAGCGCACCCGCACGTCGTGCTCGCCCAGATACTCGGTCAGGTCTTCCGACATGCGCTTGGTCAGCGTGGTGATCAGCACGCGCTCGCCGACCTTGGTGCGCGCGCGAATCTCCGAGAGGACGTCATCCACCTGGGTCGAGGCCGAACGCACCTCGATGACCGGGTCGAGCAGCCCGGTGGGACGTACCACCTGCTCCACCACCTGGCCAGCATGCTCTTCCTCGTAGGGGCCAGGCGTCGCCGAGACGAATACCGTCTGCGGCAGAATGCTCTCCCACTCCTCGAATTTCATCGGGCGGTTGTCGAGGGCCGACGGCAGACGGAAGCCGTACTCCACCAGCGTTTCCTTGCGCGAGCGGTCACCGCGATACATGCCGCCGACCTGCGGCACGCTGACGTGGGACTCGTCGATGAAGACCAACGCGTCCTTGGGCAGGTAGTCGAAGAAGGTCGGCGGCGCATTGCCGGGATCACGCCCCGACAGATAGCGCGAGTAGTTCTCGATGCCGTTGCAGTAGCCCAGCTCCATCATCATCTCGATGTCATAGAGAGTGCGCTGCTCCAGGCGCTGGGCCTCGACCAGCTTGTCGTGCTTGCGCAGATAATCGAGGCGCTCGACCAGTTCTTCCTTGATGTGATCGACCGCAGCGACGATGGTCTCGCGCGGCGTCACGTAGTGGCTCTTGGGATAGATGGTCATGCGCGGCACCGACTCGGCCACTTCACCGGTCAGCGGATCGAACAGCCGGATGGAATCGATCTCGTCATCGAACAGCTCGACACGCACCGCCTGCTCTTCGGAGTCGGCCGGGAAGATGTCGATCACATCGCCACGCACGCGATAGGTACCGCGCCGGAAATCCATGTCGTTGCGGGTGTACTGCAGCTCCGCCAGTCGCCTGAGGAAGCCGCGCTGATCGATCTGCTCGCCACGATTGAAGTGCAGGCGCATTTTCAGGTATTGGTCCGGGTCACCCAGGCCGTAGATGGCCGAGACGGAGACCACGATGATCGCATCGCGGCGTTCCAGCAGCGCCTTGGTCGCCGACAGACGCATCTGCTCGATGTGGTCGTTGATCGAGGCATCCTTCTCGATGAAGGTGTCCGAGGAGGCGACGTAGGCTTCGGGCTGGTAGTAATCGTAATAGGAGACGAAATATTCGACGGCGTTGTCGGGGAAGAACGACTTGAACTCGCCGTACAGCTGCGCCGCCAATGTCTTGTTGGGGGCCATGACGATGGCCGGACGCTGCAGGCGCTCCACGATGTTGGCCACCGTGAAGGTCTTGCCGGAGCCGGTCACGCCCAGAAGGGTCTGATGCGCCAGGCCCGCGTCCAGGCCGGTGATCAGCTTCTCGATGGCGGCCGGTTGGTCACCGGCCGGCTGAAACTTGGAATCGATGCGAAATGGTTTGCTCATGCGCTCTCAATGGTGGCAGTCAGTCGGGTCTTCAACTGACGACAGGCAGATGATTGCCCGGCGGCATCATTCGCTCGCGGGCGCTTCTCGACTGGTCACCGAGACCCGGGTGCTGGTCATCAGGCGATGGATGGGGCAACGCTCGGAGATCTCGATCAGGCGCGCGCGGGTCTCGGCGTCCAGCTCATGACCCTCCTCGGCCAGGAACTGCATGCTGACCGTGAGGCGATATTCGCTGTTGCTGCCACGGCGCTCGTCGCTGTCGTCCCGGTCCACCGTGGTGATGATCCCCGCCAGCGGCAAGCCCTTGCGCCGAGCGTACATCTGCACGGTGATCGACTTGCAGGCCCCCAGCGACAGGTCGAAATAGTCATGCGGATCCGGGGCGCTCTCGTCGCCACCGACCACCGCCGGCACATCGACCAGCAACTCATCAAAGCTTGCGACCTGTACCCGTTGCACGAAGCTGCCTGACCGACGGCTGATTACCTCGATGCTCATTCGTCACCTCCCTGTCGCTGATCTGTCCGTGATCCCGCTCGTGAGACGTTGCCTGTTTCCCGCCTGTCCAGCGTCACCGCACTGCGGTCACTTGACCTTGTAACCGGCCTTCTCGACCGTCTTGACCAGCGCGTCATAACGCACCTGACCGTCGACTTCGGCAAAGCCACGCCCGACCTCGGCTTCCTTGACGCCATCCATCATCATCAGCGCCGTGGTGACCTTGTTGACGTCCTTGACGCTCTCGACGCCGATCAGAGTAAGAGAAAAGCTGGCCATCGTGTCATTCCTGTCATGCAGTAAAAAAGGGGCGCCGCGGCGCATTGCAGCCGTCAAGAATAGCACGGTTGCCTGACAGTCAGCGCGCATCAGACTCGTCGCGAGCAAGGCCCGAGAAACGCCTGGCAGGACGGGAACACTGATTTGCCCGTTCTTTTACTGCCACTTGGGGCACAAGGGGCTGACAGCCGCCAGCTGGCGCGTGACAATGCGGGCATCCGACATGCCGCATGGTTGCCAGTGCGCCACCGGCAGTTCACTCCTTCGCAACAGGATGGTGGTAGATGAATCCCTTGAAGACCCTGATGCAAGACCACGGCTACCAGCTCGGCGAGGACGGCCGCCTGACGCTGAGTGAGCCAGCCGACGCCTCCATGCCACTCGCTGACATGCCTCACGCTGGCGTAGCCGACCGTGCCTTGGCCGAGAATGTGCTGACTCCACTGGGCAATTTCGAGGTACTCGAGGTCTGCGGCAAGGATGGCGAACGCTTTCTGCAGGGACAGACCTCACAGCAGCTGAGTCTGGTCGATGGCGAGCTGGCGCCGCTGACGACCTTCTGCACCCCGAAGGGACGCATTCTGGCCATGGCTCAGCTGCTGCGCGTCAGCGAAGAGCGCCTGTGGCTGGTGATGCCGGCTGGCACCGCCGAACCGCTGCGTGCCCATCTGGCCAAGTTCGCGCCCTTCTACAAGGTGACGCTGGAGGTGTCGAGTGAGCTGAGCGTGCTCGGCCTGCTCGGCGAGCAGACTCTGGCAGCCCTTGCCGATACCCTGACGGCACCTGCGCTGGCCGAGCATGACCTGGCCATGCGCTCGGTTCTCCCCTCGCCCCTGCAGTCGAACGAGGACGAAGAACCGCAGACCTGCGCGCTGGCGCGCCAGCCGTCAGGCAATACCCCGCGCGCGATACTGGTCGGCCCGCATGCCGCCCTGGCAGACCTCGCGACGGCGCTTTTCGCACGTGATGTGGCCGCCAGCGATGACACCCGCTGGTGCCTGGAAGATATCCGCGCCGGGCTGCAGTGGGTCACTTCCGCTCAGACTGACAGCTGGCTGCCGCAGATGCTCAATCTGGAAGCCCTCGCCGCGATCAGCTTCAAGAAGGGCTGCTACACCGGTCAGGAAGTCGTGGCACGCGCCCACTTCCGCGGTCAGGTCAAGAAGCGCCTGCAACGCCTGACGACGGCGCAGCCGGCCGACTTGCCTGCGGTGGGCAGCAAGGTCACAAGCCCCGACGGCAAGTCCCTCGGCGAAGTGCTGCAGGCAGCCCATGATGGGCAGGGACGCCTGGAGCTGCTGGCCGTGATCAGCCTGCGCGATGAAGAGATCGCATTGGCATTGGAAGATGGCACCCGGCTTGAGCGCAGCGCGCTGCCCTATGCCGTCGAGCGTCGCGACCCGGAGCAGCTCAAGGGCTGAAGGGTACGGCTTGAAAGGCTGATCGCCCTGAGGGACTGATCGCTTGAAAGCCGCCACAGGAAAGCCCCGCACGTGCCAAGGTGCGGGGCTTTTGTCTGTCACGGATTGCTGATTTCAGGCGCCTGACGGGGCTCCCAGCCCTTACAGCCCTTACAGCCCTTACAGTCCTTCCGGCAGCCAGCCATCCCCTGCGATCAGGTGCTCGATCAGCTCCTGCACCGGCATCGGTCGTGCATAGAGATAGCCCTGATGCAGCGAGCAGCCATGCGCGAGCAATTCGGCTCGCTGCTCTGGCGTCTCGATGCCTTCGGCCACCACCGCAAGATGGAAGGCCTCCGCCAGCCCCAGCATCGCTTCGATCATGGCCTGCCCCTTGCTGGAGCCCAGCGCCGTCACGAACTGCCGATCGATCTTGAGCTTGTCGAACGGCAGTCGCTGCAGCTGCGACAGCGAGGAGTAGCCCGTGCCGAAATCATCCAGTGCCAACGCCACGCCGTGAGCCCGGATGGTCTGGAACAGCACGGCCAGGGCCTGGATGTCATCCGGCAGCTGGCTCTCGACCAGTTCAAGCGTCAGGCGCTCACACAGCTCCGGATGCCGGAACAACATTTCCAGGTCTGACAGGAAGCGCTTGTCCATCATGTGGCGTACGGTCACGTTGACGCTCAGATGCAGCTCATGACCGCTTTCGTGGACGCGCATCAGGGTCGCGATGCTTTCCTTGAGCACCCAGCGCCCCAGCGCGACATCCAGGCGTGCGGACTCGACGATGGCCATGAAATCCGCCGAGCCCATCAAGCCATGTTCCGGGTGCTGCCAGCGAATCAACGCCTCCGACAGCTGCAAGCGGCCAGTACGCCCGTCGACGATCGGCTGCACGAAGATCCTGAGCTGATTCTCGCGCAGCGCGACGGTGAACTCGGCCTCCAGCTGCTTGAGGCGACGCAACTCACGTTCCGCCTCCTCATCGAAGAAATGCCACTCGCGTTGGCACTGCTGGGTATCGTGCAGGGCACGTTCGGCGCGATAGACCAGCGCATCCACCTGATGGCCATCCTCGGGATAGCGCGTGATGCCCAGGCTCGGCTGCAGATAGATCACCTCATCATTGAGCGTGACCTTGTCGCGTACGGCATTCAGCAGGTTGTCCAGCCAGCCGCTGATACCGCCACGCGTCGCTTCCAGCAGCCGGCGCTGGACCATGATCAGCAGCCTGTCGGTCTCGAGGCGCGCCACATCGCCGGAATTGCCCAGCAAGGGAGCAATACGCTTCTGGACCTGCTCCAGCTGGTGATTGCCCGGTTCGGCGCCGGCATGATCGTAGAGCACCTGCAAGCCGCCGATCCTAAGCGCCATCAGCACGAAGCCCTCCATCGGCGCGACCTCGCCCAGCTGGTCAATCCGCACCTTGATCAGGCGCAGCATGCCTTCACGACTGAGCAGACCGGTATCGAGATCCGTCTCACGCTCCTCGAGCAACTGGTGCTGGAGCAGCACGCGTTCCTGCTCCAGCCCTCGTACCACCAGCGTATCGAGGGTCATGTCCAGCAACGGCATCATCTCGGTGGCGTTGAGTCGATGGCCGCGACTGGCCACCAGCAGCAATTCGCTGCGTCCGGGATGCGGCGAGACCGAATAGCCCATCAGCTGGCTGGCGCCCAGTCGCTGACACAGCAGCAGCGCGCGATCTTCCTGCTCATCGACACTTTTATCGACGCTCCCATCGCCATCGCGTCGCGAGCGATCACCGGCTGACACGCACACGCGCCCCACCGGCAGGCGCCAGAGAGGATCACGCCGCAACGATGCTTCACTCAACCACTCACGCTCATCATGACTCTGCAGAATCAGGTAGCCGGCGTTGGGATTTCCCACCTCACGCCGATAGATGATGATCTCTGCCCCCAGCATCTCGCGCACGCGCTGCAGGTAGCGGGTGAGAGAGGCACGCGCATTCTGCGGCGTGTGGGTTTCATAGGGGACGCTCAGGAATTGCTGGTTGAGAATGCTGTGGCGCTGGTATTGATGCTCGAGGTAGGCGCCATAGGCCCGACTCGCCCTGCGGCGCCGACTGTCGCGCACCAGCATGCCGATGGTGCCCATGCCCGCCAGCACAATGATCAACAGCAGTACCGCCAGCGGAGTGCCCATCTCCTGCAGCAACTGAGCGACGCGATTTTCATCCTGCCAGCAGGTCTTTGCATGGTTGTAGCGATCGGCACGACCAGAAGCGGGCAAGGCCACGCAGACCTGCTGCGTCGCGATGGGCTGTGGCATGGCGTTGCTGACGACCTGCAGACCCTTCAAGCCCAGCACGGCCGCCTGCTCATCCAGCAGGTCTGTCGTGAGCGGCATGCCCAGAATCAACAGCCCCTGCTCATCCTGCGCTGGCAAGGCCTCCTCATCCTCGTAGAGCCCCTGCATGCCGATCAGCCATGGCTGGTTGTCGACGATCAACCAGGCCAGCTGAGGTTGTGTCGGTGACTGGCGGGCAGCCTGCATGACGGGGGCGAGCGCACGTCGCCAGCTCACCGGCTGCTTGCCCAACCAGTCGGCCCCCGGCGACCCGGCGTTGTGCTGCACCCAGGCGGCCACCTGCCCATCGCCACGCACGGCAGAGATCAGATGTATGCCGGTATTGATGGCGAACTCGGGGCCATACATGTACTCGAGCCAGGTCGTGTCGAGCTCGGGCTCGCGCAGAAACCTGGTCACGGCTTCTTCCCAGTAGCCATTCTCCTGCAACTGTCCCGCGAGCAGGCGCTGTTCACTCTGGACCCACAAGGCCAGCCGTTGCCTGTCGGACTCACGATCCGCCTCGCGGGATTGCGAAATCTGGCTGGCCGTCAACCAGGCGGTGGCCAGCAATGCCGCCAGCAACAGCAGCGGCAGCAGGTACATCCGATAGCGGGGGCCAGCAGGCAGAGAGGCGTGCGCGAAGACAGCAGAAGACTCGTGTGCCGGCACACGAGAGGAGGAACGCGATGCTGAAGAATCTGACATTGATTTACCGATGATGAGGCGACCTCCTGAACCGGGTCGGCAGGCTGTCGCCTGGCCTATGAGGTCAGTCTAGATCAGACGTTCAGTTGAAGAATACGCTGCACATTCGTCGTGGTGGATAACGCGATATCGTGGCGACTGCTCGCGCGGAGTTCCGCCACCACGTCCGCGACCTTCGCCACTCGCGATGGTTCATTGCGCTGACCCTGAAACCCGCACAGCGGCATGTCGGGGCTATCGGTTTCCAGCACGAAGCCATCGTCGGGCAGTGACGCCACCACTCCGCGCAGCTTGTTGGCACGCGGGTAGGTCACGCTACCGCCCAGCCCCAGCACGAAGCCAAGCTCGAGAAAGCGCTCCGCCTGCACCTGACTGCCCGCGAAGGCGTGGATGATGCCGCCACGGGTGAGTCGTGCCTGCTTGATACGCTTGGCGACTTCGTCATTGGCGCGCACGCAGTGCACGATGACAGGCAGGGAGAATTCGCGTGCCATGCTCAGCTGGACCTCGAACAGCTGCCATTGGGCATCATGATCGGCCAGTCGCGCATCGAAGCCACATTCGCCCAACGCGACGACCTGGCCAGCATGCTGATCGAGGGCCTGATGAAGCGCCGCCAGCGCGTCATCGCCATGCTCGGACAGAAAATAGGGATGCAGTCCCAGGGCGCCGAAGATACGCGCCGGTGAATCCACCAGCGCCAGCACTGCCGGGAAGCTTGCCACCGTGGTGGCGGGCACCACGAAGGCCGAGACATCTTCCTGCTCGGCACGCGCGATGACCGCCTCACGATCCGGCGTGAAGTCAGCGAAATCCAGATGGCAATGGCTGTCGATCAGCATGGAATCTCCCGGGGATGGTCGTACAGCCATCGTGCTATATCTGCGTGTGACAGACAAACGAAGGGACCGGCCTGGTGGCCGGTCCCTTGAGGACGAGTATCGATATTGCTTGTCAGTCACCGTGACTGACGCAGATGGCCTAGGCCGCCTCCACCGGCGCTGCCGGCGCCAGCTCGGAGGTGCAATGACCACAACGGGTCGCCGCCAGCGGCACCTTGGAAAGGCAATACGGGCAATCCTTGTCGGTGACCTCTTCCGGCGCTTCCTCGGCTTCCTTCTTGAGCTTGTTGATCTGTCGGATCAACACGAACACCGCCAGCGCAACCAGGGCGAAGCTGATGATGGCATTGATGAACAAGCCATAGTTCAGCGTGACGGCTCCCGCTTCCTTGGCGGCCTCGAGACTGGCATAGGGCGCGGCCTGAGCGCCTTCCTTGAGGACGACAAAGAAGTTGGCGAAATCGACTCCGCCGATCAGCAGCCCGATCAGCGGGTTGAGCATGTCACCGACCAGACTCTTGACGATCAGTGTGAATGCCCCGCCGATGATGATGCCGACCGCCATGTCGACGACGCTTCCCTTGACGGCAAAATCACGAAATTCCTGCATGAATCCGGACATCTGTCATCTCCTGTCACTCGCTAACCATCCGGTGGATTGCCACGCATCATGCATGGCCCGCACTGAGACACATCCCACGCCATTGTTGTTGTCATTGTCTGCGCCCTACCGACCTTCGCCCCAGCAAGCTTCATCACACGGATGCCAGCAAGACAACATGACCCAAACATTATGCCGTGCTGATGCCACGCCATGGGTTGGCTGTGTAAACGTAGGGTTACACGCATGTCTGGACACAAAAAACGCCACCTTTATCCGGGCATAAAAAAACGCCACCCCGAGGGGTGGCGTTCTTCATGGCGTGATCGACAGACTCGCTATCGCAGCGCCATTACTACATCGCCGCTGCAGCAACTCCGTCGCGGCAACGCCGTTATGGCAACTGTCTCAGTGCTCACGAGTCGCGCGGAAGGTAATGTCCGGCCAGCGTTCCTGGGTCAGCTGCAGGTTGACGCGGGTCGGCGCGATGTAGGTCAGCCAGCCACCGCCGTCGTAGGCCAGGTTGGCACTGGCCTTGCGCTTGAAGTCTTCCAGCATCTTGGTGTCATCGCAGTAGATCCAGCGTGCGGTCTGCACATTGATCGCCTCATAGATGCACTCGACCTTGTACTCTTCCTTCAGGCGGTGAGCGACCACGTCAAACTGCAGCGTACCGACGGCACCGACGATCAGGTCGTTGTTGTCGAACGGCTGGAAGACCTGGGTCGCGCCCTCTTCGGAGAGCTGCTGCAGGCCCTTCTGCAGCGCCTTCATCTTCAGCGGGTCCTTCAGGCGCACGCGCTTGAATAGTTCCGGCGCGAAGTGCGGAATGCCGGTGAAGCGCATGTCCTCGCCGATGGTGAAGGTATCACCGATCTGGATGGTGCCGTGGTTGTGCAGGCCGATGATATCGCCCGGCCAGGCCTCTTCCACGTGGGAGCGGTCCGCCGCCATGAAGGTCAGGGCGTCAGGAATCTTGACGTCCTTGTTGATGCGCACGTGGCGCATCTTCATGTTCTTCTCGTACTTGCCGGAGCAGACACGCAGGAAGGCGACACGGTCACGGTGTTTCGGGTCCATGTTGGCCTGGATCTTGAACACGAAGCCGGTGAAGCGCTCATCGTGGGCGGTGACTTCGCGGGTATCGGTATCGCGCGGCTGGGGCGGCGGGGCATATTCGACGAAGCCGTCGAGCATCTCGCGCACGCCGAAGTTGCCCATGGCAGTACCGAAGTAGACCGGCGTCAGCTCACCGCGACGATAGGCCTCGAGATCGAACTCGTGGGAGGCGCCGCGCACCAGCTCGACTTCCATGCTCAACTCTTCGATCAGGTCTTCGCCCAGCACTTCGATGGCTTCGGAGCTATCGAGGCCCTTGATGCGCACGTCATCGGGAATGCGGTTGCCCTGGCCCTGCTTGTAGAGATGGATCTCGTCATTGAGCAGGTGATAGACGCCCTTGAAACCCTTGCCGACACCGATCGGCCAGGTCATCGGCGCACACTGGATGTTGAGCACCGTCTCGACTTCGTCCATCACCTCGATGGGGTCACGCGTCTCGCGGTCCATCTTGTTGACGAAGGTCAGGATCGGCGTGGTGCGCAGGCGGCAGACTTCCATCAGCTTGATGGTGCGGTCCTCGACACCCTTGGCACCATCGATGACCATCAGCGCCGAGTCGACGGCGGTCAGCGTCCGGTAGGTATCTTCGGAGAAGTCCTCGTGCCCGGGGGTATCCAGCAGGTTGACCATGCGGTCCTTGTAGGGGAACTGCATCACGGAGGTGGTCACGGAGATGCCACGCTCCTGCTCCATCTTCATCCAGTCAGAGGTTGCGTGGCGATCGGCCCGCTTGCTCTTGACCGAGCCGGCCATCTGGATGGCATTCCCGAACAGCAGCAGCTTCTCGGTGATGGTGGTCTTACCGGCATCCGGGTGAGAGATGATGGCGAATGTACGGCGCACATCCGCCGCCTTGGCAATCTGGGAATCTGACATGAGCTGAAAGGCATCCGGCCCGACGTGAGGCACGCCGCGCGCACTGTTGGGTGAATAGCAGAACAAGACGAATGGCGCGCATTGTAGCGGCTGGCGCGGCGCGGCAACAGAGGCGAGCGCGATCAGCGCCCTTCAGTCATCCTTGCGCGCGCGAAAATGCCAGGGCCCCTCGCCCACCGGCGCCTGATCATTGAGGATCTCGTGGCGGATGGCATCCTCGATCTCGTCGCTGTCCAGGGGATAGAGCCCGCATTGCTTCAGTGCGCAGCGAACCCGGATATCACGCCCGAGATATTCGAGCAGCACGCGAGTGCTGGCCGGCGTGCGGTCACCACTTGCCGATACCCCGATCCGCAGCCCCTTGAGGCGCGACACACGGCTGGTGAAGGTCGGGTAGAGAATGGTCTGGGTGATCTCATTGCCGGTCATCGACTCGTAGTCGGTCATGAAGATGCGATCGCTCAGATAGAACGCCATCCCCTGATACTTGCAGTGTGACACGCCGATACCGGACGACTCGCGCTCGACCAGGCGCTCAAGACGCTGGTAATAGACGCCATCCTCACGCTGGATGATGGACACCAGCCCCCGCAGTATCCGCCCCGGCGACGACATCGACAGATAATACTCATAGTAGTGGCCCACATAGCGGCTCAGCTCGGAGGCGCCCGAGCGTCTCAGCTGCGCCAGCGGCTCGCTCTCCACACGCGTGGCGTGACTCTCGCGCGGCTTGGGGCGCACCTGCACCAGACGCTGGAACTGACGATTGGGCAGCAGGATCTCGTGCTCCTCCACCCCGAAGAACTCGCAGATCCGCCGCAGCGTATGCGCGGCGGGCCGGTACTGACCGCTCAGATATCGATTGAACTGCGGCCGACTGATCTCGAGCCGCCGACTCACCTCGGCGATGGATCGGTAGTAGCTGCACAGCAGTCGCAGATTGAGGGCCAGGTCTTCGTTCATGGGTCTGTCTCGCGCCGGGATAGAGCCTCAGTCTACGCCGCTCCCCCGCCATGACCCAGAGTGCGTCAGGCGCAGTCTGTATCAGATAGTGCGTCTGAGTGCGCCACCTTGAGTCAGGTCGTCAAATTCCGTGCCTGACGAGTGAATGATGCAATGCAGAAGTCCCTCACACGCAGATAGTAATAACCATAAAAGAGGCTATCGCATGACTCCTGCATCCAAACTCACGTTCCACGGCGGGCCCTGGGTCTCGTTCCTGCCCATCCTGTGCTTCATCACCACGGCCATCCATGTGGCCACCAGCCTGGAGGAGCCGACCATCCAGGGCATGTGGGTCGGCATTCTCGCCGGCCTGCTGGTCACCTTCCTGTTTGCCCGTGACAAGTCCGTCTACAGCGACACCATCATGAAGGGCATGGCCAGCAAGGTGGCCATCGCCCCGGTGGCGGCGTGGATCTTTGCCGGCATCTTCGCCACGGTACTGCGCTCCTCGGGACTGGTGGACGGCATCCTGTGGGCGGCCTATCACACCGGCGCCACCGGCACGGCCTTCCTCGTCGTGACCTTCCTCGCCTGCGCCCTGTTCGCCACCGCGGCAGGCACCGGCTTCGGCACCATCGCCGCGGGCATGGGCGTGCTCTATCCCGCGGGCGTCATGCTGGGCGCCGACCCGCTGCTGCTGGCAGGGGCCATCGTGGGCGGCGGTGCCTTCGGCGACAACCTGGCGCCCATCTCCGACACCACCATCTCCTCGGCGGCGAGTCAGGGCGCTGATATCGGTGGCGTGGTTCGCTCCCGACTGCCCTTCACGCTGGTGGCCGGCAGCATCACGCTCGTGGTGATGGTGCTGATCAGTCTGACGCAGCAAACGACGCCGCTGGTCATCGCGCATGAACAGCTGGCCGAGCACATGGACCCCAAGGGCCTGGTGATGTTGCTGCCCGCCCTGGCCGCCATCTACGTGGCCATGAAGAAAGGCGATGTGATCTTCGCCACCACCGTGGGAATTCTGTCCGGCATGCTGGTGGCGATGCTCACCGGCCTCAATACGCTGAGCGGTTTCGTGTCGGTCGAGAATGGCGCGCTGATCAATGGCGTGGCCGGCTGGATGGCAGACCTGTCGATTCTGGTGATCCTGCTGTCGGCGGGCATTCGCCTGATGCTCGATGGCGGTGGCAGTGAGAAGCTCATCAATGCGCTCAAGGGCGTCGTGCGCACACCGCGTGGCGCGGAAGCCTCCTCCGCCGGGCTCTCGCTGCTGATGTCTTCGCTGATGAGCATCAATGCCCCTGCGATCCTCGCGGTCGGCCTGTCCTACGCCAAACCGGTCGGTGAACGCTTCGGCCTGAGCCCTTACCGACGCGCCAACATCATCGACAGCATGTCCTGCACCCTGGTCTATTCGCTGCCCTGGTCCGCCGCGCTGCTGTTCGCCTCCGGGCTGTCCGTGAAAGCCGCCGAAACCTTCCCCGGCGTGCCGGCCCTGATGCCGCTCGATCTGACGCCCTGGGTGCTCTACGTCTGGGTCCTGCTGGCCGTGATGAGTGTCTCCATCGCCACCGGCTGGGGCCGTCGTTTCAGCCCGGCAGGCCAGGCGAGCGTCCAGGACGAAGCCACCGGCGACACGCCCGCTGTGCGCTCCTCACTGTCAGCGTCAGCCCCAAGTTCAGTCTCAAGTTCAGTAAGTTCAGCCAACTGATCTGCCCCTGATTGAGCTGCTCTTGACTGAGCTGCCCTCGACTGAACCTTCACTGCCTGCCCCGCAACATGACGACGGACACCGCCATGCAAGATACTGAGCTGCGCCAACGCAACGTGATCGGCATCCTCACCGGCTCCGGCCCGGATGCCGGACTGGATCTCTGGAACAAGCTGCTGATCGCCAACAAGGCCCGTATCGGGCCTGGCTATCGGGGAGATCTGGATGCCCCGCATGTCCACCTGATCTCCCAGCCGGCGCTCGGGCTGTCCATGGAGCTCGAGACTCATGACCAACAGGTGTGGGAGGCGCTGGCCGACAGCGCCCACAAGCTCGCCGAGCATGTCGACTACTACGCCATCGCCTGCAATACGCTGAACTACTATCAGCCCCAGCTGGAGGCTCTGGCGCTGAATGCCCGGCTGGTGTCGTTCAGCGATGTCGTCATCGACAGGGGGCGGCGCGACGGCTTGAGCAAGGTGGCGCTGCTGGGCGCGAAGTCCGTGACGGACATGGGGGAATGGTCACCCTATCGGGCACTGGCGGAGGTAGTTGAAGTCGAGGTGCCCGCCGACCCACACCTGCTGCATCAGATCATCTATGACGTGAAGGCGCATGGCGGCGATGACCCGAGCGTGGTCCAGCGCTTTCATGCGCTGCTGGAGAGCCTGTCGGCAGACACCGTGCTGCTGGCCTGTACCGAGCTGCCACTGATTCCCGTCAGCTTGTCAGACAACGACGCAGCCCCCGCCAAGACACTGATCGATGTCACGGAGCTGGTCGCGGAGGAACTCGCCCGCAAGTCCTGCGGCGTCTGACCCCGCTTGGCGCCGCCTGACCCCGCCTGACCTCCCCCTCCTTGACCCAGCCCTGGCAACAGTTAACTGCCTGCCAGGGCCTTACTCCTCGCTCTCAGACAGTGACTCGACGATACGGCACTGCGCCACCACCCCGCCGGCGCAGCAGTGCGTCAGGCGCTGCAATTCCTCCTCCATGACGGCGAGGTCGCGCTGACGCTTGCGCACCTCGGCCAGCTGCGCCTCGATGCGCGCATCTATCTGATGGCACGGCAACGCCTGCTGATCCGCCAGCCCCAGCAAGGCGCGGATATCATCCAGCGAGAAACCCAGACGTCGACAACGGCGGATGAAGGTCAACCGGCGCAGTTGTGCATTGCCATATTCACGATAGCCGTTGGCCGCACGCCGCAGCGGGGCCAACAGACCCTGCTTCTCGTAGTAGCGGATCGTCACCGCCTGGACGTCTGAGGCCTTGGCCAGCTGACCGATGCTCATCGCCCCTGTAACAGCCCCTGTGCAAGCCGATGATCTTTGCGGGTCTTGCGCTGCTATTCCCGGCTCGCGCTCGGATCCTTGTGTCATGATGCTTGACCTTATAGTGACTATAACCTCCATGCTGTCAGCAATTCGACAGGAGGCCAAGACCCCTTATGAAAAGCTGTTGCGAAAGCAAGTCCGACGAGCTGGTAGAGCTCAGAGCCTCTCAGGGCAAGGTGCTCAAGATATTGCTGGCACTGAATGCCAGCATGTTCTTCATCGAATTCACCGCAGCCTGGTGGCTGGGCTCCACCGCACTGCTGGGGGATTCACTCGACATGTTCGGCGATGCCAGCGTCTACGCCCTGACCCTTTATGTCCTGCATCGCAGCGTGCGTGAACGTGCATTGAGCGCGCTGGTGAAAGGCATCGTGATGCTGGCGCTGGGCGTGATCGTCCTTGGCGAGGCGGGCTATCAGGCCCTCCATGGCGTCGCCCCTGCCGCATACGGCATGGGCGCCTTCGCCCTGCTGGCGCTGGCCGTCAATCTGGTCTGCTTCGGCCTGCTGTGGCGCTTCAAGTCGGATGATCTGAACATGCGCTCCACCTGGCTGTGTTCACGCAATGACATCATCGCCAATGCCTCGGTCTTCGGGGCCGCGATACTGGTGGGCTGGACGGGCTCCCGCTGGCCGGATGTGCTGCTGGGGGCGGCGATTGCCGCACTCTTCCTGCAGTCCGCCTGGCAGGTGATTCGCGACGCGCGAGTAGAGCTTGGCGAGGCCAAGCAGGCCGAAAGCGCGCAAGCTGAGCATGAGCAAGACGCAAGCTCGCAAACCTCTGACGCTCCGCCATCATCCTGCGCCACCCGCAGTTGTTGCGCGCCATCCACGGCTGCCGTGGTGGTCGAGCAGACACCCGCCAGCGGCGACAGCTCCAGCAAGTGCTGTCGGTGAGACGATGACCCGAGACAAGAAAGCGCCCCGTCGAGACCGCCGAGGCGCTTTCTTGTCGGGATACCGACAATGATCAGCCCACCGGACAATCTGGCTGACGCTCGGGGTGGGCCTGCTGGAAAGCTTCCAGTGACTGACAGGCCGCCTCGATGGCCAGAATCCTCGGGTAGTCCTTGAGTTCACACTCGAAGCGGCGCGCATTGTAGAGCTGGGGCATCAGGCAGGCATCCGCCATGCCCGGGCTATCGCCATGGCAGAACCGCCCTGCACTTTCCGCCAGCATCACTTCCAGACGCGCGAAGCCCTCGGCGACCCAGTGTCGATACCACTCAAGGCGCTGCTGCTGGGTGACCTCAAGCCGATCGGTCAGATAATTGAGCACGCGCGGATTGTTGAGCGGATGCATCTCACAGGCCATGAACTGGCACAGTGAGCGCACCTTCGCACGCGCTTCCGGCGCTGAGGGCAATAGCGCCGGAGTGGGCCAGCGCTCCTCCAGATATTCCATGATCGCGAGTGACTGGGTCAGGGCCACAGATGTTGGGGTATCTCCCACCATCAGGGTCGGCACCAGTCCCTGGGGATTGATGGCCAGATAGTCCTCGCTGCGCTGTTCGCCCTTGAGCAGATTGACCGGCACCTGAGCGACCTCTATCCCCTTGAGCGCCAGCGCGATTCTTACCCGATAGCTGGTAGATGAACGGTAATAGCCATACAGGCTCATTGAACTCATGCTGCACTCCCCTGTGACGCGGTTGGGTGCCGGCCGCCCCTTCGCACTACCTCGCACCCAGTTGGCTTGAGGCTTACCGGCACACGACGTCTTCCCGAGACGTGTCTCTGAGAAGTTCTACCTCACGACGACGCCCTCAGGCGTCCAACTGCGTCACCTGCTGATCAATGGCGCCGAAGATACTCTGACCATCGCGATCGAACATCTCGATGCGGATGCGATCACCGAAACGCATGAAGGGCGTGCGAATCTCATCGAACAGGATCTTCTCGACCATGCGCACTTCCGCCAGACAGCTATAGCCCACGCCCCCTTCGCTGATCGGTTTGCCGGGGCCGCCATCCTTGCCGGGATTGGACACGGTGCCTGAGCCGATGATCGCACCGGAGCCCAGGGGGCGAGTCTTCGCGGCATGCGCCACCAGCTGCGGGAAGCTGAAGATCATGTCTGGCCCGGACTCTGGCTCACCGAACTTCTCACCATTGAGATGCACGCTCAGCGGCAGATGTACGCGCCCCTGCTGCCAGGCATCCCCCAGCTCATCCGGCGTCACGGCGATGGGCGAGAAGCTTGACGACGGCTTGGCCTGGAAGAAGCCGAAGCCCTTGGCCAGCTCGCCGGGGATCAGCCCACGCAGACTGACGTCATTGACCAGCATCAACAGGCGAATGTGGTCCTCGGCCTGTTCCGGACTGACGTGCATCGGCACATCATCGGTGATGACGGCGATCTCGCCTTCGAAATCGATGCCATGCTCCTCACTGACGCATACGATATCGGCGCTGGGGGCCAGGAAGCTGTCGCTGCCGCCCTGATACATCAGCGGGTCATGCCAGAAGGTCTCGGGCATCTCGGCGCCACGCGCCTGGCGCACCAGCTGGACATGGTTCAGATACGCCGAGCCGTCTGCCCACTGATAACTGCGCGGCAGCGGGGAATGCAGCGCCTGGCTTTCCAGCGCAATGGCGTCCGCCAGCGTGCCATCATTGAGCGCCGCGTAGCGTTGCTCGAGCCTGGGCGCCAGCGACGTCCAGTCTTCCAACAGCGCCTGCAGGGTCGTTGCGACATCCGCGACCTTGACGGCGTGGGTCAGATCACGGGAGACCAGCAGCAGCGTTCCATCACGGGAACCATCCTGGTAGGTAGCGAATTTCATGGGTGCCTCCTTGAAGAGCAACGTGAGCAAAAATGCAGGAATTGCCTGGGGTCGGATGACGATGAACAGTCAAAGGTCATCACTGATGCAGGGTGAATTAAGGAGTGAATCAAGGGGTGAATTGAGGAGTGGTGTGAGGCGTGAAGTGAGACGCGAGCCCCTGCCAGACCGAGCCGTAGTCGCGCTGACGAGCGCTCGACGACAGGGCCTGCGGGGTGGGCTGGAACAGATAGCGACTCTCGAACATGAAGGCGAGCGTATTGCCCTGATAGCGGGGGGCAAGTTCCGCCTGACTGGCGGCCTCGAAGGTGGCAGCGTCGGGGCCATGCGGGGTCATGGCGTTGTGCAGACTCGCGCCGCCCGGGCGGAAGCCTTCGCGCTTGGCGTCATATTCGCCATGGATCAGCCCCATCAACTCGCTCATCAGGTTGCGATGGAAATACGGCGGCCGGAAAGTGTTCTCGGCGACCATCCAGCGTGGCGGGAAGATCACGAAGTCGAGATTGGCGACCCCGGCGGTGTCAGACGGTGATGTCAGCACGGTGAAGATCGAAGGGTCAGGGTGATCAAAGCTGACCGTATTGATGGTATTGAAGGTTGCCAGATCATATTTGTAGGGCGCGTAGTTCCCGTGCCAGGCCACGACATCCAGCGGCGAATGACCCAGGCTCGCGCGCCAGAAACGCCCGCCGAACTTGGCCACCAGCGTGAAGTCACCGGCTTCGTCCTCGAAACGCGCCGATGGCGCGAGGAAGTCACGCGGATTGGCCAGTCCATTGCTGCCGATGGGTCCCAGCGAGGGCAACTCGAGAGGCGCGCCATAGTTCTCGGCCACATAGCCTCGACAGCCCTCCGCGTGCCCCGCCAGCGGATTGAGCTGGAACTTGATACCACGCGGAATCACGACGATCTCGCCGCTGGCGACTTCCAGCAGGCCCAGCTCGCTGCGTACCTCGATGGCACCCTGCTGCGGCACGATCAGCAATTCGCCATCGGCATTGTAGAAAAAGCGCTGCTGCATGCCGCGAGAGAAGGCGTAGAGATGCGTGGCACAGCCCTGCTGCGCCTGGGCGTCCCCATTGACCGCCAGCGTGATCAGGCCTTCCAGAAAATCGCCGGCACAGAACTCGATGGGGTCCCAGCGCATCGGGTTGGGATCCGGCATTCCCTCGGCCAGCGGTGCGGTGGCGACCTGCGGCATCTCCATGGGCTGATAGGCACCCTGCACCACCGAGGGCCGAATGCGGTAAAGCCAGCTGCGCAGATTGTGGCTACGCGGCGCGGTGAAGGCCGAGCCACTCAACTGCTCCGCGTACAGGCCATAGGGGCAACGCTGGGGAGAGTTCTGGCCCTGCGGCAAGGCGCCAGGCAACGCCTCGCTGGAGACATGATTTCGAAAACCGGCGTGATAATGACACTCAGCATTGCGCTCGCGCATGACGATTCATCTCCTTGTGGGCTCGCGGCTCCTGATGACCTGGGGCATCCACGGCACGACATGCCGCCACCGCCCTCAACTAGTTACACATGAAACCATATAGACAGATCCATACCTTGGCAATCGCTCAAGTGCTCGACTTTTGTCTTGCTCGCTGTCGAAAGTGGTAACATCGGTAACCTGATCCGACCGCCCTGCACTGTCGTGACAACGCAGGTCAGCCCTCTCACCGAGACAGGTAACTCTCGATGCAACGCACTGATGACACTCCCGAAGCGCGCGATGCCCTTGATGGGGATGCCTCACAGGACACGCCCCGCTGCGAGCTGGATCTTGACCAGTTCCTGCCCTATCGCCTCAACCGGCTGGCCGAGCGCACCAGTGAGGCGATGTTCGCCCGCTATGGCGAGCGCTTCGCCATCAATGTCGCCGAGTGGCGTCTGCTGGCCTGGTTGAGCCGCGGCGTGCCGATGACCGCGCGGGAAATCAGCCTGCGCACCCACATGGACAAGGTACGCGTCTCGCGCGCCGTCAAATCACTGGAGAGCCGTGAACTGATCCTGCGTCGTCCGAGCGAGCAGGACCAGCGTGCGCAGCTGCTTGTCCTGACCGCCGAGGGCGAGGCCATGCTCGCCGAGCTGATTCCCGAAGCGCGGCGTTTCGAGGATGAGCTGCTCGGCGCCGTCAATGCACGCCAATACCGTGATCTGCTGCTCACCATGCAGACTCTGGAGCGACAACTGGATCAACTGCCGGGCAGCGACTGAGGCAGGCATGCAAGGCGCTCATCAACTGAATGACAGGGGATTTCCTGGCCGCCATTTCGCGTGACGTACAATTATGGTATAGGTTGCGTACTGTTTTTAAGGAGCCTTGCCAGCATGCATCGCAAACCGCACCTGCCCAGCAAGCCATGTCAGACCTGCCAGCGCCCCTTCACGTGGCGCAAGAAGTGGCAGGGCTATTGGGACGACGTACGCCATTGCAGTCAGCGCTGTCGTCGCAACGCACGCCAGCTGGCAAGGGAGGCGCGCGATGACGTCCACTGACCCCTGGCTGGTATGGTTGAACGAGGACCTGCGCCTGTATGACAACCCGTTGTGGCAAGCCGCGCTCGAGGAGCAAGCCTCGCACCTGCTGGTCGTGCATGTGGTGGCGGAGACGACCTTTCAGCCCTTCGGCAGCGTCAGTGCCGGAGAGTCACGCCTGCAGCCGCTCAGCATGGGACGGCAACATGCCCTGCTCGGGAGCCTGGAATCGCTGCGCACGCGACTTCAGGCACTGGGCAGTGACCTGCTGATCCTCCATGGCGACGCGGCACAGCTGATTGGGCAACTGGCAAGGCAATATGGCTGCCGAGGCGTCATCACGCGCCGCGCCACGGGCGTGGTGGAACAACGCCAGCAACGCGCGGTGGCAAGCCAGTGTCGCCTGCGGCAATTGAACAGTGGTTTGCTGCTGGACGAAGACGAGCTGCCGGAACCACTCGCCGCACTCCCCGAGAGCTTCAGTGCCTTCCGGCGCAAGCTGGAGAAGGCACGCCCGAGCCTCACCGACATGCCTGCCCCGCTGGACGCGCCGTCCACGCTCCCCGGTTGGCCAGAGTCCGCCCCTCGCGGCTTTCAGGGCACGGCCAGGCACCTGCTCAAGGCTCGCCACTGGCAGGCCGACACCCGTGGCGAATACACCTTTGCCCCCGGAGAGCCCGCCGGCTTGCAGCGCCTGCAGGATTACCTGAGCCCGGCCTTCGCCGGCCAGTACAAGACCACCCGCAATCGTCTCAGCGGCGCAGATTTCTCGACCCGCTTCTCCGTGTGGCTGGCACTGGGCTGTCTGTCACCGCGGCGGATACTGGACACGCTGCACCGCTTTCAGACCACACTGCCCGAGGACTGCGCGCATCCGCAGGCTGCCTTCAAAAACAGCGACTGGATCCGCGTCGAGCTTTTATGGCGCGAGTACTTCCACTGGGATGCACGGCGGCTGGGCAGGCACACCTTCACGGGCGAGTCCCCAAGCCACGACGCGGCTCAGCCGCGCAGCCATGCGCAGACGTCGGAAGCGCTTGAACGCTGGCAGACCGGAATGACCGGGGTGCCGTGGGTCGATGCCGGCATGCGCGAACTGGCGGCTACCGGCTGGCTGAGCAACCGCATGCGCCAGAACGTGGCGAGCTTTCTGGTCAAGGACCTTGGCGTGGACTGGCGCCAAGGAGCGGCCTGGTTCGAGCATCAGCTACTGGATCACGACGTCGCCTCCAACTGGGGCAACTGGCGCTATCTGGCGGGTATCGGACGTGATCCGCGCGGGGATCGCCACTTCAACATGATGAAGCAGGCACGCCAGCATGATCCTCTCGGCCATTACGTCAGCCGCTGGATACCGGAGCTTGCGACACTACCCGCCGGCATGCAGCGCCATGCGCCCTGGCTCGCCTGGTCAAGCAGCGCAGGGCGCAACGGATCAGCGGGCCACTACCCGCGCCAGCCTCTCACGCATGTCGAGGGTTGGGAGGCCCATCTGGCCGACATCACACCGACACGCGTGACGCCCTGGCTGAGTGGCTCCTTCGAGCGAGGCTGACAAGCGTTGAACCACGAAGAGAGCGCCACAAAGCGGGCACAACGAAGAGAAAGCAACGCAGGGGATTGCATGGCGCCTTGGCGCTAACTGGCCGTCAGGGCTGCACTTTATGAGCCTTATTCACTATCATGGCCGCATTCCTCGCAGGAGTCGTCATGAATCAGCCGCTACCGCCACCACTGTCCACGCCGCACCGCAATCTCATTCGTCTGACCATCGCGCGCGGCATCACCTGGACCGGCTTTCTCATCCTGATCATCTTCGGGATCGAGATCATCGGCTTTCAGCTCAACGTGCTGCCCGTCATCTCGATCATCATCGCGATGGGGCTGGTCAATGTCGCGACCTGGTGGCGCCTCGGGCAGTCGCATCCCGTCACCGACACCGAGAACCTGATTCACCTGCTGGTGGATATCGCCGGTCTGACGATGCTGTTCTTCCATACCGGTGGCTCCACCAACCCCTTCGTGCCCTATTATCTGGTGCCGGTGACCATGGCGGCCGCAACGCTCCCTTGGCGTTATGCCTGGGTGATTGCCGCGGTCGGCATGGGCTGTTACAGCTTCCTGATGGTGTTCTATGAGCCGGTGCCGCAGCTGGCGACCTATGAGCTGGGCGGACGCATCAGCCTGCATGTCATCGGCATGTGGCTGAACTTCGGCCTGTCGGCGTCGCTGGTGACCTACTTCATCTACAAGATGGCCCATGCCCTGCGCACCCGGGATCAGGCGCTGTCCACCACGCGTGAGGCCGCCCTGCGCAGCGAGCAGGTATTGGCGGTGGCCAGTCAGGCCGCCGGCACCGCGCATGAGCTGGGCACCCCGCTCTCCACCATGGCGGTGCTTTTGAGCGAGATGCGTGAGGATGCCAAGGACAAGGGCGACCCGCAGCTAGAGGATGATCTTGCCCTGCTGCGCAGTCAGGTCGACACCTGCAAGCAACGCCTGCAGGCGATGGTGGCCGCAGCCGACCGCCGCCGCATGGAGCAGCCCCAACCCATCAATGCCGCCCAGTGGCTGGAGGAAATCGTGCAGCGCTGGCTGGTGGTGCGCCCGGACGTGCAGCATAGCGTCGAGGTGACGCCCGGCGCTGAACAGGCCTCCATGCTGGTGGACACAACGCTTGAGCAGGCGCTGATGAACCTGCTCAACAATGCCGCTGACGCCTGCCCGGATGATATCGAGATCACCCTGGAGCAACGCGATCAGGAAGTGCTGATCGATATCCGCGATCATGGCGATGGTGTGCCCATGGCGGTGGCGGATCAGCTCGGCGAGACCTTCATCTCCACCAAATCCAAGGGCATGGGCATCGGCCTGTTCCTCACGCATGCCACCATCAATCGGTTCGGTGGCGGCGTCAGTCTGTACAACCACGAAGATGGCGGCACCTTGACGGAAGTGCGCCTCCCCCTTCATCTGACATGATGGCGGCAAAGACCGCCCAAGCGAGAACCCTGATGAGCGATGCAACCCGACTGCTGATCATCGACGATGATGAATTCTTCTGCCAGGTCACGGCGCGCGCCATGACGCGTCGCGGCTATGAAGTGGAAGTGGCCCGTGATGAAGCCCAGGCACTCAGCGTGGCACGCAGCCACCGCCCGGAGCTGATCACGCTCGACCTGAAGCTCGAGCAGAGCTCCGGCCTCAAGCTGCTGCCCGAGCTGATCGCCCTGCTGCCTGACACGCGTATCGTGGTGCTGACCGGCTATTCCAGCATCGCCACCGCGGTGGAAGCCATCAAGCTCGGCGCGGTCAACTACCTGTGCAAGCCCGCCGATGCCGACGAGATTCTCAACGCCTTCAACCGCGAAGGCGGCGACCCTGCCGCCGAGATCTCCGACAACCCGCCGTCGGTCAACCGCCTGACCTGGGAGCACATCCAGAAGGTGCTCAACGAGCACGATGGCAACATCTCCTCCACCGCCCGCGCCCTGGGCATGCACCGCCGCACCCTGCAACGCAAGCTGCAGAAGCGCCCGGTCAAGCGCTGAGACCGCGCCCCTGGCCTGGTCTACATCCCAGGCGACACTTTGCTGCCGGCCAAGCAAAAGCCCTCACCGTCCTCGCTCGCAAGCGCGAATCGATGTTGAGGGCTTCGTGTCTCTGCATTGACTGGAATTAGCTGGTCTTCAAGGGTACGCCGTTACTGCGCCGTCCACCCCAGGTCCATGTTGAAGCTGGAGCCGGTCACCGAGCCTGCCTTGTCGGAGGCCAGCCATACCGCCATGTCCGCCACTTCGGAGGGATCGATCATGTGCTTGATCGCCGCGCCCTTGAGCATGATCTTCTCGATCACTTCATCCTCGGGCATGTCATTGAGCTTGGCCTGCTCGGCGATCTGCTTGTCGACCAGCGGCGTGCGCACGTAGGCCGGGCAGATGGCATTGGCGGTGATGCCGCTTTCGCCCCCTTCCAGCGCAGCGGTTCTGGTCAGCCCCATCAGGCCGTGCTTGGCACTGACGTAGGCCGCCTTGCCCGGTGACGCGACATGGGCGTGAATGGACGCCATGTTGACGATGCGCCCATACCCATTCTTCTCCATGTGCGGCCAGGCCGCCTGGATCAGCGTGAACGGCGCACTCAGCATCAAGGCGATGATCTGATTCCACTTGGCTTCGGGGAAGTCCTTGATGCGCTCGACATGCTGGATACCGGCATTGTTGACCAGGATATCGAGGCGCCCGAAACGGGACACAGCTTCATCCACCGCCGCGCGACACTGCTCGGCATCCGTCAGGTCGGCCTTGAAGAAGGCAGCCCCTGCCTTGTCGGCGACTTCTGCCCCCTCATCACTGAAATCGACCGCCAGCACCTGATGCCCGGCATCGCACATCGCTTGCATGATGGCGGCGCCGATACCACTGGCGGTGCCGGTCACCAGTGCAACACGGACAGGGGAAGACTGTTGTTCACTCATGCGAATCTCCTGACAGAGGGGAATGTCATGCTGCTCTGCAACATATAATGAAGATAGCGCTAATCTAGCCGTCTTTGCCACCCGACCATCGCCGAGTTGCACTCCCCGTTGGCATTATCGAGCGCCAGCCAGCATCACAGCCGCATGATGCATTCGACGCAATCATTGGCCTCCGCTGACGCAACCCGGCCGACAGGCGCTATTCACGACGAGAAGCGAACCTGCTATGACGGGAAGCGAACCTGCACCAGCAGCCCCGGGGCCTGCGGCGTTCCCAAGGGGCTCTCCTTCAGCGCCAGCGCTGCGCCTAGACGTTCGGCGAGCTCGCGCACGATGGAAAGGCCCAGCCCGGAACCTTGAGTCCTCTGGCCGGCCAGACGCACGAAGCGTTCAAAGACGCGCTCGCGTTCACGCAGCGGGATTCCGGGGCCCGTATCGGCCACTTCCATGCGCCATCCAGCGTCGTCGCGGCGGATATCCAGATGCACCTCTCCGCCTTCTGGCGTATAGCGCAGCGCATTGTCGAGCAGATTGCGCAGCAGCACGTAGAGGCCGTTCTCGTGACTGACCAGCTGCGCGCCGGGCGCAACCTCGATATGCAGCTTGATGCCTCGCTGGCGTGCCATGGGGCCCAGGTCCCGCGCCAGCTCATGGGTCAGCTGGGCGAGATCGACCGGACGACGCGGTGCCTCTGCGCCGCTTTCCAGCCGTGACAGGGTCAACAGCTGCTCCACTACCCGCGTCATGCGATTGACGCCATCCACGATCATGCGTGCCGAGCGCCGCGAGGCCTCATCCCTGGCATCGGCCTCCAGATTCTGGGCATGCACCTTGATGCCCGCCAAGGGAGTCCGCAATTCATGGGCGGCATTGGCCGTGAAGCGCCGCTCCTTGTCGAGGGTGTCCGCCAGACGCGCCAGCAGTCCATTGAGGGCATCCACCATGCCGCGTATCTCGTCCGGCGCCTCGCTGGCATTCAGCGGCTCAAGGTACCCGGGTTGACGGGCCGTGATCTGATGACTGATACGCAATACGGGGCGGAACCCCCGCGAGACCGCCACACCGATCAGCAAGGCGATCACGAGCAACCCGACCACCAGCGCCAGCACGTTGTGCAACGCAATCTGGCCGGTCAGTTCATCGCGCACATCTTCACGCTGGGCCGCCGTGACCCAGATGCCACTCTCGGGGAAATACAGCGTGAAGGTGAACCAGTCATGGTGATTGTCATGCTGCCTGCCATAGCCGGGCACCGGCAGGTAATCGAGCGCCACTGAGCGTGACGAGAGGCCAAGCAACGGCTGGCCCAGCGCATCCCACATCTGGAAGATCAGCTTGTCTTCATAGACATGTCCCAGCGGGGATTTCTCGTGGCCATCGGCAAAGCTCAAGGAGGGCGGACGCAGGCTGAACTGGCCCGATGTCATCTGCTGCAACGTTTCCTGACGCTCGACCGGTGTCAACGAGGCGAGTCGGGACTGATAGAGTCGCCCCAGCATGCGTGCATTCTGGGCCAGCTCAGCATCGAACAGCTCATCAATCTGCTCGCGGGAATCGAAGTAACTCCAGGCAGCGGCCGTCCCCAGCACGACCACGACGCCACCGATCAGGTTGCGCCGCAGGAAACTGCGGATGGATTTCACGTGAGTTCCCCCAGCCGATAGCCCACGCCGCGCACGGTCTTGACCACCCCGGTGCCGAACTTGCGGCGCAGATGGTGCACATGTACCTCGATGACATTGCTCTCGACATCGCCATCCCAGCCATAGAGCTGCTCGACGAGCTGATCCCGGCTGAAGACACGACTGGGGTGCAGCAGCAGGAACTCCAGCAGATCAAACTCGCGCCGCCCCAGCGCGACCTCACTACCGGAGAGCGTGACAGTGCGGCCAGCCTGATCAATGCGCAACGGCCCCAGCTGCAGGCAACCGTTGGCCTGCCCGGCATGGCGCCTGACCAACGCACGCAGACGCGCCACCAGCTCGGCAATGTCGAACGGCTTGACCAGATAGTCGTCCGCGCCGCCGTCCAGACCACGTACCCGGTCGCTGATGTCATCACGTGCCGTCAGGATCAATACCGGCAACGTCTGGCCCTGACGGCGCAGGTGACTCAAGACCTGCAGACCGTCGAGATCCGGCAGGCCAAGGTCCAACACCAGCACATCAAAGGGCGAATGCTTGAGCGTGGCGGCGACGTTGGCGCCCTCCTTCAACCATTCAGTGCTCATGCCCTCGCGGCGCAGGGTATGGCTGACCCCCTCGCCCAACAACGGATCATCTTCGACGAGCAGAACTCGCATCTGGACTCCTTGAAATCGTTCTGATTCTGCCATGTCATATCGGGACATGAGGGGACATGAGACAAGACGTCCGCCACCGAAAGGTGACGGACGTTGCAAGCATACTGCGGGATAGCACATCGCCGGTGTCGATGGATCAGCCAGCCATTACACACCGCTGCGTGCGCGACGCCCCTGGTGTCGGGCATGGCGCCACCGGGCCAGACGCGCCGTCAGCAGCATCCTCTGCTCGCGCAACCCGAGCGCGCCACGCTCCAGCATGCGGCGCGGCCCGCCGATGACCCGCCGCAACGCCTCACCCGCCAACAACCAGCCATACGCGAGCGGGTGCCTGGCTCGCGCCAGCCGCAGTCGGAAGATCAGCTTGCGCGCCTGACGTGCCACACTGACAGGATGATTGCCCTGATGGCGCGCCAGGCGCATCAACAGAGGGTCCTCTTCACCGGTGATCAGCGCCGGGGTATGCAACCGGATACGAGAGTGCTTCGCTGCCGGCAGCGGAACGAAAAAGTCGCCGTCTGCCTGCACGATCAGCTCCAGCAGCGCGCGTCGGCCATCCGCCGAGCCATGAAGCTCAAGACACTCCAGTACCTTGGCGCGCACCTCGGCCGGCCACCCCCCACGCTCGAGCACATGCCAGGCGCGGCCACTCTCCAGATGCCAGCGGCCATCGCCCGGCAGGCTCAGCAAGGTATCGGGGCGCTCCGAAGCCGGGATGTTGTGCAGTTGCGTGCATAGCGCGTCACCCCTCACATCTGCGTGCGTCAGTGACAGGCGGCGGTGTTGCTGGCCACTCGGGGTGGGCAACAACCTGCACAGCAAGGCAAGGTCATCCCCCTCTCGCTCGACCAGAATCAATGCAGCCCCTGCTGCGGCCAGCTGCCAACAGAGCTCTCGACAGCTGGAGGCCATCGGCGCCTCGACCAGTACACGATGCCCGGCAAGGCCAGCGGGCTTGAGATTTGCAGCGGTGCGGGCAAGACCAGTGCGTTCAAGAACTGTGCGTGCAAGAGAGGTGAACATGAGGGCTTTCCTTGGGTCGAGGCATTGCCAGCCACAGAGGCGCGAGTGAATGCCACGCCTTGTGGACCTGCGTAGGAGCATGATCGATCAGCTCACTGACAGACATGTGGCAACGAGGTGACATCTTCACAAGACGTGCTGGCGATTCCCATGGCCAACACGCAAGCGCTGAGCTGAACCATGGAGTGATCACCAGCATGAATGGCTGCGCTTAACGCAAACTTAAGCTCTCACAAGACGATGTCACGATAGCGCTGGCCTGCCTGCTTCTTGCTCGCCGCTTGCTCACCCCCAGCTCGACTCTCCACCAATGCCCCTCATGCTCAGAAGCCGAACAGCCTGACGATAGGCGGCACGATGAAGGCGGTCAGCAGACCGGTCAGCCCCATCGACATGCCAGCGAAGGCACCCGCCAACGTGCTCACCGACGAGAAGCAGAAGGCGGTACCGATACCATGCGCTGACAAGCCCATGGTGAAGCCCTTGACGGTATCGTCTCGCGCCCCTGCCAGTCGCATGACAACGGGGCCTACCACACAGCCCAGAGTGCCGGTCAGCAGCACCAGCCCTGCCGTCAGCGAGGGAATACCGCCCAGTTTTTCGGCGATCCCCATCGCGATCGGCGATGTGACGGATTTGGGCGCCAGGCTCAAGGCCACCTGGGTATGTGCCCCCAGTGCCAGCGCCAGACCCAGGGTGGTGGTCACGGCAGTGACGATACCGACGCAACAGGCCGTCAGCAGTGGCCACAGCATCTGCTTAACCCGATCGAGATGATCAAACAGCGGTACCGCCAGCGCGACGGTGGCTGGCCCGAGCAGGAAGTGGATGAACTGGGCCCCTTCGAAGTAGGTGGGATAGTCGGTATCCGTCAACCACAGAAACCCGATGATCAGCGCGATGGAGACCAGTACCGGATGCGCCAGCGATGCGCCCCGGGCCAGACGATTGATCGCCGTCGCCAGCAGAAAGGCCACCAGCGTCAACAGCAGATGCAGCAACGGAGAAGCGCTCAGGTACACCCACAGGGCGTCAAGCGGGGCCAGATTCATGAGGACACCTCATCGGCGCTGGGTGACTTGCCCCCTGCTCCACTCGGTGTCGCAGAACCTCGATCGATCAAGCGCTGCAATAGCCAGGCCGTGACGAACTGGGTAACCGCGATCGACGCGACCAGCGTGATGGCGATGGCGGTGAGATCGCGTGCGATGAGCTCGAAATGGACCATCACGCCAACGCCCGCAGGCACGAACAGCAGCGACAGATGCGAGAGCAGGCCATTGCTGGCAAGCCTGAGACTGGCAGGCACACGTTCCCGCAGCAGCGCTCGGGCCAGCTGACGTTGACCGAGGTCTCGATCCGCATTCTCGTCAACACGCAGCACTCCTTCCCCCTCTCTGTCCGGGGCAGGCAACAACCGTTTACGCAGCCGCCCTCGCAACATCAACCCCAGCAACAGGAACAACATTCCCAGTACCGGCCCCGGCACCGGAAGCAACAACGCACGCCCCGTCACCTCGCCGAGAAACTGGCAAAGCAGCAAGATGCAGAACCCCTTGATCAACGCCATTTCCTTACAGACTCCTCTTGACCGTGTCAGCCCGTCAGGCCGCCATGCTGACAATTATGTCACAGCCATCCCTGACGCCCTTGCCTCTCCCTCCCGGCATCCTCAAGACCCCAGCGCCCTTGCTGCCCTCAGTGCTCTCAGTGCTCTTAACCCCAACAACGGTGAGGCAACGCTTTACTGTGGTAATCTGCGATCTTTCTTGATCCCCCATCACCGTTACAGACAGGGAAGGCTGCGACACGATGCCAGATTCTCTCGGGCTTGATACATCCATTATTCCCAATTGGATCAAGACATTGCGGCATGAAGAGGATCATCAGGCCCTGATGATCCTTGAACTGGCTGCCGACCTGGCTGGCGCTCCCATTGCGATGATCAACCTGCGTGATGGCGAGCAGCTCAAGCGCTGGTTGAGTCTGGACGACAACGTGCACGAGTCCGTCCCCATCAACGATGCGCTGTGTGGCGCAGCGGTACTGCAAGCCAGTCCCCTCATCACGTGTGACGCCCGTCGACAACCGGAACTCGCCGGTTGCAGATCGGTTCTTGCCGACGGCATTCGTTATTACATCGGCTTGCCCCTCAAGGCAGACAATGGCGAGATAATCGGCTGCATGAGCCTGGCGGACGCTGAGCCGCGTCAACAATTGCCCAGCCCGGACGTCCTCGTCCGGCTGGACAAGCTCGCGAGCCTGGCGACCGAGGCGCTGAAACGTCAGGTCAATCAAAGCTACCTCAATGCAGAGTTCGCAGACAGTCAGTCGCGCGCCAGCTGGATATTGCGCAGCATTTCCGATGGCATCATCGAGTGGAAAACAGGCAACGAGAGACTGACCATCTCTACCCGCCTGGAAAACCAGTTGGGGTATGAAGCCGGCACACTCGACACCGCACTCGAGGCGTTGCATGAGAGAGTCGCGCCCGACATGCGTGACGACTTCAAGGCCTTGATCAACGCCAAGCGACTGAGCGGGACACCTTTCAATTGCGAGTTGCTGATCCGCACCCAGCAGGGAGATCATCGCTGGTTTGAGCTGCGCGCTCAATTCGAGGTCAGAAACTGCGCGCCCTACCGCTTCATCGGCTCATTGCTGGATATCCATCAGCAGCATCTGGCCAAGGATGCCCAGGCCGACAAGCTGCGCCGCTATGAACGTCAGCAGGCGGCCTTGATCGAGCTCGGCAACACCCGCCACGATGAGAACGCGCAGCTCGACAGCCTGCTGCCGTGGTTATGTGAGCAAGTCGCCAAGGGCCTGCAGATACGCAAGGTAAGCTTCTGGTACATGAATGAAGACCGCGACTGCCTGTCGCTGGCCCATGTCCATGATACGTGGGTCCCACCGCCGCACGATGCCACGCATAGCACAGTCCCCACTCGCCTTACCCGCACCCAGAACCGGGTCTATTTCGAGGCTCTGGATGCCGGTCATGCTCTCGCCCTGGCCGATGTGACAAAGGCCAATCAGGAATTGCTGTTTGATGGCACCTTCCGCTGCAGCGTGAAGGCCATCATCGACAGCCCGATCCGTGTGGCGGGCCAGGTGGTGGCCGTCATCTGCTGCACGGAAAGCAATGCCCCACGCGAATGGGCAGATGATGAGCAGGCGTTTCTGGCCTCGGTGGCGGATCACGTCTCACAGCTCATGACCGAATTCGAGCAACAGGCCTCTCAGAAACGCCTGCGTGCGAGCGAGCGACGCTACCGCGCCACCTTCGAGCATTCCGCTGTCGGCATGGCGCACCTGAGCACCAGTGGCCAGCTGTTGCGCGTCAATCAACGACTCGAGAGCATCCTGGGCTACACCGCCGCCACCTTGTCGCAGAGTGTGATACGCGAACTGATCGAGCCGGAAGACCTGGAAAGCTTCCTGCAGCAACATCAGGCGCTGATCGAGCAGCGCAAGGACTTCTTTACCCAGCAATGTCGCTTCATCCATGCCTCCGGCAACTCGGTGCATGCAGAGATCAGTGTCTCTGCGGTCGAGGCGACGCCAGACCAGGATGGCTATACGCTGCTGGCGCTGATCGACAATACGCTCAATCACACCATGTCGCAGCGCATGGCTCACGAGGCCAATCACGACAGCCTGACGGGCTTGCTCAATCGCGGCGCCTTCAAGCGTGAACTGACGACACTTTGCGATGATGCACGCGCCACTCGCGCACTGCATTGTCTCGCCTACATCGATCTGGACCAATTCAAGGTCGTCAATGACACCTGCGGCCACTCGGCCGGCGATGCGCTATTGATCCAGCTGGTCGACGTCATTGCCGCCGGATTGCGCAAGCAGGATCGTCTCGCGCGCCTGGGAGGGGATGAATTCGGCTTGCTGATGCCAGACATGTCGCTGGACGCCGCCGAGCCGCTGCTCGAAGAGATGCGCCAGTCCGTCACCAACTTCCGATTCATGTGGGAAGACAAGCTGTTCACCATCAGTACCAGCATTGGCCTCGTCAGCATCGACAGCAATCACAACGACCCGCACCAACTGCTGAGTGCCGCCGACGCTGCCTGCTATGAAGCCAAGGATGCCGGGCGTAACCGCATTCATCGCCACAGTGAATCCGGTGACGAGGTAGCTCGGCGCATGCAGGAAATGCACTGGCTGACAGAAATCACCGCGGCCATCGAAGAACAGCGTCTGGTGCTTTACCAACAGCCGATTGTCAGCACCCACGCCACTGCACAAGCTGACAACGCAGAGCCTGGCTACGACCCGCACTGCGAGCTACATTACGAAGTGCTTGTGCGCTTGAAAGGCCGGGACGGCACCATCATTGCGCCGGGCGCCTTCCTGCCTGCGGCGGAGCGTTATGGCCTGTCAGCCGCCATCGATGAACAGGTCGTTCGCCAATACCTGAGCTGGCTGACGGCGCACCCTGAGCATGCCCAGCGACTGACCATGGTGTCACTCAATCTCTCCGGGCATTCCATCAGCAGCCCGAGCTTTCGCGACCTGCTGGTCACGCTGGTCCGCGACAGTGGCATCCCGGGTGACAAGCTGTGTTTCGAGATCACCGAATCCGTCGCCATCACGCGGCTGGGTGACGCTCGTGCCTTCTTCGAGGCACTCGGTGCACTCGGCTGCTCCTTCGCGCTGGATGACTTCGGGAGTGGCGTGTCATCCTTTGGCTACCTGAAAAACCTGCCCGTCGACTTCCTGAAGATCGATGGCGCCTTCATTCGCGACATGGACACCAACCGCGTCTCCTACTCCATCGCCCGCGCCATTGCCGAGGTCGCGCGTGAAATGGGCATGAAGACCGTGGCGGAATTCGTGGGAAGTGCGCAAGTGCTCGCCTCCGTCGCCACCATCGGCGCCGACTATGTGCAGGGCTATGCACTGGGCATGCCGGAGCCACTCGAGACACTCGCCATCTGCTCCAATACCGATGACGGCCACGGCAAGGGACATACCGGCGGCACGGACTCCAGCCCGATCTCACGGGTCAATGACGCTCGGGTGGCGCAGCCTCTTGCTCCTAAAACTGGCTGAATCAGGGGCTTGCCGGTTCTAGGCGGAGCGCACCATAAGCAGAGCGCGGCATCTCCTCGAAACCACACAAAGCCCTCTTTCCAAAAACGCTCTTTCCAAGCCCTCTCCATAAGCCCTGTCTCCAGAAGTCCGCTCTCCAGAACCAGACCAGAGAAGCCCAGCCTCCTACCACTTCACGCCAGGTTCGACTCAACAGGCTGCGCGGCTCGGTCTCGACGTTGACCATGCCGCGCCGGCCAGGCATCGAGAGTGCCAGCGCCTGCGAGAAGTCCACTGGCTCAAGCGTGACCCGATAGAGGCTGCGCATCAGTTCCAGCTGCCCTTCCTCGCCCTCGCGAACCTTCAACTCCCCACCGTAGGGCGCGGCCATTTCCGGCTGCTCAAGCACTGCGACTGCCTGAGGTTCGATGCTGACCACGCGCATTTCCAGCGGCTTGCCTACCGGCGCCAGCGGATAGAACCAGCAGTGGCACCTTCGTCGACGCGCAGCACCTTTTCCTCTTCCATCCGGGCCGTCAGGGTCGCCTGCTCGGCTTGCAGCGCGCGGCCCCGTTGGCGCTGCACGTCCAGATCAGCCTGCACCACTGGGCTATCCTGCAGCAGCCTACGATCCAGACCACTGGCGGAGCGACACCAGCCCAGCTGCTCCACGCGATGCTCGGCGGGGAAAATCCATAAAATATTTTTAAAAACAGAATATTGATTACATCAGTTTCTTGACCCACAGCGCAGCCGCTTCCACCAGCTTCTGGTGCGCATGGCGGAAGGCCTCTTCGCTCTTGCGATAGGGATCGGGAATCTCTTCCCCCTGGCCGCCAGCCAGCCAGCGGCCGAACAGCATCGTCTTGCCACTGACCTGCGGTGCCATCTGGTTGATGGCGCGGCGATGGCCATCGCTCATGACCAGAATCAGGTCTGCAGCCGTCAGCATCTCGACCGACACCTGGCGCGCTCGATGCTCATCTACCTCGAGCCCTGACTCGACGGCGAAGCGTGCTGCCGTGGGTTCGACCGGGTGATCGACCAGTGCGCCCACACCCGCCGAGTGCACCGTCTTGCCAGGCAACGCCTGCTTCAGCAGTGACTCGCCGACCGGACTGCGACAGATATTGCCGGTACATACCACCAGAATATTGTTGAACACGCTGACTTCCTCTTCCTTGTGACGCTTGCACTCATGTTGATGGCCCGGCACGCGGCAAGCTTGGCCCCGCACGGACGTCAGACGCCCATTGTCGCATGCTGGCAGCCTGTTCGGCAGGTTCACATTTGACCGCTTCGCGATCGACCACTGATGACACCTGTGGCTTTTCAAGGGACAACAGCGTGCTCATATGGCAACACTGAGGTGACCCGACGCATTAGCCCCCAGCCCCTTGAAGACCTCAGGCAATATCTCCAAGTCCTGATGTGTAGCCAATGAAGTGACTGGCTCAAGGGCCGATCTCGATCCCTCGCGATCCCCATTCAGTCACTTGCTGAACCAGCACCCACCAGGGAGGCAAGATGAGCAACAAGACACTGACCGCATCCAACCCGGCCAATGACAAGGTTCTCAAGGAATACGCCACGCTGAGCAAGGAAGAGGTTCAGCAGAAACTGGAGCAGACGCGCAAGGCGTACTCGAGCTTCAGCCAGACCACCGTGCAGGATCGTGCGCAGCGCCTCACCGTTCTGGCGGACATGATCGATGAACATCAGAAGGAAATCGCCACGCAGATCGCTCATGAGATGGGCAAGCCCTATGATCAGGGCATCAGCGAGACGCAGATTTCCTCCAGCATCGCACGCTTCTATGCCGACAACCTGCCCAAGCTGATGGAAACCGAGCAGCGTGACGTCGACGGTGCCGTGCGTGCCAGGATCGTCAAGGACCCCATCGGCGCCGTCCTCGGCGTGATGCCGTGGAACTATCCGCTCTATCAGGTCATCCGTTTCGCGGCTCCGGCCCTGGCGGGCGGCAATGTCTGCCTGATGAAGCACGCCTCCAATGTCCCGGGCTGTGCCGATCTGATCACTCAGCTGTTCCACAAGGCCGACTTTGAAGAGGGTATCTTCACCTGGTTGCCGGTGGGCTCGGAGATGATCGAAGACATCATCAATGATCCCGTCGTCCAAGGCGTCACCCTGACCGGCAGTGAAGAGGCGGGTCGCAAGGTCGCCGAGCAGGCAGGCGCGGCGCTCAAGCCAAGCGTGCTGGAACTGGGCGGTATCGATCCGCTGATCGTGCTGGATGATGCCGACATTGAGCGTGCGGTGGATCTCGCCATCGCCGGGCGTTTCGACAACACCGGCCAGAGCTGCGCCGCGTCCAAGCGCCTGATCGTCGACAAATCCCTCGCCGAGGACTTCTCCAAGCGTCTGATCGAGAAGGTCAAGGACATGCGCATGGATGACCCGATGAGCGAAGGGGTCGATATCGGTCCGATGTCTCGCAAGGACCTGCGCGATGACCTGCATGACCAGGTCCAGCGCGCCATCAAGGCAGGTGCCAAGCTTGAATGCGGTGGTGAGATTCCGAATCGCGACGGTGCTTGGTATCCGCCGACGGTGCTGACCAATGTCACCCAGGGCAATCCGGCCTTCAATGAAGAACTGTTCGGTCCGGTCGCCTCCGTGGTGGTCGCGGACAACGAAGCACATGCCATCGAGCTTGCCAACGACTGCCCCTATGGCCTGGGCAGCACCGTGGTGGCCAAGGACGACGAACGGGGTGAACGCGTCTCTCGTCAGCTGCAAGCTGGCATGAGCTTCGTCAACCGCCCGACCACGCCCTTCGCCCAGCTGCCCTTCGGTGGTGTCAAAGGCAGTGGCTATGGTCGTGAGCAGAGCGAATATGGCTTCGGTGCCTTCATGAACATCCGCACCGTCTATGTCGCTGAGCACTGAGCCGCTGAGCACTGAGTCGCTGAGCACAGACTCGTTGCGCGTCAAGGCGTATCGCGACGCCAGCGACGCTGAATAGCTGAATAGCTGAAGAGACTGCAGCGGATGATGCGCTCCAGACCCTTCGCTGCAACGAACAACGCCCCGCTTCTCAGCGGGGCGTTTTGCGTCAGGGATTCGCATGCTTTGCCTTGCGATATCCCCCTTCCTCGACCAGCGCGCTGATCGCACTCATCACATCAGCGCGTCACGCAGCCCTGCAGGCATGCCTCGCCTTCCAGCTGAACCGTGACATGCGAGATGTCATGGCCGTCGCGCAGATAGGCCTGGACGCGCTCCAGCACATCGCCGGGTACGCTGGTGGCGGCCACGACGACATGCAGGCTGGCAATCGGCGACTGAGGCGTCAGCCCCCAGAGATGCAGGTCATGTACGCTCTCCACGCCCTCAAGCGCCAGAACGCCTGCCTGGATATCGGCGTGATCGAGCTGCTCCGGCGTGCCTTCCAGCAAGGTGTGCGCCGAACGCTTCACCAACGACCAGGCACCGCGCAATATCAGCACCGCCGCGAGCACTGACAACAGCGGGTCAGCCTGATTCCAGCCGGTGGTCATTATGATCAGCGAGGCGACGATGGCCGCCACCGAGCCGAGCAGGTCCCCCATCACGTGCAGTACCGCGCCGCGTAGATTGAGGTTGTCCTGATCGCCCTGATGCAGGATACGAAATGCCGCGATATTGACGACAAGTCCGAGCACGGCGATGGCCAGCATCGGCCCCGCGAGTACTTCGGAGGGCAGCCAGAGCCGCTTGATGGCGGCCACCACGATCGCCGCCCCGATCACCAGCAGAGTCAGGCCATTGACGAACGCGGCCAGCACCTGAAAGCGTGCATAGCCGAAGGTCAGCTTGCGGGTCGCCGCCCGATGCCCGAGGCGAAACGCGCCCCAGGCCAATGCCAGCGACACGGTATCACTGAGCATGTGCCCGGCATCCGCCAAGAGGGCCAGTGAGCCCGCGACCAGCCCGCCAACCACCTCCGCCAGCATGAAGCCGCCCGTCAGATACATGGCCAGCTTGACGCGTCGCTCGCTGTCGGCGGTCACCTCTGGCGCATGATCATGGTGGTGTCCGTGATGATCATGTGAGTGGCTGTGCGAATGACCGTGTGAATCTCCATGCGAGTGCACGCCTGAAGGGTCGGAGCCATGAGAATGATCGTGAGCGTGCTGCCCGGAAGGCTCATGCGAGGGTTCGCGGGCGTCATCTTGCGGTGTCGATGCCATTCAACCTCCGGCCATCTAATGAAAAAAGAAACGTGTCTGCATGATGCGCAGCGTAACGTCGGTCGCGCGTCTTTCAAGACGCATTGGCGGATTTTCGCGTTCCGATAAAGGCCAGCAACCACTGCGCCAGCTTGATAGGATAGTTATCACTTGCGAAGCAACGAATAAAGGATTCCCGCCTTCCCCATGAGCCTCTCCTCCGAGACGACCCCCTCCCGCTCGCCTTTCAAGGCCGATCTGCTGCTCCTGCTGGTCACCATCATCGCCGCCGCAGGCTGGATCTTCTCCAAGGAGGCGATGGCCGGCATGCCCCCTCTGCTGTTCATCGGCAGTCGCTTCCTGCTTGCGGGGCTCATTCTGGCCATCTTCGATGCGCGCTCACTGGGCCAACTGTCCACCGCGCGCAAGCTGCGCGCAAGCGGCGTCGGTGTCCTGTTCGGGGGTGCCATGGCCTGCTGGTCGCTAGGGGTCGCACTATCTGATCAACTGGGCGTGATCGCCTTCATCAACAGCTTCGGCATCCTGATGGTGCCGGTACTCGCGCGACTGTTGTTCAAGGACAGACCGCCGCTGAGCACCTGGATCGCACTGCCCACCGCCCTGCTCGGTTTCGCCCTGCTCGGCATGGGCCAGCCCGGCGCGACCGATGGCTTCACCATCGAGCCCGCCCAGTGGCTCATCTTCGGCGCCGCCTGCCTGTTCGCTCTGGTGTTCAACTTCAATTCACGCCTGGTGCGCAATATCCCGGCCCTGCCGCTGACGGCCATCCAGCTGATGACCACCGGCGTCACCTGCCTGATACTCTCGGCACTTAGCGAGAGCTGGCCCGCCGGCATCAGTCTCGACATCCTGAGCTGGTTCCTGGCCAGCACCCTGATCGCCAGCACGCTGCGCTTCTTCCTGCAGATCTACGCACAGGGCCTGACCACCCCCAGCCATGCCTCGGTCATCCTGATGCTGGAAGCGGTCTGGGCCGCCCTGATGTCGGCCGCCTGGTTCGGTGAGCGCATGACCCTGATCCAGATGACCGGTTGCGGCCTCATCTTCACTGCCCTGTTGATCAATCGCTGGCAATGGATCTCACGCCTGTGGCGTCAGCGACGGGTTGCCTCGTGAGAACAGCGTCCTGACTTGAGTGTCAGGCATGTCGCCACCATGTCTGACGCTTGAGCATTCGACTTCCCGCCCCATTCTCTGCCACCGGAGCCACCATGATCCCCACGCTACTCGGCGTACTGACGCTGCTGATGGCAGCCTTCACCCTGCTGCCACTGACGCGTATTCGCCATTGGTCGGTGCGCATCATGGACTTCCCCCGTCTGCAGCTGGCCGCCTTGTGGGCGATGTTGTTGATCGCCGACCTCGCGGTGTCCCAGCTTGCCTTCGGGCTCAGGGTGTCACTGGCCGTGATCGCCGTGGCCGGGCTTGTCTATCAGGCACACTGGATCGTGCCCTATACCCGCCTCTTTCCCTGCGAGTCCGCGCGTACCAGACAGCACGACCGGCAGCGTCAGGTCCGCCTGCTCACCGCCAATGTCCTGACCAGCAATCACGATAGTGACAAGCTGCTGGCCATCGTCGAACGCGAACAGCCCGACGTGCTGGTGACGCTGGAATCCGATGACTGGTGGCAGCAGCGGCTCGACGTGCTCGAGGCGGATAGCGAGCAATACGGCTATACGCACACTCTCAAATGCCCGCTGGACAACCTCTATGGCATGCATGTCTATTCACGCCTGCCACTGCATGACGCCAGCATCGACTACCTGGTCGAAGAGGATGTGCCGTCGATGCATGCGCAACTGGAGCTGGCCAGCGGTGACCGCGTGCGAGTGCACTTCCTGCACCCGGCGCCGCCCAGCCCGACCGAGAATGACGAGTCATCCGAGCGGGATGCCGAGCTGATCATCGTGGCGCGCAGCGTCGCCGACAGCCAGCAACCGGTGATCGTCACCGGTGACCTCAACGACGTGGCCTGGTCTCGCACCACGCGCCTGTTCCGCAAGCTGTCCGGCCTGCTGGACCCCCGCGTCGGCCGCGGCATGTTCAATACCTTCCACGCCAACATTCCCCTGCTGCGCTGGCCACTGGATCACCTCTTCCACAGCGAGCATTTCAGTGTGGTGCGCGTGGCGCGCATGGAAGCCTTCGGCTCCGATCACTTCCCGCTGCTCACCGAACTGGCGCTGACGCCCGCCCAGGACACCGACGAGACACTCGATGCCCCGGAGCCGGACGCCGACGACCAGGCCGAGGCCAGCGAGACCGCCAGTGACGAGAATGTCAGCCAGCAGGACGTGCCGAAACCGGGTCGCTGAGCCCGACATGCCTGAGGTGGCATTTGGCTGAATTCTCCAAAAGGTCCCAGACTGGCTGATGAGGGTTGAGCCATACGGGAGGCAGGCATGCGAGGACTCGACTGGCTGGGCACGCGGCTGGCGCGTCATCTCACGGCGCCGGGCAAGCTGCCGGCGCATCGCGCCACGTCATCACCGGAAAAGCTGGCTGCCACCCTGCGGCGCGGCGATGTCCTGCTGGTCGAGGGCTCCTCGCGTATCAGCACCGCCATTCGCTACCTCACTCAATCGACCTGGTCTCATGCCGCGCTCTGCGTGCGCACGCCGCTGGACAGCAGAGGACGTCCGGTCAGGGGCGACTGCCTGTTGGAAGCGGACGTCACCGCCGGGGTGCGCCGCGTCCCCCTCAACCATTACTGGCATCAGCACACGCGCATCTGCCGCCCGGTCGGACTCACGGAGGAGGAGATCAGCGCGTTGATCGCCCATGCCGAGGCGCGGCTGGGCCATCAATATGACCTGCGCAACATCGTCGATCTGGCTCGCTATCTGATTCGCACGCCACCGGTGCCAAGCCGCTATCGGCGCCGCATGCTGGCACTGGGCAGCGGCGACCCGACCCGCGCGATCTGCTCATCGCTGATCGCCGAGGCCTTCCAGGCCGTGCGCTATCCCATCCTGCCAGACAGTGACGTCCTGCCATCCAGCGACCCGGCATGCCTGCACTGCTATCAGGAGTTGCTGCATATCCGCCATCACAGCCTGTTTGCGCCCTGCGACTTCGATATCTCTCCCTACTTCGAGATCATCAAGCCGACCCTGTGCGCCGGATTCGATCCCCATCGCCTGCAGTGGAGCGAACCGCCCGCCTGATCTGGTATGCTGCGCGCCATCCACGGCCATGCTGGCCGGCACCTGGGCATCAGTTCTGCTGTGCCGACTGCGCCGCCTGCCGCCCTTTGACACTCTTCACGACCGGAACCACGCCCGTGACCAATAACGACATCATCCGTCGCCTGCGCTACGCGCTGAATCTCTCCGACACCGACATGATCAACACCTTCGCTGCCGCGGACCACGAGGTCTCACGCGCCCAGATCAGCGATTGGCTCAAGCGCGATGATGATGAGGCTCAGCAGCGCATCAAGGACATCGACCTGGCCAGGTTCCTCAATGGCCTGATCAACGTGCGTCGCGGCAAGCGCGAAGGCGCCCAGCCGGCGCCTGAAAAGCGTCTCGACAACAACGTGATTCTGCGCAAGCTCAAGATCGCCTTCGAGCTCAAGGATGACGACATGCTCGAGCTGCTGGCATTGGCCGGTTTCGAACTGATCACCAAGTCCGAGCTGTCTGCCTTCTTCCGCAAGCCCGATCATCGCCACTACCGCGAGTGCAAGGACCAGATCCTGCGCAACCTGCTCAAGGGCATCGAGCTGCGCCATCGTCGCCATGACCCGGAGACCGAGCAGCACGCCGTCGATCCGGTCTGATCAGACCCTGATGCGCTCTCAACAACAACGCCGCCCCGGAATCCGGAGCGGCGTTGTTGTATGACGGCAATGGCGGTACCAACAGCGGCTCAGCATTCGCGGTTGGGGCGCCCTTCCATGGTGGCCAGGCGCGCCAGCAACGGCGCCATGCGGTGCTGACTCCCTTCCGCCGCCGCGACCAGCGCCGGCAATACCCAGGACGGCAGGTCAGGCATCAGACGGTAATAGACCCATTGCCCCTGGCGGCGGTCCAGCAGCAGACCGCAATTGCGCAACTGGGCCAGATGGCGCGACACCTTGGGCTGCGACTCCTGCAACACGTAGGTCATCTCACATACGCAAAGCTCGCCTTCTACATGGATAAGCAACATCAGCACAAGGCGTGTATCGTCGCTGAGGCATTTGAAAAGACGTGTCGGGGTCAGAAGAGACAATGCAGAATTCCACCTGATTCAATGATGTGAGCGTGCCGCCAACCACAGCTGCAAGCGCGTGCGAATTTCGTTCAAGGCGCGCCCATAGGACACCGCAGTATCCTCATTGCGCGGATCTTCTATATCCCAGAACAACAGCTCATCGGTCTGGCCATCCCACTGGCGACACTGCTGCTGCGCCTTCTGACACAGCACGATGACGGCATCGAAGGACTGAGAGCGGTAGCGATCGATCGACTCGCTCGCCAGACCTGAATTATCCACCCCGGCGCGCGCCAGAGCGTCCAACGCATGCTGTTGCGGGGCATCAGGCGAGACACCGGCACTGAAGGCGTCAAACTCGTCCCCCGCCATGCTACGCAGCAATGCCTCTCCCATCAGGGAGCGGGCAGAATTGGCATTGCACAGAAAAAGCACTCGCTGTTTGGACATGACTCATCTCCAGAGCTGCAATTTTACCTTACCATAGGGTCGCATATCAGAAGTACCGCGCTTGTATAACAAACTGATGTCAGTAGCCTTTCAGGCCTCGGCGCCCCAGCTTCAGATCACTTTCTGCAACAAACCCTGTAACAACACCTGCAACAGACCCTGCAACAGACGCGAACGGGCCAGCGCAGTGACCGGCAACTGCCAGGCACACCACGCCAGCCCGCGAAGATCGCCACTCGCTACGTTCACGATGCGCTCGACCGCCGCACCGCGTGGCTCACGTCATCAGCCCTGCAGGTCCGAAAGCGTCAGGGTCTTCCTGTCGGCGACGGCTTGACGCGCCGCCTTGCGCGCTTCTTCGTGCGCCGGAATCAGGCCGATGCCTTTCAGGTAGCCCAGGTTGCCGACCATCTTCTCGCTCATGAACAGGTCCGCGTAGTCATACATGACCGGCGCTTCTTCCGCATGCTGATTCTTGATGTAGAAGAACATGGTACGTGCGACCGGGTAGGTCTCTTCCGAGATGGCCTCGGGAGACGGGGCGATGCCGTCGATGGTCGCGCCGCTCAGCGAGTCTTCGTTCTCCTCAAGGAAGGAATAACCGAAGACGCCGAAGGCCTCGGTGTCTTCCGACAGCTTCTGCACGATCAGGTTGTCGTTCTCACCGGCCGGCACGAAGACGCCATCGTTGCGCACCTTGGAGTAGCCTTCGCCACCATAGCCGTCCATCTCTTCGGTGGCGGCTTCCAGCACCAGCTCCTCAAAGGAATCGCGTGTCCCGGAGGTGCTGGGCGGCCCATAGATGGTGATCTTGCGGTCCGGCAGGCTGGAATCGATCTGGTTCCAGCGGGTATAGGGATTGGCCACCAGCTTGCCATCGACCGGCACCTGGGCCGCGACCGCCAGCGCGATCTGCTCCAGCGTGAAGGCGGCTGGGTCGTTGGTGTTGGACTGCGCGAAGGCGATGCCGTCATAACCGATGAAAGCTTCGGTGATGTCGGTCACGCCATTTTCCTGACAGCGCTCGAATTCGGAGGCTTTCATGCGGCGCGAGGCGTTGGTGATATCCGGGGTGTTGCTGCCGGCACCTTCACAGAAGAGCTTCATGCCGCCACCGGAACCCGTGGCCTCGATGACCGGAGTAGGATGATCCGTGGTGACACCGAATTCTTCCGCCACATAGCTCGAGAAGGGATAGACGGTGCTGGAACCGACGATGCGAACCTGGTCACGTGCTTGTGCACTGGACACGATAGCCGCAGAGGCGATCACGAAAGCGAGCTGCTTGAGAGGGCGATTCATTGCGGTGCTCCGATGCATTGATTTATATGAATAAGCATATATTTAGTGACGAAATCCCTCACGACTCCGCTACCCCGATTGGCGCGACACCCCGCCAATCGCCACATGCCAGTGATGAGAATCACCCTCGGCATGCTGAACACGTATCTCGATGACACGGCATGTCGTTAAATACGCATAGGCATATATGAGCATCATTTTATTGCAGGGGCGTGACATCTCCGCTGAGAATCCTGTCGCGGGCTGCCTTGCCTCTCTATCCCTTCCTCTATCCCTTCCTCTATCCCTTCCCCTTTCGCCTCTCTGCTTTACCTTCGGCCGAGACAAGGCCCCAACAGAAATGGCCTGATCTCCCCAGCCACTCGTGGGAAGATCCGGCCATCGAAACAGCAGCGTGCGTGACAGGGCATCACTCGCTAGCGACTGGCGAGCCCCTCCTCAACGCTTCTGGCGGGAGCCCAAGGCCTGGCAAACGGCTAGCGGCCAGCAGTTAGCAGCTAAAGATTCCTGCTAGTCATCATCGCCCTCTTCGGCACTCTTCTGGCGCGCCTTGCGCTCCTGCTCTTCTTCCATGGCCGCCATGATGTTCTCGAGCAGCGCATCCACGTCCGGCGCTTCGGCGTCGTCCTCATAAAGGCCCGTCAGCTCGACATCCGGGTCCATGTCGCCGGCCTCGAACAATGCCCAGATCTCGTCGGCGTAGCGTGTCTGTGCCAGTTCAGGCGCGAACATCGCGTAGTAGGCGGTGATATTGGCAACATCACGCGCCAACATGCTCTTGGCATTGTTGTTGGCCGCGGCATCGACCGCCTGCGGCAGATCAATGATCACCGGGCCATAGTCATCGACCAGCACGTTGAACTCGGACAGGTCGCCATGTACCAGGCCGGCATGCAGCATGCGCACGATGTACTGCATCATCAGCGCATGGTCTTCCCGCGCCTGCTCGGCGGACATCGAGACATCATTCAGTCGTGGTGCCACATTGCCGTCGTCATCGGTGACCAGCTCCATCAGCAGCACGCCATCGAAGCAGCCGAACGGCTGCGGCACGCGCACACCGGCATCGGCCAGACGATACAGCGCATCGACCTCGGCATTCTGCCAGGCGGCCTCCTGCTGGTTGCGTCCGAAGCCGGAGCCCTTCTCCATCGCCCGTTGACGGCGACTGTTACGCACCTTGCGGCCTTCCTGATACAGCACAGCCTGCTTGAAGCTGCGCTGGGCAGCATCCTTGTAGACCTTGGCACAGCGAATCTCTTCTCCGCAGCGCACGACGTAAACCGAGGCTTCCTTGCCACTCATCAAGGGGCGGAGCACTTCATCGACCAGACCGTCATCTATGAGCGGCTGGATTCTCTTTGGCGTTTTCATCGCGTTCTTATACGCGTTTTGCGATACATCGGGAATCACCCTGTAGCAATTTTGTGACATACCTTACGACAAAACCCCCGCCAATGCGTCATTGGCGGGGGGTTCAGCATTCACTGACAGACTGCCTCGGCGGCAGCAGCGCCAGCGCTTATTGGGCGTTCTTGAGGCTCTGCATGTCAATCACGAAACGATACTTGACCTTGCCTTCCTGCATGCGCTTCCAGGCATCATTGATGGTGTCGATGTCGATCATCTCGATATCACAGCCAATGTCGTGCTCGGCGCAGTAGTCGAGCACTTCCTGGGTCTCCGGCATGCCACCGATCAACGAGCCCGCCAGTACACGGCGCTTCATGACCAAGTTGCCGCCCTGCAGCGCGGGGTCCACTTCCTGCACCAGGCCGACGAGGATATGCGTGCCGTCGTACTTCAGGGTATTGAGGTAAGGGTTGAGATCATGCGGCACCGGCACCGTGTCGAGCAGGAAGTCGAAGGTTTCGGTGGCGGCTGCCATCTGCTCGTCATCAGTCGAGACGATCACATGATCGACACCATTCTCGCGCGCTTCCTCGACCTTGCTCTCGCTGCGGGTGAAGAGCGTCACTTCACAACCCATCGCCTTGGCGAACTTGATGCCCATGTGGCCCAGGCCGCCCATGCCGATCACCCCGACCTTGTCGCCGGACTTCACGCCGTAGTGACGCAGCGGCGAATAGGTCGTGACACCCGCGCACAGCAGCGGCGCGGCCACTGCCGGGTCGAGCTTGTCCGGGATGGAGACCACGAAGCGTTCGCTGACGACGATCTTGTCGGAATAGCCGCCCTGGGTGAGGCTGCCATCGTGACGGTCCGGGCTGCCGTAGGTCATGGTCATGCCGTCGAGGCAATATTGCTCGAGCCCCTTCTGACAGGCGCTGCATTCACGGCAGGAATCCACCATGCAGCCGACGCCGACCATGTCGCCCACCTTGTACTGACTGACGTCATTGCCCACCTGGGTCACCCGACCCACGATCTCGTGCCCCGGCACCAGCGGATACTGAGAAAAGCCCCAGTCATTGCGGCCGACGTGCAGATCCGAGTGACAGACACCGCAGTAGAGAATCTCGATGGCCACGTCATCCGGTCGCGGCTGGCGACGCTCGAAGTTCCAGGGCGCCAGGTCTGCCGTTTCGGATGCCACCGCATAAGCGCGAGTCTGGCCGTCAAAATCACCGTTGGAAGGGCTTGTCATGGAGTCTCTCCTTGCTTGGCTGAGCGTCGGACAGCCTGGTCATCAAAGATGATTCAGCGCCCGTAAAAGGATTCGCATGCCATGCGGCAATCGCGATCATGCCCACTGACTTCTTGCCGACAGCCCGACTTTTCAATGGCTTGGCTGCTCTGCATCACTGTGTTGGTCAGATCGCAACAGCGCCCCACCAAGCTGCGCGAGGCTTGCAGACACAAGGGAAAGCGACGCAAAACATCTTGCTTCTGATTCCAAATTGACGCCATCAAGCAGCAAAGTTGCCACTGTGTTATCATGCATCTTCACCCCTCACGTCTTGGAACGGAGTCCCGCATGGCGAATACTCGTACTGCTGCAAAGAAAAAAGCACCGGCTGCTGTCGAAACCTCAGCCTCGCTTGAAGCTCAGATGCAGGCCTTCCTGGACCGTGGTGGCAAGGTGGATGTGATTGAATCCGGTGTCAGCGGCCAGGTCATTGGCGTCAAGCCGACCAAGCCGTCAAACCCTGCTGCCAAGAGCTGAGGCTTGCCCATCAAGCCTTGGTGCCCGAACGCGCTGCTCGCCTCACTCAACTGGCGTCTGCCATCGAGTCACTGACCGGTGAGAGCGTTGTTCATCGCTAGACCTCCAGCCGCTGCCCTGCATCATCAGGTAGCGGCCGGCTTCTTTCTGGGGAGAGGAAAATCATCTCTTGCCTGCCCTTGCTCCTCCCGCCACGGCGACGCCCATGCCAGCCTCTACTTCGCGCGACAGCTCCCTCGACTCCCGCCAGCACAGCGTGCATGGCACTCGCGACGCGGATGGGGCACGCACACGCCTGGCCGTCTTCATTGATGTGCAGAACATCTACTACACCACCCGCGATACCTTCGGCCGGCAGTTCGATTATCGTCGCCTGTGGGCAGAGCTCGAGCGCCTCGGCTCGATTCAGCATGCCTACGCCTACGCGATCGAGCGTGGCGACCCCAAGCAGCAGCAATTCCAGCAGCGCCTGCGCGAGATAGGCTTCACGGTCAAACTCAAGCCCTTCATCCAGCGCGGCGACGGCTCGGCCAAGGGCGACTGGGATGTCGGCATCACCATCGACGTGATGGAAGCCGCCCCCGAGGTCGATGAGATCATCCTCGCCTCCGGCGATGGCGACTTCGCCCTGCTGCTGGACCATGTCGCCACCCGCCACGCCATCACCACCCGCGTCTATGGCGTCGAAGCCCTCACCGCCCTCGCCCTGATGAAAAGCGCCCATCACTTCCGCGAAGTCGATGAAAGCCTGCTGATGCGCTGAAGTTTGCCAGGCGCTCTTCTCCCTTTTGATCAGCTTGTTCTCTGTCATGTCAGCAACGGCCTGAGACGGGATTCCTGCACCCGACATGCTGATGCCAAGGCGCCACAGCATATTGACGGCGTCGGTCATGTCCCATCAGTCATGTCCGATCGGTCATGTCGCATCGGACATTACTGATGTCGCATTGAGCGTGATCGCCCTTTACCGCGTGCCGCAGGATGACGCAGGGAGCTGTGCGCTGCTAAAGCCACACCTCTTCCCGATTCCTCTCATGCGGAGCAAGACATGAACAACAACAAGACAGGCGGGGCCGACAGCATCTCGCCAGCCACGCTGAGACGCGTGCTGGCAGCCTCTGCCATCGGCAATTTCATCGAATGGTTCGACTTCGCCATCTACGGCTTCATGGCCGTGATCATCTCGCAGCACTTCTTCCCGCAGGGCGACCCGACTCTGGCACTGATTCAGACCTTTGCCGTCTTTGCGGTGTCCTTTGCCTTGCGCCCCCTCGGCGGCATCTTCTTCGGCACCCTGGGGGATCGCATCGGGCGCAAGAATGTCCTGGCCATCACCATCATCATGATGGCCAGCGCCACCGCCTTGATCGGTCTGTTGCCGACCTATCAGAGCATCGGCATGCTGGCTCCGCTGCTGTTGACGCTGGCTCGCTGCGCTCAGGGTTTCTCGGCAGGCGGCGAATACGCCGGTGCCTGCGCCTTCGTGATGGAACACGCCCCTGACGACAAGCGGGGCTGGTACGGAAGCTTCATTCCCGTCTCGACCTTCAGCGCCTTCGCCACAGCAGCAGCACTCGGTCTAGGCCTCAACAGCCTGGTACCGGAAGCCACCATGCAGGCATGGGGCTGGCGTGTCCCCTTCCTGATCGCTGCACCACTGGGGCTGATCGGGCTTTACATGCGCCTCAAGCTGGATGACTCACCGGCGTTCCGCCTGATTCAGCAGGAACACAACGCCACCAGCGCCCCGCTCAAGGAAACACTGACCACCCACGGCAGCACCATCGTAAGTCTGATGGCCTTCATCTCTGCCACGGCGCTGTCGTTCTACATGTTCAGCACCTATTTCGCGACCTATATGCAGGTGGCGGGCGGCGCCACGCGCCAGACGGCATTGCTGGCAAGCCTGGGTGGCCTCATCGTCGCCGCATTGCTGTGCCCATTGGCCGGACGGTATTCGGACCTTGTCGGGCGACGCAATACCATCATCATGGCGTGTGGCAGTCTGGCCATCGCGGTATTTCCCGCCTATTCGCTTGCCGCCAGTGGCACCTTGTGGGCGTCCATGCTGGGCGCTTCATTGATGGCGGTCGGTGCCGTGCTCTGCGGTGTCGTCACGGCCGCACTGCTCTCGGAGCAGTTCCCGACCCGCGTGCGCTATACCGCCTCGGCACTCAGCTACAATGTCGCCTACACCATCTTCGGCGGCACCGCCCCGCTGGTCGCCACCTGGTTGATCGACTTGAGCGGCAACAACCTGGCACCCGCCTGGTACCTGATCGCGATCGCCGCCGTGGCCCTGCTCGGTGGCCTGCGACTGCCGGAAACCCGTGGCATCTCGCTCACCGACATCCCAGAGACTCCGCGCAGGAGAGCGTCGAGCGTCATGCCGGCCGCATGAACTGAGATCTCGTGACCACTGATGAAATCGGCCTGACAGACATGCCTCCTCAGCGATGACAAAACACCCGCCACAGCGACTGATTCTCGCCATGGCGGGTGTTTTCGTCTGGGCCACCAGCGGCTTGCCAGGCATTCAGGCTTTACCGCGAACTTGCCGGCTAGCTCTGTGGTGCGGCACTCAGCGTCAATTCGATGGCGTCGTGGCGCCAGTGTTCATCATCGCAGTCCACCGCGCGGCCATTCTGATCGAAGTTGATGCGAGTGATGCGCTGCGCGGGGCTGCCCTGTGCGGCGTTCAGCGCGGCGGCGGCCTCAGCGTCGAACACCGTGGAAGCCAGCTCGAAGCTGACGCGGCTGACACGAATGGCGTATTCGTGCCGATAGAGGTCGGTCAGGGAGTGGGCAGCGAGGTCGAAATCGAGGATGCCCGGGAAGCAGTCACGTCGCAGGTGATGGCAGACATGCAGCACGCGCCGCCCGTCGATACGCCGCACGCGAGTGATGCGATAGACCACTGAGTCCTCCGCAATCCCCAGCCGCCGCGCGATCACCGCGTTGGCAGCGACTTCTCCTGCCGCCAGTACCTCGGTGCTGGCCACCCGCTGCTGTGACTCGACCATGTCGCGAAATGGCAGGCACGCCAGCAAGTCATAGCGCAGTCGTGGCGGCGAGACGAACCAACCCCGCCGATTCTCGCGATAGATACGCCCCTCCGCCTCCAGCTGCAGCAGGGTGTCGCGCAGGGTGACCCGCGTCGTGGCAAAGCGTTCGATCATCTCGCGCTCGGAGGGCAGGCGCTGTGAAGCGCGCAGCGGCGCTGCCTCAAGATGGTTCAGCAGCTTGCCCTTGAGCCCTGCCACGGGGACATCCGCGTCAGGAGTTGCCGATGAAGCGGCGTCACTCTGGGGCTCAAGCGAAGATGAAGGCATGCGAAGTTCCTGAAAGATAACGAAAGACAGCAATTTCTGGCGAGTCACTTGCATGACATCCAGGGCGTCCAGGATGGAAAGGGTCAGAGCGAAGCGATTCCTGTGGTCTAGTTCAGATGCCCCGCAAAGCTCAGTGCGACTTTTCAAGACACGCTTGTCGAGACACGCATGAGGAGAATAGTGGCATTGGCGTGACAACTCGGTTACAGCGCAGGTCTGGCTGCCACGACAGGCCAGTCATCACGTGCTGACTCATGCCTTGTCCGCCTAGGCTGTGGAAGATAGCGAGGACCGGGGCCCGCGGCAAGGCGCGGAGAAGGTATGAAGGAGGCAGAGGCAGAGCCGCCACCCCATGCCATAACAACGACATGTTGACGACATGCAACTGTCACAGGCGAGCGCTAGAGTCGATCGTGCCTTTCGAACTGAACTAGACCACACAGTCTCGGCTTTCGACACTTGGCTGAGCACTTGGCAGAGCACTGGTCTGATCAATGATCCGAGAACTGGCCTGAGCAATGACCTGAGCACCCGGACGTGCTCTCAGCGTGTCGACAGGGTGCCTGATGCCCGTCACGCCTTACCTTCAGCGCAGCGATTGTTCATCACCTACTGGGGAAATCTCCTTGAAGTCGATTGCCACTATCTCATCCCGCTCCACCGGCCTGCTGGTTTCCACCTGCATGGCCGCCCTGTTGGGCAGTGCCTCCGTCAGTGCCGCCGACATGCCGGCTGACCTTCTCGAGGCCGCTCAGTCCGAAGGCCGTGCCGATAGCGTCGGCATGCCGGACAGCTGGGCCAACTGGAAGGACACCTGGGCAGACCTCGAGTCGAAGTATTCCATCGCGCATAGCGATACCGACATGAGCTCCGCCGAGGAAGTCGCCAAGTTCAAGGCCGAGGGTGAGAACGCCACCGCCGATATCGGTGACGTGGGCTTCGCCTTCGGTCCGATCGCGGTGCAGCAAGGGGTGACCCAGGCCTACAAGACCACGACCTGGGAGCAGATCCCGGAGTGGGCCAAAGACAAGGACGGCCACTGGGTACTGGGCTACACCGGCACCATTTCCTTCATGATCAACAAGACACTGGTCAGCGAAGATGAGCGCCCGACCTCCTTCGCCGATCTCGTCGAGGGTGATTACAAGGTGTCCGTCGGCGCCGTGGGCAAGGCCTCCCAGGCCAACAACGCCATTCTGGCCGCTGCCTTCGCCAATGGCGGCAAGGAATCCGACCTGACACCGGGCCTGGAAGTCTTCGCGGAACTGGCGCGCCAGGGCCGTCTGTCACTGGCAGAGCCGAGCATCGCCAACCTGGAGAAAGGCGAAGTCGAAGTCGCCCTGCTGTGGGACTTCAATGCCCTGAACTATCGCGACCAGATCAACCGCGACACCTTCGAGGTCGTCATCCCGTCTGATGCCTCCGTGACCTCCGGCTACGCCACCATCATCAACAAGCATGCCGCGCACGCGAATGCCGCCAAGCTGGCCCGTGAGTACATCCTCTCCGACGCCGGTCAGCTGAACCTGGCCAAGGGCTATGCCCGTCCCATCCGCGCCGAGCACCTCACCCTGCCCGAGGATATCGCCGCCAAACTGCTGCCCAACGAGCAGTACGCCAATGCACGTCCGGTCCAGGACTTCGCGGGCTGGGAAGCCAGTGCCAAGCAGCTGCCGCGTCAGTGGCAGTCCCAGGTACTGATCCACCAGCAGTGATCCCCGGCCTCTGCTTCACGCGAGCAGAGCGCGCACCATCCTGACAGACGGCATCGCCTTTGCGGTGCCGTCTTGAGCTTCACGGAGTCACCATGTCTCAGCGTGTCATTCTTGTCGTGCTCGACGGCCTCAACCACGCCGTGGGTCATCATGCCATGGGCTATCTGAGTGCTTTGGTCGAGGCCGGCCGTGGCCAGTATCAATCACTGGACTGCGAGCTGCCGGCCATGTCGCGCCCGCTCTATGAATGCCTGCTGACCGGCGACCTGCCTGTCGACTCAGGTATCGTCAACAACGGTATCGTGCGCCGCTCACTCGGCATCAGCCTGTTCGACCTTGCCAGCCAGCAGGGCAAGCGCACGGCTGCCGCCGCCTATCATTGGGTCAGCGAACTCTATGTCGCGGCCCCCTTCGTGCCGGCCCGCCATCGCTGGCTCGACAACCCGGAATCCGCCATCCAGGCGGGCATCTTCTACTGGCAGGATCATTATCCGGATGACCATCTGTTCAGTGACGCCGAAATGCTGCGCCTGCGTCACGACCCGGATTTCCTGCTGGTGCATAGCATGAACATCGACGATGCCGGCCATCGTCATGGCGGCGACACGCCGCAGTATCGCAATGCCGCACGGCATGCCGACGTCGCGCTGGCCGACTACCTGCCGGCATGGCTGGAAGCCGGCTATCAGGTGATGGTCACCGCCGATCACGGCATGAATGCCGACCGCTCTCACTCCGGCCTGCTGGAAGAGGAGCGTCGCGTGCCGCTGTGGACCTTCGGCAGCGCCTTCGCCAACGGCGCCGCGACGAACCTCAAGCAACGCGAGCTCTGCGGCACCCTGGCCACACTGCTGGGGCTTGAGCACAGCAAGGCGAGCAATCCGTCGCTGCTGGCGAGTCATGCTGCCACGCGAGGCCTCGAGTGATGTCTGCCGCCTTCAAGCGCCGCCTGACCAGCCCCGTCATGTGGCTACTGCCGTTTGCGCTGATCTTCGGCGCCTTCCAGATCGCGCCGCTGGTGTGGGTGATGATCAGCGCCTTCAAGACCCCCACGGGCTGGGGGCTGGCCAACTTTCACGAGATCGCCTCCTCGGCCTTCTTTCGACAGGCCATCTGGCGCAGCCTCGAGATCTCCTTCATGTCCAGTGTGCTGGGGTTGGCGATCGCCGCCGTGACCTGTCACAGCATGCACCGCTGTGGCCCGCGCCTGACGCGCATGATGATCGCCTTCACCAACATGACCAGCAACTTCGCCGGTGTCCCGCTGGCCTTCGCCTTTATCATCCTGATGGGCGCCAACGGCATGCTGACCCTGATGCTGGAGCGCTTCGGTCTGCTCGAGGACTTCAATCTCTACTCGCGCACCGGCCTGATCGTCATCTACACCTGGTTCCAGATTCCGCTGGGCATCCTGTTGCTGTATCCCGCCTTCAGCACCCTGAAGACGGAGTGGCGTGAAGCCGCCAGCCTGCTGGGCGCCAATCGCCTCGCCTACTGGCAGCACATCGGCCTGCCGGTGCTGTGGCCGTCACTGGCGGGCACGCTCACCGTGCTGTTCGCCAATGCCATGGGCGCCTACGCCACCGTCTATGCGCTGGTGAATACCAGCTACAACCTGATGACCATCCGCATCGCCAATCTGGTCTCCGGCGACCTGTTCCTGCAGCCGGAACTGGCCAGCGCGCTGGCCCTGGTGCTGGTCGTCATCCTCGTCATCGTCACGCTGATTCAGCAATGGCTCATGCGCAGGAGCTACCATGTCACTTCCCGCTGAACTGCCCTATCGCCACGGCAAGCCCTTGCTGCCCAGCCTGATGGCGCGCCTGCGCCGCGTGAATATCTACACCTTCATCGTCACCAGTGTCTTCGCACTGCTGGCACTGCCGCTGATCGCGACGCTGTTCTACGCCCTGGCGACACGCTGGGGCGCGAGCCTGACCCCCGATGCCCTGACCGTGAAATGGTTTCTGGAGCTCTGGACCACACCGCGTTTTCTGGCGGCGTTCGGGCGCTCGCTGCTGGTCGCCGTCGGCGCGCTGGCACTGTCGTTGCTACTGATCGTGCCGGTGGTGTTTCTCGCCCACACACGCTATCCGCGCCTGGACAGCGTGATGAATGGGCTGATCCTGCTGCCCTTCGCCGTGCCACCCATCGTGTCATCGGTCGGCCTGCTGCAGCTCTACGCAGGTGGCCCGCTGGCCATCGTCGGCACGCCGTGGATCCTGATCCCCACCTACTTCACCATCGTGCTGCCCTTCATGTACCGCGCCCTGGCCAACAGCCTGCGCGCACTGGACGTGGCGTCCCTGATGGAGGCCGCTCAATTGCTGGGGGCGAGTCCGCTCAAGGCGTTCTTCCTGGTCGTGCTGCCCAATATTCGCGTCGGCATCCAGATTGCCGTCTTCCTGGCCTTCTCGTTCCTGGCTGGCGAATTCGTGTTCGCCAACATGCTGGTCGGCACCCGCTTCGAGACCCTGCAGGTCTATCTGAACAATATCCGCGGCGCCAGCGGCCACTTCACCAGCGCCTTGGTCATCACCCTGTTCGTATTCACGCTGATCCTGACCTGGCTCGGCAATCGTCAGCCCGCCGAGCAGGAGATGCCCGCAGATGACCCCGACGAGGCGCTGGCCACCACCATGACCGACGGCTTGCCCGGCCCGGTGCCGAGCGCCGAATCCGAGCCGCGCCACACCCACCACCAGTCGTCAGACTCCGCATCCCGAGGGGACCGCTGATGCTTGCCATCGACACCGCCACCACATTCGATAGCCAGAGCGCCGGCGGCCTTCTGACCAGCGCCCTGCGCGAACGCGCCGCCGACCAGCACTACCTCAAGCTCAATGGCCTGGCCAAGAGCTTCGGCAAGACCCAGGTATTCGCCGAGATAGAGGCCGAGATCGCGCGCGGGGAATTCATCACCCTGCTCGGCCCCTCCGGCTGCGGCAAGTCGACCCTGCTGCGCGCCATTGCTGGGCTCAATGATGTCGATGCCGGCCAGATCATCGTCGATGGTCACGACATCACGCCACTGCCGCCGCAGCGTCGCGGCATCGGCATGGTCTTCCAGCACTATGCGCTGTTCCCCAACATGCGCGTGGCGGACAACGTGGCCTTCGGGCTGCGCATGAAGAAGGTGCGCCCGGAAGAACGCGAGCGGCGTGTCAGCGAGGTGCTCAGACTGGTGGAGCTGACCGATCAGGCGCAGCGCTTCCCGCATCAACTGTCCGGCGGCCAGCGTCAGCGCGTGGCACTGGCACGCGCGCTGGTGGTCGAGCCGCAGATCCTGCTGCTGGATGAGCCGCTGTCGGCACTCGATGCACGTATCCGTCGCCATCTGCGTGATCAGATCCGCGACATTCAGAAGAGCCTCGGCCTGACCACCCTGTTCGTGACCCACGATCAGGAGGAGGCGCTGCTGCTGTCGGACCGCATCTTCCTGATGCATCAGGGGCGCATCCTGCAACAGGGCAATGCCGAGTCGCTGTATACCCGCCCGGTGGATGCCACGGCGGCAGGCTTCATGGGGCATTACAATCTGATCGGTCGCGAGGTGGCGCGCCCGCTGCTCGGCTACGAAAGCGACAGCCCGCGCGTGGCACTGCGCCCGGAAGCGCTGTATCTGCAACCGGATACCAGCCCCCAGGGACAGCAGGATGAATATGCCAACTTCCCGACCCAGCCCTTGCCGGACAATGCCGGCCCCGGCTGCCCGGGCGTGATCCGCCGCCACCAGCTGCTCGGCAATATCGTGCGCTACGAGGTGGACTGTCAGGGACTGCGCCTGAATGTCGATGTCCTCAATCGCAGCGCTCGGCAGTTATTGCCGCGCCATCTGCGCGTGATGCTGCATGCCGATCTGGATGAGGTTCAGGCGCTGGGCGGTAACGAGACCGCCGCCACGTCGCAGGTGTCCCATGGATGACATCACAGGGCTTGCCATCTTCGATCTTGACGACACCTTGCTCGAGGGCGATGCCACGGGGCTTTGGACTGACTGGTTGATCGCAAGGGGCTGGATCGCCGATGGCGAGGAATATCGCGCGATCTGGGCACAACAGATGCTGGACTACGCGGCCGGTGAGCTGGACATGGAGACCCACCTGACCCACCTGCTGGCCCCGCTGGCAGGTCGCGCCGTCAGTGAGGTCGATGCCGAGGTGGCACGCTTTCTCGATGCCGAGCTGATGCCGCGCCTGTATCGTGAGGGGCTGGAGCGAATTCACTGGCACCGCGCGCAGAATCATCAGGTCGTGATCATCTCGGCCTCGACGGCGCATCTGGTCGCCCCCCTCGCCGAGCGCCTGGCGCTGGACGCGGCCCTGGCCACGGCCCTTGAAACCGAGCAAGGCTGCTACAACGGGCGCGCCTGTGGCATTCGCACCTTCCGCGAGGGCAAGCTCGCGGCACTCAAGGCATGGCAACAGCAACATGCAGGCCACAGCGCCGGGGTGCCCAACTGGGGCTATTCGGATTCACGCAATGATCTGGCCTTGCTGGAATTCGTCGATCACCCCTTCGCCGTCCACCCGGACCCGACCCTTGCCAGCCTGGCGCAACAGCGCGCCTGGCAGACACTACGTTGGCAATGAAGGAAACCGGGTTGGCAATGAGAGAGGCTGGCAGCAAGAGACGCTGGCAACAAGAGACGCTGGGCTGGAATTGAGAGACTGAACTGGAGTCGAGAGTTCCTGCGCTGGAATTGAGTGAAAATCCATAATAGGCGACGCTGGGCATAAAAAAAGGCACTCTATGCCAAAAATGCAAGCATAAAGGAAGCCATGCAATGGCCAAGGTCAGGGTCAGTCGGACCGCACGCGTACCCGATCCCATGCGCGTCAGGCGCTATCTGAAAGCCCCCGAAGTCGGCCCGCGCGTGCTGTTCTTCAGTGGCGGTACCGCGCTGACCGGGGTCTCGCGCACCCTGACCCGCTATACCCACCACAGCATCCATCTGGTGACGCCGTTCGACTCCGGTGGCAGCTCGGCCAAACTGCGCGACGCCTTCTCGATGCCCGCCATCGGCGATCTGCGTTCTCGCCTGATGGCGCTGGCCGATGACAGCGTCCTGGGCCATCCCGATATCTATCGCCTGTTTACCCACCGCCTGCCGCGTGAAGCGCGCCCGGAGATGCTGCACGCCACGCTGCGCGAACTGGCGGCCGGACGTCATCCGTTGACCATGGCGGTCGCGGAACCGATGCGCACCCTGATCTGCCATCAGCTGGGCTTTCTCATCGACGCCATGCCGGAAGGCTTCGATCTGCGCGGCGCCAGCATCGGCAATCTGATCATTGCCGGTGGCTATCTGAACCATCACCAGCAGCTGGATCAGATCATCTTCCTGTTCTCCAAGCTGGTGCACGTGCGCGGCACGGTGCGCGCCGTGGTCAATGCCGATTGCCATCTGGCGGTAACGCTGGAAGATGGCCGCGAGATCATTGGCCAGCACCGCATCACCGGCAAGGAAGTCGCCCCTCTCGATTCACCCATCGCGCGCATGCGTCTGGCCGCGGCAGAGGGCGACCACCATGTCCCCGTGGTACCGGAGCTGCACGCCAACAATCGCCAGTTGATCGAGTCGGCCGAACTGATCTGCTTCCCTCCCGGCAGCTTCTACTCCAGCGTGCTCGCCAATCTGCTGCCCAAGGGCGTCGGGCGCGCGGTGCTGGCCAACCCCTGCCCCAAGGTCTACATCCCCAACTGCTGCCCGGACCCGGAGCAGACCGGCAAGCGTATGGATGAGCTGGTCAGCGTATTGCTCGACACCCTGTGTGCTGACCTCACCGGTCGCATGGAAGACTGTCCCACCGAGAACCTGCTCAACATCGTGCTTCTCGACAGCCAGCGCGGTGACTACCCTGGCGGCCCCTGCATCGAGGCGCTCGAGCGCATGGGCATCACCGTGATCGACACCCGCCTGATCAGCGAGCAGAGCGCGCCCTACTACGACAACGAGCTGCTGGTCACCGCGCTGCTGTCGCTGGTGTGATGCCAACCGCGAGCCGCTCGACATGAAATGCTCGGCATGAGTTGCTCTGCATGAACTGCTCTGCATGAACTGCTCTGCAGAACAAGAACGCCCCCGCCTGCCAACAGCAGACGGGGGCGTTCTTTTGTCAGATACGACGTCGGGGCTTAGATCACGCCACGCACCGCGCCGAGAATCACCATCCCCAGCACCAGCTTCCAGGGTGCCAGCGAGAAACGCGTCAGAGCGATGAAGGCGGCCAGAGCGATCACCAGGTCCGTGCGGCTCAGCACGCTGGTGGTCCACAGCGGGTCATAGAGCGCCATGCCCAGCACGCCCACCACGGCCGCGTTGGCGCCGGCGAGCGCAGCGCGCGCCCTGGCGCGGGCGCGCAGACGCCCCCACAGTGGCGCCACACCAATCAGCAGCAGAATCCCCGGCAGAAAGATGCTCAACAGCGCAATGACGGCACCGAGCAATGCCGAACCGCCGCCCACCTGCGCCATGCCGGCCCCCAGCCAGGCGGCAAAGGTGAACAGCGGCCCCGGCACTGCCTGAGCGGCGCCATAGCCGGTGAGGAAGGTATCGGCCGCGATATGGCCCGTCTCGACGGTGGAGGCCTCCAGCAGCGGCAGCACCACGTGCCCGCCCCCGAACACCAGCGCCCCGGCACGGTAGAAGATATCGACCAGACTGCCGGAGGCCACCAGCGGCAGGCCGATCAACAGCACGAAGAACGCGACCAGGCAGTAGCGCGCCAGGCGCGTCGAGACCGGCAGTGACAGCCCCGCTGCCTGGACTTGCTGGCGCACGGATGCCGCCTTGTCATCACGACACAGCAGGCTGCCGAGTACTGCGCCCATCGCGATCACCCCGACCTGCGCCCAAGCGCCCTGCGCCAGCGCCAGGCCCAGCATGGCCAACAGCGCCAGACAGGTACGCCGCAAGTCCGGGCACAGCTTGCGCGCCATGCCCCAGATCGCCTGGGCGACGACGGCCACCGCCACCAGCTTCAAGCCGTGGATCACCCCCGAGGCCAGCGGCCCTTCGAGGCTGCCCGCCACCAGTGCCAATACCAGCAATGCCAGCGCAGACGGCAAGGTGAAGCCGATCCACGCCAGTATCCCGCCCATTACACCACCGCCACGCACCATGCCCAGCGCGAAACCGACCTGGCTGCTGGCCGGCCCCGGCAGAAACTGACAGAGCGCGACCAGCTCGGCGTAGGCCTTGTCACTCAACCAGCCTCGCCTGCGTACCAGCTCATCGCGGAAGTATCCAAGGTGAGCAATCGGGCCGCCGAAGCTGGTCAGCCCCAGCGCGAGGAAGGTGCGCAGCACTTCACTGCGCCGCGCCTTGTCGCTCGCAAGCGGGGCATCAGGCGTCGCAGGATCGCGCTCATGCTTTGCAGTTTCATCCGGATGTGACATGACGTTTCTCTTGGAGCGGAAAGGAAAGGATAACGATCAGAAATCCAGCGAGGGGCTTATGTGAGAGCTATACGAAAGAATTTTCACTTGCTGACGCTACGGTGACATCAGGTGAATGCGCAATGTCCTGATTCTCGCCCCTTGCATCACCCACCAGACTATCGCCGCCAGATGACAGGAAGCCCGCCCCATGGTTGGGACGGGCTTCCTGCATAAGGGCTTAGGCGTCAGGTGCCCGGCGAAGGCTTCAGTTGGCCGACGTTTCCTGAGTGGAGGCATGCTGCGTGTCCGAGGGCAATGCGATGGCCATCACGGCACTCGCCGCCACCAGTGCCGCCGACCACCACAGGCAGGCTTCCAGACCATAGCCCTGATAGAGCCAACCGGACAGCAACGTGCCCAGCAGGCGCCCCATGGCGTTGGCCATGTAATAGAAGCCGACATCCATCGACACGCCTTCACTGCGCGCGAAGCGCACGATCAGGTAGCTGTGCCAGCTGGAATTGACGGCGAAGATGACGCCGAACACCAGCAGACCGATGATCAACCACTCAAGGGGCGCCAGCCCCAACAGGATGGCCGCACTGCTGTCGCCACCCAGCTCGGCGTCCAGCGACATGCTCGCCATCAGCGCGGGCAACAGCGCCAGCACGCCGGCCAGCAGCACGGTCATCCAGCGCACGCCCGCATCACCGCTCAAGCGACGCGCGATCGGCCCGGTGATGTGCGGGGCCTGGGTCTGCACCCCGCCGTAACCGATCACCCATGTGGCCATCAGGATACCAACCGTCCAGAAGTTCCAGCCATGCACCTCGGCCAGATAGACCGGCAAGGCGACCACGAACCAGACATCACGTGCAGCGAACAGGCACATGCGCGCCGCCGACAGCACATTGACCGCCCGCGAGGTCGAGAACATCTCACGAAACGCCGGCTTGCGGCTGGCCTTGCTCTGCCCTAGCGATGCCGAGAGCTTGCGCAGTGACAGCACCAGCACCACGGCCAGCATGAGCCACATGGCCAACACCGTGCCCTGGAAGCCGATGAGACTGAGCGCCGCGCCACCGAGGAAGAAGCCCAGGCCCTTGAGGGCATTCTTGGAACCGGTCAGCAACGCGACCCAGCGATACAGCGAGCTCTGCGATTCCGCCGCCTGCTGCCCCTTCGGCACCAGCACCTTGATGGCGCTCTTGGCGCTCATCTTGTTGAGGTCCTTGGCGATGCCCGACAGCGCCTGGGCGATCATCACCCAGATCACCGTCAGCATGGGCTCCGGCACCAACAGCATGCCGAGCGCTACCAGCTGCATCGCAAGCCCGGCATTCATGGTGCGATTGAGGCCGAGCCTTGCCCCCAGCCACCCGCCGACCAGGTTGGTGACGACACCGAAGGCTTCGTAGAACAGGAACAGCAGCGCGATATCCAGCGCCGAATAGCCCAGCGAATGGAAATGCAGCACCACCAGCATGCGCAGTGCACCATCCGTCAGCGTGAAGGCCCAGTAATTCCCCGTCACCAGCAGGTACTGGCGCACCTCATGGGGCAGCTCTCGCAGGCGGGCAAGCATTTCAGCGCTCCTGTGTGCTGGCGTCGGCCAGATCACCCAGGCCCACTTTCAGCGCCAGCTCTGCGGTGCGGTTGGCATAGCCCCACTCGTTGTCATACCAGGCGTACAGCTTGAGCTGGGTACCCGCGACGACCATGGTCGAGGGCGCATCGATGATGCTGGAGCGGGAATCGGTACGGAAATCGATCGACACCAGCGGGCGTGTCTCGTAGCCCAGCACGCCGGCCAGTTCGCCTTCTGCCGCGCTCTGCAGCGCCTGATTGACCTCTTCCACCGTCACTTCGCGGTTGAGCTCGAATACCATGTCGGTCAGGGAGGCATTGGCCAGCGGCACGCGAATGGCGTGGCCGTTCAAGCGGCCTTCCAATTCTGGGAAGATGGCGCTGATTGCCTTGGCGGAGCCGGTGGTCGTCGGAATCAGGCTCATGCCGCAGGCCCGCGCGCGGCGCAGGTCCTTGTGCGGCGCATCCAGAATCGTCTGGGTATTGGTGATGTCGTGCACGGTGGTCATGGAACCATGACGAATGCCGAACTGCTCCTGAATCACCTTGATCACCGGTGCCAGGCAGTTGGTGGTGCAGCTGGCCGCCGTCACGATGCGATGCTGTTCTGCGTTGTAGAGGTGATCGTTGACGCCCATGACGATGTTGAGCACGCCCTCTTCCTTGACCGGCGCGGAGACCACGACCCGCGCGACGCCCTGCTCGAGATAGGCGTTCAGCACCTCGGTGCTCTTCTTCTTGCCGGAGGCCTCGATCACCACATCGCAGCCCGACCAGTCGGTATCACCGATCTCACGTTGGCTTGAGAATGCCGTGCGCTGACCATCGAGGGTGATGGAATCCGCGTCGCTGGTGATACCGGCGCCCGGCGACCACTGGCCATGCACGGAATCGAATTCCAGCAGATGGGCGAAGGTCGCGGCATCACCACCCGGGTCATTGATACGCACCACGTCCAGCGCGATATCCTCGCGCAGCTTCCACAGCGCGCGCAGGGCGAGACGACCGATGCGCCCGAAGCCGTTGATACCGACGCGCAGGGCCGGCATGCCCTCCGGCACGCTGATGGACGAGGAATAGGACGGAGCGCTATGAGCAGGACACATGGGCATTTCCTTGAGAGTGTTCAAAAAGATTCGGCTAACGTTCTACGCCCTGTGCGCTCAGCAGCAGCGCACAGGGCGGTTGGGCATCGTCTCCAGCCACGCCACCCAGCGCGACACCTCGCGGGCGTTGGCCTGACAGAGAGTCGCGAGAATCTGATGGCACCAGGCAGGCAGGTCAGGTGCCAGGCGGTAGTGCACCCACTGGCCACGCCGCTGACTGGTCAGCAGGCCAGCATCTCTCAGCTGGGCGAGATGCCGCGAGACCTTGGGTTGGGAGATGGGCATGGCGCGCTGCTCCAGCAGCCAGATAAGCTCACAGACACACAACTCTTCCATCTGGGCCAACAGCTGCACGACGGTCAGGCGAGTGTCCTCGGCAAGGCACTTGAAGACCTGCAATGGTGTCAGGCGGGCCGCCATGTCTCCCGCTCCATCAATAACGTCATTGGTTGACGGTTTCATGGCGATGTCCTCGCGTATGCCTGAGCCATCTTGCTCCCCTCTCGATTCCCCCACCCGATTCCCACTCCCGCCCCCCTCTCACCAGCACCTGACGCATGGCAAGGCAGGTTGCCTGCCAGCCGGCTGAAGCGCGGTGACATACGAAATATCATATATGTGTTTTCCCATATATCAAGTGACACATGCATGACAGTTAGATGACAGTCGGTGCGTGAATCGATGGCAGCGATGGAGAGCGAGTGGAGGGTGAATGGAGGGCGAATGAAGCGCGATCAGAGTGTCGCTTGGCTCGGTGTACCAGCGGGTAGGCGGTCACACCATCGCCACTGTTGCGCAAACGGCACGCATATGTTGCCTGGCCTCAAAAGCGAATGCGCTTGCGAACAAAAGTCGAGCAGCGTTAGTGTGTGCCCATCAAGCACACCAAGTGCCCTTTTGAATCACGCATCCCTCGTGATGCACAGGAGAGACAAATGGCGGATTTCGCACAAGTCGTCGATAGCAACTACACCCAGGAAGTCATCGAGAGCGAGCAGCCGGTACTGGTCAAGTTCTGGGCACCGTGGTGCGGACCGTGCAAGATGCTCGACCCGATCGTCGAATCCATCGCCGAAGAACAGGGTGATGCCCTCAAGGTTGTTGCCATCAATGTCGATGATGCACCGGACCTCGCCGCCCAGAATGGCGTCCGCGGCCTGCCGACCATCGCGCTGTTCAAGTCCGGCGAGAAGCTCGAAGCCCTGACCGGTGTCCAGCCGAAGGAAAACTTCGATGCCATGATCTCGCGTCACGCCTGATCGAATCGGCCTCTGGCCGCAAGGCACTGACGCTGAAATGAAAAACGCCCTCCATGAGGGCGTTTTTTTGGTCTGCACGGTGCTTTAGGTTACTCTATGCCCATGATTTTTCAGGCAATTATCGTCATCGAGAAATCCCTGCCTTCAAGTTTTCGCTCATCGCGACAGTAACACCAGCATTACCACGACAAGGAAACATTGATGCCTGACCCCGTCCGTTCGACCCGACATCTGGGCATGGTCGCCCTGCTTACCGGCCTGCTGACGGGCTGCGCCAACGGCCATACGACCCTGCCGGCCACTACCTCAGCGCTCAAGGCCGGGCCTGCCTACGGTGAAATGCGCTCTGTCGCCGTCATGCAGATTCGCCCCGGCAATGTGGCGGTGACGCCCAATGGGCAGGTCTTCGCCACCATCCACCCGATGGATGGAGATCACGACGTGCAGCTGGTCGAGATCACCGGCCAGAACAGCTACCGTGCCTGGCCCTCCCCCGCCTTGCAGACGCATGCCGGCCGCTACAGCGACGCCACCATCGATTCCCCGCTGGGCATCTACCAGGATGGCCAGGGCGGTCTGTGGATCACCGACATGGGGCTGCATCTGGGCAAGACCCGCCTGTGGGGCTTCGATATTGCCTCGGGCAAGCTGATCACCAAGCTGACTCTGCCTGCGAATATCGCCCCCGAGGGCAGCTTCGTGCAGGACCTGGCAGTGGACCGCAGCCGTGGCGTGGCCTATCTGGCAGACATCGCCAATCCGGGCTTGATCACCGTCGACCTGGAGAGCGGCAAGGCCACCCGCTTCAGCGAGCACCCGGCGCTTGAGGCAGAACCCGGCGCCAAGCTCAAGATCGATGGCAAGGACGTCCAGTTCAATGGCAAGCCTGCCAAGGTCGGCGTCGACCCGATCACCCTGTCCGGCGATGGCGAGACAGTCTTCTTCGGCGCCATGACCGGCCACAGCTGGTACAGCGTACCGGCCAGACTGCTGCGCGAAGGCGCCGATCACTCCACCATCGCCGCTGCCATCACGCGCGTCGGCGACAAGCCCGTTTCCGATGGCGCGGATACCGCCGGGGGCATCCACTACTTCACCAACCTCAATCAGCATGGGCTGGATGTACTGGGCGCCGATGGCAAACTGACGCCGCTGGTGCGCGATGAGCGTCTCGACTGGCCGGATGGCGTGCGCATGGCAGCCGACGGCTGGCTCTATGTCACCGTCAACCAGCTCGACAGCACGCCGCCCTTCAATGACGGCAAGGACAGCGGCCAGGCGCCGTACCGTATCTTCAAGGTCTGGCCGGTCGATAATTGAGTCGATAATTGAGACGGCTATAAAGAGGTCCATCGAGTCGACCCTCTGAACGACAACGCCCGCATTCCTTGGTCAGGAATGCGGGCGTTGTCGTTTCTCATCCTGTTGAAACCCTGCTGGACACTTGCAGGAGGACTGAACAATACTGACGACAAACAAACGTTTGAATTTGCACTGACCAGCATCGTGTCAAGCCAGCCCAGTGACAAGCCCAGCCCAAAATAAAAAGAGACCTGATCGCCATGACCGAACGCTTGCCGGATACCTGCCCCGCTACTGCCAGTGCGCTTTCAACAGCGCCACAGAATCACGACACGGCACAACACCCCGCCCGCTCAAATGGTGAACACGAGTGCGAGATTGCGGCGGCAGACGGCTATCGCCTCGCGGCGAGCGTGCATGAGCCTGACCTGCATCCCGCCAGCGTAAAGGGCGTCGTCCTTCTCCACCCCGCCACTGGCGTGCCGCAGTCCATCTATCGCGCCTTCGCGCAGGCGCTGGCCAGCCGCGGCTTCCATGTGGTGCGCTACGACTATCGCGGCATCGGCCGCTCGGCGCCTCCCAGACTGCGTGGCTTCGCCGCCAGCATGTCCACCTGGATCGATCAGGATGTCGAGGGCGTGACCCGCTGGGCCGCACAGCGCTGGCCAGAGTTGCCGCTTCTGGCAGTGGGCCACAGCATCGGTGGTCACGCCGTGGGCCTGAGTGACTCGAGCCGCCTGCTGAGTGCCGCGGCGCTGGTGGCCTCCCACGCAGGCTGCCTGCATTTCATCAAGCCGCTTGGCGAGCGCCTTCGGGTCACGGCCCTGCTCAAGGTGATCGGTCCACTGACGTCGCACACCCTGGGCTATGTGCCGGGGCGGCGGCTCGGCATCGGCGAGAATCTGCCCCGTGGCGTCGCCCTTGAGTGGAGTCGCTGGACCAGCCTGCCACGCTACTTCTTCGATGATCCCTCCATGCACGCAGAACGCCGTTTCGCCAGAGTCACCCAGCCATTGCTGGTATTGGGTTTTGACGATGACCCCTGGGCGACGGCCCCCGGCATTGATCTGCTGACCGGCTATTTCACGCAAGCCACATTGGAGCGCCATCAGATCGACCCACGCCAACACGCTACGGGGCCCATCGGGCATATGGGGTTCTTCCGCCGCCAACATCGAGACAGCCACTGGCCGTTGGTGATCGATTGGCTGGAACGCCAGGCGGCAGCCGCTCGGGGGAAATGAAGCCGCCTATGCGAGTTTCATGGCCGCAATACGCAAGACGGCAGCCCGAGGGCTGCCGCTGTCATGCTGTCGTTGTCTTTCTGCAAGGCACCACATCAATCGGGCTGTCGAAATATCACGAACTCGTGCTCACATTGCGGGCAATGCCCCGAGTAGACCGCCCCGGACTTGCTCAGGCGTACGCTGTGATGCTCGCAGGCCGGACAGCCCTGCTTGAGTGATGTATTGGCGTTGCAGACCTGACATTTGACGTAATAGCCGTAGGGGCCGTAACGCCCCAGCAGTGCATCTTTTTCCTGACATTTCTGGCACTGGGCACGCACTTCCGGTGGCGCTTGCGTGGCGGCGGAAGCCTTCAAGTGTGCGGTGATTCTGTCGAGATGCTCGCTCAACTGTGGCGAGGCCAGGCACGCTTCCGGCACTGGCGACCCGACAGGTGCCTCGGCTGGCGGCGCTGGTGTTTCGGCTCTGGTTTCAGCTTTGGGCTTAGCGACACTCTCGGCGCTTGCCTTCGCCTCATTGACTGCCGCGGCGGCGGGGATGGCAACTGCCACTGCACTCGAAGCGCCTCCCTGCCTGGCCATGGCGTGCTGCTTCTTATTACAGCGCTCCTGGTCGTCAAGCTCATGACTGCCAGGCGCATTGTCGCCAATGCCATTGCTGCCATGAGCACTGTAGCCCGCGCCATTGTTACCGAGATCTTTGTTGGCGAGGGCTTTGTTGGCGAGGGCTTTGCTATCAGATTCGCGGATACCACCCTCATTGATCGCCCATCGACTCGCGGCACTGTCAGCGGCGTCTGGCGTCTTCGCTGCCGGCGGCGGGCGACGACTCACCTCGCGACGAACGGTCTCGACGGCATGCGCGCGACGCGAACGGGCGTCCTGCTTGAGCAGAAACTCGCTGACACGCTCAAGCTCATCCTTGGTGAACTCCGGACGCGTATCGAACAGCAAGGCACGCTTGACCATCGAACGCGCCCCGATCAGACCACTGACCTGCTCGTGAAGAAACTCCGGCTTCACCACCTGAGCCGAGACCCCCTTGGCCATATCGTCACGGTGCACGATGGCATTGCTCGAGACGGCGCACAGCACTTTCCATTGTCGACCGGCAAAACCGCCTTGCAGCCCCAGGGTCTTGTTCATCAAACGAGTGCGATGCTCGATCAACAGGCGCTTGAGAATATCCTGCTGCAATTCCGCCTGACGCAGTGGTGACTTGAGCCCAGACCAATTGCCTCGATAGCTGCGCTGCCATTCACCTGCCGCATTGACCCTGACTTCACCAGTGATGCTTTTCGACTCGATGATAATGAAGCCGAAGGGATGCATGACCAGATGATCGATCTGGGCATTCTCCTCACCGTATTTCAGTCGCAGATCATTGAAGATCACGACCTCGGGGTCGTCCCCGAAGGCACGCCGTAGATGGAAGGCCACATCCTCTTCCTGGCGGTGACCGTACCTGGCGCGCTCATCGTCGCCACTGTAGGCCTCTTTTTCCTTGGCTATCATCTGCTCGTCCCTGAAGCGCTGATTACATCCTTGTCAGCCCAATATATCGCTATTGCCCGTGAAATACGCCATGCAACATGCGTCAATAAACAGATTTCATCAAGAGATTATAAACTTTATTTAAATCAGCCCGACTCCACTGCCATGTTTCTGGAGCGGGATAATCGTTAAAACTCTGCGCCAGGACATATCCGCGCCACTTTACCCGCTGTTGTCAGGACAAGTCTGGGGCACCAGACATCAGCCACTCACAGCGTCAGGCGGGTGGCGAGAAACTCGACGAAGGCGCTGATGCGCGGCGACAGCGTACTATTGCGGTAATAGACCGCCTGGATCTGCTCGCGGGGATTGGGACTCTGGATCTGGCCGGGCAACACTTCCACCAGAGCGCCGGTCTTGAGGTCATTGCCCAGCATGAAGCGCGAGATAAGCGCGATACCATGCCCCGCCAGACACAGCTGACGCATGACTTCGCCACTGGTGGTCGGCAGATGAGGTGTCGTGTCAAAGCCCTGTGCGGAACCCTTGAGCGGCCAGCGATTGAGACGACTGGGGGGCAGGAACCCCAGCAGCTGATGGGTCTGCAGCGCGGCAACACTGGACGGCACACCATGCTCGGCCAGATAGGCGGGGCTTGCGACCAGATGCAGCGTGGAGCGCCCCAGCACCTTGGCGTGCAGCGTGGAGTCATCCAGCTCGCCGATGCGGATGGCCACATCGGTACGCTGTTCCAGCAGGTTGATGATGTCATCGGCCGCTGACAGCTCCAGCGCGATGCCGGGATAGCTGCGCGAGAACTCCGCGACCAGCGGTACCAGCTGATGCAGCACGAAGGGGCTCGCGGCATCGACACGCAGCCTCCCGCTGGGCTGATCGCGCTGCTGCAACAGGGCCTCTTCGGCACTGCCGAGCAGCAACAAGCCTTCGCGCACGCGCTCGACGAAACCGCGCCCCTCATCGGTCAGCGCCACGCTGCGTGTGGTGCGATTCAACAGCGGCGTTTCCAGCTCACCCTCCAGGCGCTGGATGGCCCGAGATACCTTGGCCACCGGAATGTTCAACCGATTGGCGGCGGCGCTGAAGCCCCCGCTATCCACCACGGCCAGTAGCAACTCGAGGTCATCCGAACGGCTGCGCATGCTGTGATCTCCTTGAAAGTGCAAGATGCATGGTCCCATGCATCTTTGCAGAAATCACAATAATGATGCGCTTCATGATCGCTGTTGCAATATTGCTTGCCGCTCGGGTCACGGCCTCCATACCGAAACGGCCTGCCGATCCATGCAGGAAAGGCAGGCCGTCTTGCGCATGCAGTGACGTCTCGCAATCGCTTACAACATGTCACTTACCTGAATGACCGGCTCAGTATTCGTGAAGTTGGGCAGATCAGCCAGAATCCTTTCGGCATGCGGCGCAAAGGCCGCCTGAAAGTCCTCGACTGATGCAAATTGGAGTGAGCCTATCGCGATATACGGCGCCGACTCATTCTGCGCCCCGCCACTCACTCCGCGCACAACCCCGGTGTCCTTGAGCACATCGCCCAGCAACTCAGCCACCAGGGGCAGATGTGTCTCGCGATAATAACCAAAGTCGAAGCTGGCCTGGGGACCATTGGGATACAGCACATTTACCTGAATCATCAAGACGCCCTCCACGAGGCGAGCAGGGGGAAGCCAATATCAGACTGACATCTCACTCAGAATGATGTCATCGGCATAGCTCTGGTAAGCCGCTTCCAACTGCTTGGCCATCGGGTCCGGGAAGAGGTGGAAATCGCCTGCCTTCAGCGCCTCGATGATACCTGCCGCGACAGTTTCCGCGCCCGGCGCATCATCAAAGCCGGCATTCTTGCCCATATCGGTGGCGATCGGCCCCGGGTGGACACTCAGCACGCTCACGCCCTTCTCGCCAAGCTTCTCCCTGAGGCCCTGGGTCACGGAGTAGCTGGCCGCCTTGGAGGCACTGTAGGTGGTCATATCTCCGAAGGTCTTGATGGAAGCGATGGAGTTGAGCTGTACCAACGTGCCCTTGTTGGCTTCTAGAACCGGAGCAAAGGCTTGTGCGGTACGCAGCAGGCCAAAGACATTGACGTTGAATTCCTGCTGCAGAGCAGACTCGGCACCTTCGTCCAAGGGTGATACCAGATTCATCACGCCAGCATTGTTGACCAGTATCTCGACATCACGTGTCTGTTCCGCCAATGCCTTGACAGAGGCTTCATCGGTGACATCCACCGGCAATGCCACCACCTTGTCGCCGTACTGTTGCTGAAGTTCTTGCGTGTTCTCAGGATTACGCACGGCCAGATAGATCTTGGCGACACCGTTGTCGAAGAATGCCTCTACGATCGCCTTGCCGATACCGCGGTTGGCACCGGTCACCAATGCCACCTTGCCTGCGAGGGAATAGCTCATGTCATGTCTCCTGAATCGGGGAAGTTCGACCGACGGAATTTCTTACCGGTCGGTATGAAATAAACCCTAAACCGATCGGTACGTTATTGCAATGCATAGGCCTTCATCTTCCCCGACTCCCGATACCTGATGAGCAGATGACCTTTCAGAAACGCCAAGGGCCCTCCTGAGAGAGCCCTTGTGGGACGATATCAATACGCAGAGTGAATCAGCGCAGCGTCACGAGCCCGATGCCACGCAGTGTCGTAACGATGACGGCTTCAAGCTCATCCGCTGGCACACCGGATCGCGCCATTGCGGCAGTTCCCTTCAGAACGGAATAGACAGTGAGCGCATTGGCATCCGCCGAGGTATTGAGCCCCAGCGCAATGGACTCGGGATCATGAGCGAACAGCGTCGCGAACATCTCGCGCGCCATATGGTCCTCACTCTCCAGCAGGGCCTGTGCTTCCTGTGGCAGATCGCCAGCCGCGACCTCTGACTGACACAGCACCAGGAGGCAGCCCCGCGGCTGTGACGTTGCCGCCTGCATCCTCACTACCGAGCACATGTAGTCATGCAGACGCTTGCCCAACGTGGCATCAGGTGTCCGAAGGTGTGCGAAGTGCGCATGCATTTCCGTCTCGAGATAATGGCGTGCCGCCTTCATGAATAGCGCCTCCTTGTTGCCAAAGGCGCTGTACATGCTGGTCTTGTTGATCCCCATCTCTTGGGTCAGGTCGGACAGCGATGCAGCGGTATAGCCCTTTCGCCAGAACACTTCCATCGCCCGCTGCAAGGCGATGTGCTCGTCAAACTCGCGCTTGCGTCCACCGGCCATCTCAATGACTCCTCTCTAGGCATTCACCTGACTATCAGGTCATGCGCGTCTTATATCGCTATTGTACCAGATGGTAAGAAACGCTATCCAGGCGACGCCGTCGTCAACCATGGCCTGCATAAGATGACGCCTAGAGCCCACTACGGCGGCGTTCGCCGGGGCGCAGCATCCTGACCCGCGCCTTGGGGGTGCGCCGCGGCAATGACGGAGGCGCCGGTGGTGTCTCCAGCTGACCCGAGGGCGAGACATCGCTGGCACCGATCGAGCCGCCCAGCGTCGTCGCGAATTCCGAGCGCTGACGAGGTATGCCATCTGGGGCGGCGTGCACGCCCTCGCGACTCTCCCCGTCCATGCCCGCTGCCCGCGACGGGGCCTGATCATGCCTCTGGCCACTGTCTTGCGAAGCCAGCGGGGGTGGCGGGATGATCACCCAGGCAAAGGTCGGCAAGGTCAGATGCCAATAGATCGCCGGCAGGCGAATCGCCAGTATCAGCAAGATGGCAGCACCGGTGGCCCACGCCAGGCCAACGCCCGCCTCGAGAAGCGCGATATAGAGAATGCCACCCGCCAGCGACGCCGAGGCGTAGATTTCCTGACGCAGCACCATCGGCACACGGCGCGCGAGCACATCACGGATCATGCCACCCGCCACGCCGCTCATGGTGCCCATCAAGACGGCCACGATGCCATCCACGCCCAGCATGCGCGCCTTGTGCGCGCCCAATACCGTAAACAGCGCCAACCCGAAGGCATCGGTCACCGGCAGGAAAACCCGCGTCAGGCGATGGATATAATGAAAGCCGAGCGTCGCCACCATTACCGTCAACAGGATGACCCACAGATAGATCGGCTGCTCGACCCAGAACACCGGGCCGATTCCCAGCACGAGATCGCGCAGCGTACCGCCCCCGATAGCGGTCACCGCGCCCAGCACCAGCATGCCGATCGGGTCCATGCGTGAACGGCACGCCACGACGACACCGGTCAGGGCAAAGATCATCACACCGGCCAGGTCGAGCCAGGTTATCCAGTTCATTCTCGTGAAGCCTCCTGCAGTGCGCTGGCGTGCGCATGAAACAATGGCGTGTATGCTTGTCGCGAACCGTGATGGCCTCTTCTGCCAAGTCGTCTGCTGCGATGGCGTTTCGGCTCAGCGGCGCGATCATACTCCCTTTTGCGGCTCTTTTTGCGCCCTTGGCACCATCCGCGCCTCCTTGAGGGGCGGAGGACAATGACCCGCCTCAGGGCGTGGCCTGACCACGGCGAGCGGTCGCGCTGGGCGGCTCACCGAATCGTTGGCGATAGGCACGCGAGAAGTGCGCCAGATGCGTGAATCCGACGCCGAGGGCCGCCTGGGAAACGCTGCGACTGCTGTCGGCCAATACACACCGCGCATGATCCAGGCGCATGCCGAGATAGCGCTGCTTGGGCGCTTCCTCGAAGTGAGCCATGAACAGGCGCGTCAACTGGCGCTGGGATTGGCCGACCAGACGGCAGATGTCGGGGATCGTCAGCACCTGGGCAAGATTGGCCTCCATCACGGCCAGCGCCTTGACCACACTGCGTGGCAGCGAATCGTCTCGAGCGCTGACAGTAGCAGGCGACGCCATATGCCCGCGCTGATGCACCAGCTGCCGCCCGACGGCGTCCGCCAGCGACGGTCCGTACAGAAACTCGATCCACGCCAGCATCATGTCGATACTGGCCGCGCCGCCAGACCCCGTCAGCCGCTCGCCCTGCCATTCATAGTCGGCCTGACTGATCTCGAGTTGAGGAAATTCCTCGCGAAAGGCCGGCACGCTCTCCCAGTGCAGGGCGACCCGATGACCGGCGAGCACCCCGGCGCGCGCCAGAATGAAGGGGGCGGTATCCAAGCCTCCCAACCAGGCGCCGTGGGCTGCCAGATGACGAATCACGCCACGCGCCAGGCTGCCGACGCTGACTTCCGGCCCGTAGGATGACACCACCATCAAGCGCGTCTGCGCCCCACTCTGGCCACCCGACTGCGTGTCATTGACCAGAGACGACAAGGCACCATCGACATCGATGCGCACGCCATTGCTGGCCACGACAGCCTCGCCATCACTGGACAGCAGACGCCAGGCGAACAGAGACCGTCCGAAGCGATTGGCGACCCTTAGCGGTTCCAGCAGGCAGAACAACGTCAACATCGAGAAGCGCGGCACCAACCAGACATTCAGCGTGTGCTCGGCGGCCCCCGGTGCCAGCAGCGGCGGTGAATCCGGGCGCGGATACGGCGCAGAGAGGGGCTCCGATGCCGTCGCTAGAGGAGGCATGCGGGATGGCGCGGGCTGTTCTGAAAGCCCAGAGGATCCAGAGGGGTCGGGCTGCGGTTCAGACATGAGGCAAATTTCATCAACTTGTGGCCATTTGCCTCAACCTTACCCGTGTCAGGCACGGGAGGTAAGTGGCACAGAGTTGAGACAGGTCATACCGGATGAAACATGATGCTGCACCCCGCTCACAGGCAGGGTGCAGCATCAGGCGTTCGATCATTCCCCATCACTATCACGAGCTACAGTTGCGATGCTCAGTCGTGCTTCTCTGCTGCGGCCTCAGTCGCGATCCCCAGTGTTGATCATCGCGCCGAGTGATTCGAGATTTCGAGGCCGCCTGAGCGAGGCAATACCTGTTCAGTCTCGTTGTCGTCTGCCTTGGGAGTCGCAACCTCCTGCTTCTGACGCGCGGATTGCAACAGGATGACGCCCACCAGAATGATCGCTATTGCCAGCAGGTCGAGTCCGCGGATGGGCTCCCCTATCAGCAGCACACCGATGATGACGGCGACCACGGGGGGCAGGTAGGTCACGCCAGAGGCCTTGATGGCACCAAGTTCGCCGACGATGAAGTAATAAAGCACATAGGCTACGCCGGTTCCCAACACCCCGAGGCCGATTACCAGCCCGGTCAAAGCAACACCGTCGTTGCTCAGCGCCAGGATACCCTCAAGGTCGATGACGGCGAGCAGCAGCAGAGTGGCTATCCCCGTCTGATAGGTAGCCAGGGCCAGCGAAGGAATCTCCAACGGCATCACGAAGCGCTTGGCATAGACGAATGACAAGCCGACACACATCGCGCCGCCGAGCATGGCGGCCACGCCCGCCAGCGAGACATCCGCCTGCAGCCCCTGCCATGGGCGGGCAATCAGCGCGATACCGATGATGCCGAGCAAGGTGGCGGTGATCGAACGTGCATTGATCGGCTCGTTGCGCAGAAACAATGCCGCCGCCACGAAGGTGAAGAGCGGGATGGCGCCGCTGAGCATGCCCGCGACACTCGAAAGCAATACCGAACTGCCATAGGCGAATGCCAGGTAGTACAGAGCTGTCGCCAGCAGGGCCATGACAACGAAGTGGTGCAGATGGCGCCAGTGCGTCCGGTGCAGAACGCCCTGGCAGACAGCATAGAGGGCTAAGGGGATGAAGCCTGCCACGACACGCAGCAGGGTCACCTGACCCGGGGTGATCCACTCCGCCGCCCATTTCATGAACAGGAAGTTGCTGCCCCAGATGGTACCGAGCGCCAGAAAGGCAAGATGTGCCGAGAATCGTGAGCGAGGCATGAAGAACTCCTTGTGGCGAGGATACTTGGGGAGCCAACCACATGGCGCCCTTAGCGATAGCGTCATGTGAGGTCGATAGCGCCATGTTCGGCTGTGCTCCGCGTCGCGACAAGCGGGCATTATTTGCATTACCCTGTAGAAAATCTTCACTCTTGTGCCATATGGCTTCACACGCGGTGCGTCGGCTTCCCGCTCAGATAGCGTGCTGGCGCCGGAGGGGTATCGTCGCCCCCGCCGGCCAAGCGCCCATGGCTCTGAGCATGAGCATGCCCCTTACATGAGCCTGAATATGAGCAAGAACCTGACCACGAAACTGCGCCTGGGCGCGCTGCCGGCCTTTGATGCAGCAGCGCGCCATCTCAACTTTCGCCGCGCGGCGCAAGAGCTATCGCTCACCCAGAGCGCCGTAGCGCAGCGTGTACGCGAGCTGGAAACACAGCTTGGGATAAAGCTTTTCCATCGTCTCCCGCGTGGTCTGGCATTGACTCACGCAGGCCAGCGCTTCCATGAGCAGATCGCCCTGGCGCTGGGCAACATCGACAAGGCCGTGCGAGATGCCAGCCATGACCCCGCTGACACCACCCTGTCATTGAGCGTACCACCCTCCTTTGCCGCCAAATGGCTGATGCCTCGGCTGGCAAGCTTTCGCCACGCACATCCCGAATGGCAACTGCGGGTACACGCAAGCGAGGGACTTTCGAATCTGCATCAGGACGGGATCGATCTCGCCATCCGCCAAGGCTATGGCCAGCATGACGCCGGACTCAAGGCGATATGGTTGACGGGGCTCGAGCGTATCGCCGTCTGCAGTCCCGGCTATCGGGAACAGCTGGGCGAGCGACTGGATAGGCTCGATATGCGCGGGTGCGTATTGATCGAGGACAGCCATCAGGGGTGGCATACCTTTGCGGCGCACTTCTCGGGCCTGGAGAAGGCCGATCGCCTCTGGGTCAATCACACTAGTCTCGCGATCGATGCCGCTCTGGCGGATCAGGGTATCGCGCTGACACCGCGCCTGATGGCGGCGGAAGGCATCGCGAAGGGGCAACTGGTCACCCTGTGTGGCCTGCCGGATCAGGGGCAGGGATTCTATCTGGTCTACCCCGGCGCACGGGCGCATCAGGCAGAACAGATCATGCTGCCGTGGCTTCGCCAGCAGCTGGGGCTGTCACACGAGACGTGAGCGCACGCCCCCCTTGGGCTCTCGTCTCAGACTCCACGACACCACCACGGCGACACCACGACGCTAGCCGGCGAAGGCTCGGCCCAGCGCCTGCTGATCCTGCTGAGCAAACAGTTCGCAGCGATCTCGTCCCGAGGCCTTGGCACGATAAAGCGCCTCATCCGCCTGCTTGAGGATGGTCTCGAAGCTGCAGCCCTGACCGGTGCCGGCGGCAGAGACCCCGATGCTGATGGTGGCGATGCCATGGCGTGAACTCCCCGCATGCGGTAGCGCCAGGTCGCGAACATGGCGGCGAATCTCTTCTGCGCGCGCCAATGCCTGTTGCGGTGTACAGGATGGCAGCAGTACCACGAACTCCTCACCCCCGAAACGCGCCACGATATCGACATCGGGGTGCACGCTTTCAAAGATTGCCGTCGCGATACGCTTGAGGCACAGGTCCCCTTTCACGTGGCCGTAGTGGTCGTTGTAGGCCTTGAAATGGTCGACATCGATCATGGCCACACCGTATTGAAGCCGGCTGTCGAGTTGCTTGCCGAGCAGCGAACTCACGAGGCTGTCGAAGTGGCGCCGGTTATAGACTTCGGTCAAGGGGTCGATCGAGGCCAGGCGTCGGAACTCTTCATTCTTCTCGGTGAACTCCTCGACCCTGAGCTGCTCACGCAGCAACAGCAGGTAGGAAAGGCGCTCGGCCTTTTCGCTGCGCAGATTGGAAATGATCGAAAACAGCGTGATGGACAGGAACACCATCAACGCCATGAAACCCGCCGAGGCATAGGGCGCAGGATGAGCATTGACGAGATACAGCATCACGCCGAAATGGAAGGCCGAAGAGCACAGGGCATACCAGAAGCGCAGCTGAAACAGGACATTGCCCACCAGCACGATAAGCCCGAGTGCGAACAGGTCGAGGAAGGAATGTGGCGAGACTGACAACTGGATCAAGAGGGCCGTGAAGATCATCGCGAAGCACACCAGCGCAGTCATCAACATCTCACGCAATACCGGCGAGACACCCCGCTTGAGCATGTAGATGCAGATCAGGGCGATGGGCGTCATGACCCCGACGCGAATGACGATGGCCTCCAGCATGTGGTCTGGGCGAAAGCGCCAGTCATTGAGCAGAAACAGCACATAGATACTGATCGCCACCGCGCCCATGCAGGCAAGCTTGTGACTGCGCGCGACATGGATATCGTGCTCGAAGCGCGCTTCTATCTCGGCCGGGAAATGCACTCCCAGAACGCCCTCACGCTGTATCTGTCTGTCCACCTGCACCATCAGATCATTCATTCACGTCCCCTCCCTTGAGGACAGCCAATCAATGATCTCACTCTATACAAGGCGACACGGATCAATAAGCGCTCGGGCGCAAACGTGACAATCGTTCACAAGCTTGTCAAACGCTTGTCCAAATTTCAGACAACTGTTTGGTAGAGCCAAACGCTCGATTATCAGAGCGGAGTGATGTCCCCGACATCACTCCGCTCGCGATCTTCCCTGCGCAATCTCAGCGCTTGAGACTCCAGGGGGCGGCGATGCGGAAGAAGCGCAACGTCACCGCCTCATCCACCGGCCGGGTCAGCAATGACACCAGCACGAAGACCGGCAAGTTGAGCATCAGCCCCCAGAAACCGGCATGCAGGCCCAGCGGATGCGGCCATACGACGGTAAACAGCACCGTGACCACGAAGCCGGCACTGATGCCGCTGATGACACCTGCCGCCGAGGCACGCGGCCAGAAGAACATGCCCAGAAATGCCGGCAAGACCTGAGAGGCAAAGCCCAGTCCGATCAAGAGGATCATCACCAGATTGCCCGGCTCCCAGATCGCCAGGGGTGCCACGACCAGGAACATCACCGGGAAGATCAGCCAGCGCGCCAGCTTGCCAGCGCGTTGGTCATCAAGCTTGAGGCCTGGCTGCATCACATCACGACTCAGGCTCAGGGCCACCGAGTGAATGAAGGGCTCGCTGGAGGACATCGAGGCCGCCAACGTGCCCGCGCCCAACAGGCCCACCAGCCAGACCGGCATGTTGGCCATCGCGTATTCGAGCACCACGGTGTCGGCGCGCTCAAGCTCCGGCAGACTGTAGATGCCGATGAAGCCGACCACCACCAGCGGCAGGATCACCACATAGTAGGTCGGCAGCCAGCTGGCACTGCGGCGGATGGTACCGGCGGAGGCGGCGCTCATCCATTGGGTCCATACCGGCGGCATGAAGGACAGCATCGAGACGATGATCGAGGTAGTCCAGAAGCTGAAGCTCATGTCGCCGCCGGCGCCGGGCAGACGCAGATACTCCGGATGACTGGCCTCAAGACGCGTGAACACGCCACTGAAGCCCCATTCGCCGGTGGAGAGATAGGCCGCCCACAGGCCGATCACCCAGGCAACGACCAGCATCAGCACGCCCTGGAAGGCATTGGTACGCCCGATGGCGCGCTGGCCGCTGACGAACAGATAGACGGCGATCGCGCTGAGCACCAGCAACACGCCAGCCCAGAGCGGAATGCGCCCGCCGCTCATCACCAGCAGGATATAGGCCGAGCCGATGGTCTGCAGGACTGCATAGGCGATGGAGGCAATCGACATCACCAGCGCCGACAGCGCCCCCAGCAGAGGGCTCTGATAGCGGTCCGCGATCGCGCTTGCCTGGGTGACATGCCCGAACTGCTCGCCGAACTTCCACACCTTGGGGCCGAAGTACCAGGCCACCAGCGCCAGATAGGCCAGATAGATGGCGACATAGAACACCGGCACGCCCTTGCTGTAGGCCCAGCCCGGCGCGCCCATGAAGGTGTAGGCACTGACGCTGCCGGCGGCGATCAACAGATAGAGCGTCACGGGCCCCATCGAGCGCCCGGCGACCCCCCACTGCTCCAGCGTGTCCATGCGTCGGCCGCCCCGCGCGCCGAGACCGATGGCCATGGCGACGACGACATACCCCAGGGTGACCAGCAAGGGCACGCTGTCATGCACGGACGAAAAGGCATGCGGATCGATCACGCGGTGCCTCCGTCTCTTTCGCCAGCGGACGCTTTCGACAGCGGGTCTGCGCCGTGGCGACGGCGCAACAGGCAATTGCCCAGCAACATGGCGCCACTGGAGGCGAAGATGATCAGGTAACTCCAGATGATCAAGGACGGCATGCCCCACAACAGGGTCTGCTGATTGATCCAGCCGATCACCGGCCAGATACCCATCACGACCAGCAGCAGGAAGATCACCAGCAGGCTCCAGCCCCGCCAGGTCGAGGGCACGACGAGGCGCGGCAAGGAACAGGGAGTCTCTGCAGTCCGGGCATCAGGCTGAGAGGAAGACGGGGTGTCAGGCGCGGCCAAGACGATCTCCGATGTGAACAGGGAGTGAATGAAAATTCTCGGCGTGCAGTGTAGCCGCTGTGCCCTGCCCTGTGGAGTCACCCTGGTGAATCCCGCTGTTGAGTCACCCGGTAGAGTCGCGCTGTCGAGTCCCCCTATTGAATCACGCTGTTGAGTCACCCTGTGGCGCCATCTGGCATGAGATCGAGATGGAGACACAAGCTGACAGAGACAGAGACAGGCGCTGCAAGGATGGGGGGAAAGGACGTCGTCATCGGGAATATTTACGAAAACTGCAAAAGTCTTTCATCATTTCGTGCATTTATCACAAAGGTAACTCACGGCAGACTGCACAGCATCCAAGACCCACCCATTGCTGATGGAGAACTGCCATGCCCCTTGCCCTGCTGGCGCTGACATTGAGCGCCTTTGCCATCGGGACCACCGAGTTCGTGATCGTCGGACTGGTACCCACCATCGCTCAGGACCTGAGCGTCTCTCTGCCTTCCGCTGGCCTGCTGGTCAGCCTGTATGCCGTCGGTGTCGCCATCGGCGCCCCCGTGTTGACCGCCATGACCGGCCGCTTCAATCGCAAGCTGGTACTGCTGGCCCTGATGGCACTGTTCATCGCCGGCAACCTGCTGGCCTGGCAGGCACCCAGCTATAGCTCGCTGATCACGGCGCGCATCCTGACTGGCCTGGCCCACGGGGTCTTCTTCTCCATCGGCTCCACCATCGCGACAAGCCTGGTGAGCAAGGACAAGGAAGCCAGTGCGATCGCCATCATGTTCACCGGCCTGACCGTGGCTCTGGTCACCGGCGTGCCGCTGGGCACCTGGATCGGTCAGCACTTCGGCTGGCGCGCCACCTTCCTCGTGGTCTCGGTCCTCGGCGTGCTGGCATTGATCGGCAGCGCCATCCTGGTGCCCAACAATCTCAAGAAGAGCGTACCGGCCACCTTCGCCCAACAGCTCAAGGTTCTGACCCATCCGCGCCTGCTGCTGGTCTACCTGATCACCATTCTCGGCTACGGCGGCACCTTCACGGCCTTCACCTATCTGGCCCCGCTGCTGCAGGACGTCAGTGGCTTCAATGAAGGCGCCATCAGTCTGATCATGCTGGTCTACGGTGTCTCGGTCGCCATCGGCAACATCCAGGGCGGCAAGCTGGCCGACCGCATGGGCCCGATTCGCGCCCTGACCCTGATCTTCGGTGGCCTGATCGTCATCCTCGGCGTGCTGACCTTCACTGCCGCCAACCCGATCACTGCCGTGATCACCATCCTGATCTGGGGTGCCTTCGCCTTCGGCAACGTGCCGGGCCTGCAGGTCTACGTCGTGCAGCAGGCCGAACGCTTCGTGCCGCAGGCCGTTGATGTGGCCTCCGGCCTCAACATCGCCGCCTTCAACATCGGCATCGCGCTGGGCTCCATCGTCGGTGGCCAGGTGGTCTCCGAGATGGCACTGACCGACACCGCCTGGATCGGCGCGCTGATCGTCACCGCTGCCCTGCTGCTGACCCTGCTGGCCGGTCGCCTCGACAAGCGTCACGCGTCTTCCATCGCGACCGCCTGATCCGCCGCGAAGCCTCCCGCCATCACGACGTGCCCCCGATTCCGACAGCTCAGCCTGCTGGCTCGGGGGCACCGTCGTCTACCCACCTGCTTGCTGAAGGAGTCCATCATGATCTCCCCGACCCGCCCGCTGGATCGCCTCACTCAAGGCCCCCTGACCCTGGGCGTCGAACTGCCCCTCGACAATGACTGGGTCCGCACTGACAGAGCCCCCTCCACGCCCTTCGGCGTGCCTGACATGCGCACCCATGCCGAGCTGATCGGCCAGGTCGACAGGCTCGGCTTCCGCGCCGCCTGGTTGCGTGACGTGCCGCTTTTCGACCCCGCCTTCGGCGACACCGGTCAGGTCTTCGAGCTGTTCACCTACCTGGGCTATCTGGCCAGTCACACCGACAACCTGCTGCTGGGTACCGCCGCCGCGGTGCTGCCGCTGCGCCAGCCGTGGCTGGTGAGAAAGGCCGCCGCCAGCGTGCAGGCCCTGAGCGAAGACCGCCTGCTGCTGGGCGTCGCCAGTGGCGACCGACCGGCGGAATACCCGCTGTTCGGCGAGGAGTTCGCGACCCGTGGTGCCGCCTTCCGTCACGCGGTGGATGTCATCAAGGGCCAGGCGGACGACGCCCTGAGCGAAGGTCAGGCCATCCTGCCTGCCGCGACGCGTCCGCCGCTGTTGAGTGCCGGGCTCTCCCAGCAGCCCCCCGAGTGGATCGGTCGCGAGATGGACGGCTGGCTGGCCTACCCGGGCACGCCGGAGGATCACATCCGTCGCGTGGCGCTCTGGCGTCAGGTCGCCGGTGACAAACCCTACGTCAGTTTCATCCACCTCAATCTGGAAGAAGATCCGCACGCCCCGGTGCGTCGTCATCGCTTCGGGTTGTCGAGTGGCCGCCTTGCCCTCATGGAAGAACTGTCGGCCATGCAGGATGCCGGGGTGAATCACATCGGCTTCCACCTGCGTCGCAATCGCCGCCCGCTCACGGAAACCCTCGAGGAACTGGGCCGTGAGGTGCTGCCGCACTTCTCATGAGGGCGCAAGGGTTGCACTGATCTGCCCGGCTGGCTGAGCGCACTGGCAAGCCGGGCGGGTCGCGCGACCTGCCCCCGCCATGGCGGAAAGGATTCACCGTTCACGCTGCAAGGAGATCCCATGTCAGATTCCACAGAGACCACCACCCAGCAAGACATCAGTCACAGCGCCACCCGGGCACCCGCCTGGGTATGGCAAGGCCCGGGCGAGCCTGAGGCGCTCGAGCAGTCAGAGGTGGACATCGGCGCCCCGGGAGACGACGAGGTACTGGTCGCCACGCGTGCCATCGGCCTCAATCCCGTCGACTGGAAGTTCATGGCAATGGACAACGAGCTGTGGCAAACCGGCCAGATTCCCGGCGTCGATGCCTCCGGCGAGGTGATCGCCTGCGGTGCCAATGTCCGCCACGTATCGCCGGGCGATCGCATCGCGGTCCACACCACCCTGGCGGGGCCGGGCACCTTCAGCAAACGCCTGCGTGTACCGGCGCGCGCCGTGATGCGTCTGCCCGTCACCCTGGGCTTCAATGACGCCGCCGCCTTTCCCTGCCCGGCGCTGACCGCCTGGCTTGCCATCGACAAGCTGCCCATCAAGGCCGGCCGACGCCTGCTGATCACCGGCGCCTCCGGCAGTGTGGGCCGCTGGTTGATCCAGCTGGCCAGACAGCGCAACTTCCACGTCATTGGCGTTGCCTCCGAGAAGCGCCACGCGGACCTCAAGGCGCTGGGCGCCGACGAGACGCTTGCAGACGCCGAGCAACTGGACGCGCCGGCCTTCGCCGTGATCGATACCGTCAATGGTGATCACGCCCACAAGATGACCCGCCATCTGGGGGCCAATGGCCACATCGTCTGCATTCAGGACCGTCTGGAGCAGGCGGCCGCGCCGGCCTTCGATCGCGCCATCTCGCAGCACGAAGTTGCACTGGGTGCGCTGCACTGGGCGGGTGACGACGAGGACTGGGCACGCCTGGTCGAGGCGGGGGAAGGTCTGCTCGAAGCGATCGCCGATGGCTCCATGAACCAGCCGGCGCCCTGCATCGAGCCGTTCACGGCGCTGCCGGCCTGCCTCGCCGAACTGAAGAGTGGTGAGCGTCGCGCCCTGAAATTCGTGATCACGGCCAATGAATGAGGCGCATGGTGGGCGGCGCAGGATTGTTGCGCAACCGGCACATGACTGATGCGTAGACACGCCATTGTCGCGCCAGTTTCACAGCCCCAGTAAACACGACACAACACATGGAAACGTCCCCGCCGCACCCGGCGGGAACGTCAACAGGAGTTACCGCATGTCGACTACCCTACCGAACCCCGGCTTTGGCACCTTCCGTCTGGAAGGCGACACCCTGCGTGAGAGCATGAAGGCGGCGCTGGACGCCGGTTATCGTCATTTCGATACCGCCCAGTTCTACGGCAACGAAGCCGAAGTGGGACAGGTGCTCGCCGACAGCGGCATCCCGCGCAGCGAGCTGTTCGTCACCACCAAGATCTGGTACGACCGCCTCCAGCCCGGTGATCTTGAGAAGAGCGTCGAGGAAAGCCTCGAGAAGCTCCAGATGGACTACGTCGACCTGCTGTTGATCCACTGGCCGTCACCCAATGACGAAGTCGCCATGGAGGACTACCTGCCAGCGCTCGCCAAGATGAAGGCCGAGGAGAAGACGCGTCATATCGGCATCTCCAACTTCACCTGCGAGCAGATGGAACGCGCCGTCGGCATTCTGGGGCGTGATGAGCTGCTGACCAACCAGGTCGAGGTGCATCCCTTCCTGCAGAACCGCAAGGTGCTCGACAAGTGTCAGGAGCTGGGGCTCGAGGTCAGCGCCTTCATGCCGCTGGCCGTCGGCAAGGTGATGGATGACGAGACCCTCAAGATCATCGCGGACCGCCATGGTGTCAGCCCGGCGCAGATCGCCCTGGCGTGGCTGAAGATGCAGGACATCGTGACCTTCCCGTCCTCCACCAAGCCCAAGAACATCCGCAGCAACATCGAGGCCTTCTCGCTGACGCTGACCGGCGAGGACATGGCCAAGATCGCAGAGCTGGACCGCGGCGAGCGTATCGCCAACCCGGATATCGCGCCCGACTGGGACTGATTGACTGAGCCCAGCTGACTGAGCCTGATCGGCTGGTCCAGTGACAAGAAAGCCTCCCGGGCACCCTGCCCGGGAGGCTCTTCGCATTTCTACCCTGCCGTGATTTGATCCCGATGGATGCTCAGCGATCCAGCCACCACACCCGAGTCACGGCCTCGGTGCCGGGGCGTGGCGCCACGAGATCATGCTCATGCAGCAGATAGATCACCGTCCGGCCCGCCAGCCAGTCAGCAAGGCCCTGCGCGACGCGTTGCGCCGTCGTGGCATCCAGCCCCGAGAAGGGCTCATCCAGCAGCACAAGGCCGGGGTTGGTCAACGCCAGGCGCGCCAGACTGATGCGCCGGGCCTGACCACCCGACACCTGACGACCGCCCTCGCCGACGCGTGTCGCCAGCCCCTGCGGCAGACTCGCGACCCAGTCGGCGAGATCCACTGCGGCCATCACCCGCCATAGCGCGGCATCATCGGCGTCGGCGGCCCCCAATCGCAGGTTGTCAGCCAGACTGGCATCGAACAGATCGACCCGCTGGGTGAGGCAGCCGACGCCATCGGCAATCGCCAGCGGCGCGTAGTGATGCACCTCACGGCCATTGAGCAACACTCGCCCGCTCTGCTCTTCACCTCGCTTCTCTTCAGTGCCCCCGCCCTGCTGTTCATTGCGTCTGCTCTGCAGGCCGCGGAAGGCCAAGCTGGTCTGCCCGGTCAGCAGCGCCGCCAGCGTCGATTTGCCAGCGCCGGAGGCGCCACAGATCGCGACCTGCTCACCGGCTTCGACAGTGAGCGAGACGTTTGAAAATGCCTCGAACAAGGCGCCCGGGTAGCGGTAGCTGACCTGCTCCAGCGAGACGCTGATCGGCCCTGCTGACAGGCGAGCATCACCGTGCACGACACCCGCGGCGTGCTCGATATCGTTGAGGCGCTCCGCGGCGCCAAGCGTCGCCCCGGCCTGACTGAAGGCCGCCGGTAGCCCCGCCAGCCCCTCGCCCAGCGCCATCGCCGCAAGCGGCAGCATCACCAGCATCGGGCCGCTGAGCTGGCCATCACGCAGGGCGAGCATGCCCATCGCCAGCAACAGCAACCAGGCAAGTCCGATCACCAGCGCGGCCAGCGCATTGCCGACGGCACTGATGACCGCCAGCCGCCATTGGTCTGCCAGCATACGCGCTTCCACCGTCTCAAGCTGCTCACGCACATGGCCAAGCGCCGCGTAGGCCTCGAGTTCGGCATGCCCGCGCAGCGCCTCCATCAGGCTTGAGCGCAATGTCTCCAGAGTGGTCACACGCCGACGGCTGGCCACCAGCCCCCAGCGTGCCTGTCCAAGTGTCAGCCACGCCCAGCCAGTCAACAGCAAGAGCGCCAGCCACGGCGTCGCGCCCGGTAGCCACACCAGGGTGATGCCAAGCAGCGCCACAATCAGCAGCAAGGCCATCACCGGAGGCGCCGCCAGACGCAGATAGAGCGCATCGAGGGTGTCGATATCCGCGGTCAGACGATTGAGCCAGTCACTGGAACGCCGGGATGCCAGCCGCGCGGGGTCCATGCTGACCAGCGAGGCAAAGGCACTGCCGCGCAGGCTGGCCAGCAGCCGCAGGATGGTGTCGTGATTGTAGAGACGCTCCAGATAGCGCGAGACGGTGCGCGAGACGGCAAACAGGCGAATCGCGCTGCCCGGCGTGTAGACATCCAGCACGGCGACGGCACCGGCAGCCAGCGCCGCCCCCGTCAATGCCGATGCCGTGATGAACCACCCCGAGACCGCCAGCAGCCCGAGTGCCGACAGCGCGGTCATCATCATCAGCACCACGCCCAGCAGCAAGCGACGACGGTAGCGCTCATGCACCCGCCACCAGGGCGCCAGCGTGGCCAGTGCCTCGCGCGTCGAGGGAGTGGAGCCAGGACCGAGAGTGCGAGCGGGTTCGATCATGATGCGCCCTCCCCAGCATCCTGTGTCTCTCCAATGGTGCCAACGACCCCATCGCGGGTCAGGCACAGCTGACGCGTCGCCATGGCCCTCAAGGCCGGATGGTGGGTGGCGATGACCAGCGTACGGCCTTCTTCGGCCAACGCCTGGAAGCCGGCGATCAGGCGCTGTTCGGTGTCGGCGTCCAGACTGGCGGTCGGCTCGTCGAGCAACACCAGCGGCGCATCGCTCAAGAAGACCCGCGCCAGCGCCAGACGCTGAGCCTGGCCGCCGGACAGCCCACGCCCGCCTTCACCCAACGGGCTGTCGATGCCCTGCGGCAAGGCGGCCAGCACCTCGGCGAGGCCGGCGCGCGTCAGCGCCTGCGCGATATCATCGTCACTGGCGTCTGGCGCGGTGATGCGCAGGTTGTCGGCCAGACTGCCCTGCATCAGCAGCGGGCGTTGATCCATCCAGGCAAGGCCAGTGGTATCTCGGCGTAGGCATTGGCCTTCATCGGGTGCCACGAATCCCGCCATCAGTTGCAACAGCGATGACTTGCCGGCCCCGGACGGGCCGCTGATCACCAGCACCTCGTGGGCCTTCAAGGTGAGATCCAGCGGGCCAAGCACCCTGCCCCGCCCGGGATGCGTCAGCGTGACGGCCTCCAGCTGCAACATCACATCGCCGGGCAGCGAGACACTATCCGTCGCCGTCGTGGAGGCCTGACGCGCCGACGCGATGGGCGTATCAAGCAGCTCCAGCAGCGAGTCCGCGGCGGCCAAGGCCGAGGCGCGATCATGATAGTGCTGAGACAGGGTGCGCAGCGGCTGGAAGAACTCCGGCGCCAGCAGCAGGATCAGTAGCCCGCTGAACAGGGTCAGCGACTGGGCGGGCCCGAAGGGAATGTCGCCCAGCAGACCGAAGCCGATATAGATCGCGACCACCGCGATCGACACCGACGAGAAGAACTCCAGTACCGCTGATGAGAGGAAGGCGAGGCGCAGCGTGCGCAGACTGCGGCGACGATAATCATCGGCGACCAGCGTGACCTCACGCGTGGCCTGCTCGCCAAGGCCGAACAGCCGCAGCGTGGTGATCCCGCGGACGCGATCGACGAAGTGGCGCGACAGGCGCGCGACCGCGACGAACTGCTCGCGATTGAGCGACTCGGCCCCCATGCCGACCAGCGCCATGAACAGCGGAATCAGCGGCGCGGTCAGTGCGAGCAGAATCGCCGCCAGCCAGTCCTGACTGACCACGATGGCCAGAATCACCAGCGGGCTGATCAACACCAGGCGCAGCTGGACGTAGAAACGCGCGAAGTAGCCTTCCAGCGCCTCGACCTGCTCGACCCAGCGCTGGGCCACATCGGCGCCATGAAACTGCGCCGCGCGCACCGGGCCCAGTGCCTGCAGGTGATCCAGCACCTCTCGACGCACCCGCTGGCGCAGGCGCTGACTGGCCTTCTGGGCGCATAGCTCCTGCGCGGCACCCAGCAAGGCGCGCACTGCCAGCAGCGCCACCAGGCCGCCAAACGGCCACCACAGGCGAGCCAACGCCTCGGGCTGCTCGATCACTTGAGTGACCAGCCAGGCCAGCAGTACCAGTTGCGCAACCGTTGCCAGCCCCGCCAAGGCGCCGCACAGCGCCGCCATACCCAACAGGCGACGCTCGCGCGTCGCCTGTTGGGTGAGCCACTTGCCGGCGGCCTTGCGTCTGGCCTTGTCGCGCTCCTTACCAGTGACACTGGCGTCGCTGACGCTGGCGCGCGCCGTGTCATTGCCAGCAGCGCTGGCCGGGGCGTTCTGCGCGGCCCCCTGCGTGAGATCAGTGATAGCCACCGTCCTGCACCTTGCCGCGGAAGACCCAGTAGCTCCAGGCGGTATAGCCCAGCACGATGGGAATCACGAACAGTACGCCGATCAGCAGGAACAGCTGCGCGCCCGGGTCTGACGCTGCATCCCAGATGGTGATGTCCGGCGGCACCAGATACGGCCACTTGCTGAAGATCAGCCCCAGATAGGTAAACAGGAACAGCCCCAGGGTCGCGACGAACGGCTGGCCCTCCAGACGCTTGCTGACGGCACGCCAGATGAAGGCCGCACAGCACAGTGCCAACACCGGGAAGACCCAGAACATGCCGATATGATTGAACCAGCGCTCGCGCACGTATTCATCGACGAACGGCGTGTAGAGGCTGATGACCCCGAAGCCGACCAGCACGGCAATCAGCAACTTGGGCGTGATGCGATAGGCCCAGGCCTGAACCTCGCCTTCACTCTTGAGAATGGTCCAGGTGGCGCCCAGCAGAGCGTAGCCCGCCACCAGCGCGAGCCCGGTAATCACCGTGAAGGGGGTCAGCCAGTCAAAGGCACCGCCGACATAGATATGACCTTCGGTGGCAAAGCCCTGGATATAGGCCCCGACCACCACGCCCTGACAGAAGGTCGCCACGTAGGAGCCACCACTGAAGGCGACGTTCCACCAATGCCGATTGCGCGTGGACTTGAAGCGGAACTCGAAGGCGATCCCGCGGAAGATCAGCCCGGCCAGCATCAGGAAGACCCCCAGATACAACGCCGGCAGCAGAATGGAGTACACCGCCGGAAACGCCGCCAGCAAGCCGGCCCCGCCCAGCACCAGCCAGGTTTCATTGCCGTCCCAGACCGGTGCGACCGAATTCATCATCACGTCACGAGCGTGTTCATTGGGGGCGAAGGGATAGAGGATGCCGACCCCGAGATCGAAGCCATCCATCAGGATGTACATCATGATGCCGAAGCCGATGATCAGCGCCCAGATCATGGTCAGATTGATCAGTTCCATGTGCTCAACTCCTTACCGTACGGCTGGCATCATCATCGAGACTCTCGTGCGCGGCAGACAGCGGGCGCATCGCGGTTTCGACATCGTCATGCGGCAGCTCAGGCTGCATGCCGCCACGGATGACGCGCGTCAGGTAGTAGCTGCCGGTCACGAAGACCACCAGATAGACCAGGAAGTAGCCGATCAGCGTGGCCAGCACCATCCAGCCGGTCAGTGACGGCGTGACAGCCTCCTGCTGGGTCATCATCTCGTAGACCAGCCACGGTGAGCGCCCGGCCTCGGTGACGAACCACCCGGCCAGCACGGCGAAGAATGGCGCGATCGACATCAGGCGCAGCGTCTGCAGGAAGGGGCGCGAGCGATAGAGCTTGCCATCGCGACGCAGGAACAGGCCGATGAACGCCACCGCGATCATCACCAGCCCCACCGCCACCATCACGCGGAACGACCAGAACACGAACCACACCGGCGGCTGCATGTCGGGCTCGACCTCCTTGAGGCCCGGCACCACGCCATCGGGGTCATGGGTCAGGATCAGGCTGGCCAGCTTCGGGATCGCGATCTCGAAGTGGTTCATCTGGGCTTCCTTGTCCGGCCAGGCGAACAGCAGCAAGGGCGCGCCCGACTGGGTTTCCCAGTTGCCTTCCATCGCCGCCACCTTGGTCGGCTGATGCTCCAGCGTGTTGATGCCGTGCATGTCACCCACCACCGCCTGCGCCGGCGCCAGCACCAGCAGCAGCCACATGCACATGGACAGCGCGCGCTTGTTGGCCTCGACATCACGCCCGATCAGCAGATACCAGGCACTGACCCCAGCCACCACGAAGCCGCCGGTCAAGAACGAGGCGATCGCCATATGCGTGAAGCGATATGGGAAGGAGGCATTGAAGATGGCCGCGCTCCAGTCATTCACGAAGAAGTGGCCATCAATGAAGTCGACGCCCGCCGGTGTCTGCATCCAGCTGTTGGAGGACAGGATCCAGAAGGAGGAGATGAAGGTGCCCAATGACACCATCAGTGCCGCGAACAGGTGGACGCCTTCCGGCACCTTGCCACGCCCGAACAACAGCACGCCGAGGAAGCCGGCTTCGAGGAAGAAGGCAGTCACCACCTCATAACTGAGCATCGGGCCGATGAAGTTGGAGGTGGCATAACTGAAGTTGCTCCAGTTGGTGCCGAACTGGAAGGCCATCACGATGCCGGAGACCACGCCCATCGCGAAGACCACGGCGAATACCTTTACCCAGAACGCCGCAAGACGTTCCCAGGCGGCATTGCCTGTCTTGTAGAAAAGGCCATGCAACAAGGCCACATAGGATGCCAGACCGATGGTGAACACCGGAAAGACGGCATGAAAGGACACGACAAATCCGAACTGTATGCGTGACAGGATCACGGGATCCAGTTCCATGGGCGACTCCTCAGGACTCCAGGGGTTGCACTCTGTTCATCCCGTTGTGGGACGCACAGTCGCAGCGATATCACGGTCAGGCCCGTGACGACAAGGCATACCACCAAACTCCATCGATCATGGCAGTCATCTTTCTACCAGCTGACCCAAAGAGCATAGAAAACACCAGGCTATCGTGCACGATGACGCTTTGCCGCAGGCCCAGCCATCCGATCAGTCGCCATGGTGGTGATCGATCAGGCCCGCCATATTGCATGACAGCATCCACGTATTTTCCACTCGGCATGCTCAGGCTTGCCATCTATATTTCGCCGCACATCCGCCTTTATTGACGTACATCAAGATAACCACACGTCGAGCATCAGATTCGACCAATGAAGCTGATCGTGCCCGAATTAGGTGATAGAACAGAAAGTATCAAGTAGCGCAGCCGTGACAAGGGAGGCCAGGTCGACATGGACGTCTATTCCTCCAATATTGCGGTCGACTCTGCCACGACCTCCTCTTCGTCCAACGTCTTTTCTGCCTCTATCTTTTCATCTTCATCAGTCTCCCCAGCGACTTCTACGCCATCGGCTTCTGTCGCCTCGACCTCTGAAGCCTCGACCTCTGCAGCTCCGACGTCTGACTCAGCTCCTTCGTCGGCGCATGATAAAGATCTGCATACACTCGCTGAGGCAGGCTCAGGCTCCGTTGCCATGGGCAAGGTCATTGCCGTACGCGGGGCTGTGGTGGATGTCACCTTCCTCACATCTGAACTACCGGCGCTCAAGACGGCGTTGTTCATCGAGCGTGCGGACCGGCCCACTCTGATACTTGAAATACACAGTCATCTAAGTGTCGACACTCTGCGTGCGGTGGCCTTTGACTCCACCGCCGGGCTGGCACGCGGTGAAGCCGTCCACGCCACCGGCAGTCCGGTCAGTGTCCCCGTGGGAGACGCCGTGCTCGGTCGGTTGCTCAATGTCGTGGGTGACACGCGTGACAATGGCCCAGCCCTGCCTGCTGACACCCCACGACGCCCCATCCATGCCCTGGCCCCTGCCCTTGATTCACAGATAGGGGCCAGCGAGATGTTCGAGACCGGCATCAAGATCATCGACCTGCTGACGCCGATGGCCCAGGGTGGCAAGGCTGCGATGTTCGGCGGTGCCGGTGTTGGCAAGACGGTGCTGGTGATGGAGCTGATCCGTGCCATGGTCGAGAAATACCAGGGTATTTCAGTTTTCGCCGGCATCGGCGAGCGCTCCCGCGAGGGCCATGAGTTGCTCACCGAGATGAAGGGCTCCGGCGTTCTCGAACGCAGCGTGCTGGTCTACGGCCAGATGAATGAGCCGCCCGGCGCCCGCTGGCGTGCACCATTGACGGCCTTGACCATGGCGGAATACTTCCGCGACCAGCAACACCGCAACGTGCTACTGCTGATGGATAACGTCTTTCGCTTCGTGCAAGCCGGTGCGGAAGTTTCCAGTCTGCTGGGGCGACTGCCTTCACGCGTCGGCTATCAACCGACACTGGCCAGTGAAGTCGCAAGTCTGCAGGAGCGTATCGCCTCGGTCGCAGGCTCGGCCGTGACGGCAATCCAGGCCGTCTACGTACCCGCGGATGACTTCACCGACCCGGCAGTGACGACGATTTCCAGTCATATGGACTGCGTCATCATGCTGTCGCGCAACATGGCGGCGGAAGGCTTCTACCCCGCGATTGACCCGCTGGAGTCCTCTTCGATGTTGCTGGACCCGCTGGTGGTAGGTGAAACGCATTACCAGGTCGCCGATGAGGTTCGCCGCACGCTGGCGCGCTTTCGCGAGCTGGCCGACATCATCTCGTTGTTGGGCGTCGAGGAGTTGGGGGCTGCAGATCGCCTGGTAGTGGTCCGTGCGCGTCGTCTGCAGCGCTTCTTGACCCAGCCATTCATGGTCACCGAAGCCTTCACCGGCTCTCCCGGCGCTAGCGTGCCCTTGGCTGACACCTTGGCCGGCTGCCGCGCCATCCTGGCAGGTGAGACCGACGACTGGGCCGAGAGCTCTCTGTACATGGTCGGCAGCCTTGACGCCGCACAGTGCAAGGAAGCCTCGAGCTCAAGGGGTGGCGCATGAAGCTCTTCATCGTCACACCGCTGAGCATCATCGTCGAACAAGACATCGACAGTCTGCGCGCCGAGGATCCCAGCGGCAGCTTCGGCATCCTCAAGGGCCACTGCGACTTCATGACGGCACTCAGCATCTCGGCCATCAGCTGGCGACTGGGAGCTGAGCAACACTTCTGTGCGGTACGTGGCGGCGTGCTAACCCTCCGCCAAGGCGACATCACGATCGCAACTCGCGAAGCCGTGACTGGCGATGACCTGGAGACACTGGATCGCCAGGTACTGACACGCTTTCGTGAAGACCTGGAGCATGAACGGCACGAGCATGTCGAGGGTCTTCGGCTCCAGCTCAATGCCCTGCGCCAGATGGTGGCGCGACGTGGCAAAGCCACGAGAGAGTGGTGATGAAAGCGCCACACAAACCTGCGCCGAGTGCACGGGCAACAAGAGACGCCACGCCCCACGGCGACAATGATCCTCTGCTGAATGCCGTTCGCCGCAAGCGAGAACGCCACTCGCGCTGGCTACGCGAGGGAGATCTTTCCGTCGGCCGCCGTCTGGCGCAGATCGGCGTGCTGGGCTGGATCATCATCACGCCTACGCTGGCTGGTCTTTATCTTGGTCGCTGGCTCGATGGCCGACTGGCAACTGACATCTTCTGGAGTGCTCCCCTGATGATGGCCGGGGTGGCGATCGGCGGCTGGTCCGCCTGGAAATGGATGAACGCACGATGATCGACATGACGGACATGCCCCAGGTGCTGGTGCTGCGAGAACTGCTGGCGCACTGGCTGAATGAGATACCCGCCAGCGTGCTGTATCCGGCATGTCTGATCGGTGGCCTGTTGCTGGGACATGGCTATTTTCATGCGCTGAAACGGACGGCAGAGCTGATCGTCCGCCAGACAAACCCGATGCTCGGCGTGCTGCTGACCCTGGGACGACTGACCTTGATGACACTGGGTCTGCTGCTGGCCGTGCAGGCGGGAGCTACCGCCTTGCTGGTCACTCTGATCGGCATCCTCATCGCCAAGGCAGGGCACATGCGCAAGCCACCGCCTGTCAGTTTGCGGCCAGACAGCTTACGACAAGGCAGCTTGAGGCCAGACAAGCTCCGATCTGACGAGCTCAAATCAGGCACGCTCCCACCAGGAAAGCCACGGGAGACTCAGTCATGAACTCTCCTCTGGAATCACAGCCCCTGTTTTACCTCGGCCCCCTGCCGATCACCCAGGCCATCGTGACCAGCTGGGCCATCATGGCCATTCTGGTGATCGGAAGCTATCTGCTGACGCGCCATCTGACGCGATTGCCCGACAAACGCCAGGCAGCGCTTGAGCTGATGGTCTCGGTGCTCGACCTCCAGATTCGCGAAACCAGCGGTGCGTCACCGGCCCCCTACCGCAGCTTCATCGGCAGCCTGTTCCTTTTCATTCTCGTCGCCAACGGATCTTCGCTGCTGCCAGGGGTCGAGCCCCCTACTGCCCAGATGGAGACCGATGTGGCGCTGGCACTGCTGGTCTTCGTGTCAGTGGTCTGGTTCGGGATACGCAGCAATGGTGTGCGTGGCTACCTACGCTCGTTTGCGGCACCCAATGCCGTGATGATTCCGCTCAACATGATGGAGAGTGTGACCCGCACCTTCTCGATGTTCGTGCGCCTGTTCGGCAACGTGATGAGTGGCGTGTTCATCATCGGCATCGTCGCTTCACTGGCGGGGCTGCTGGTGCCTATCCCCTTGATGGCGCTGGATTTGCTCACCGGTCTGGTACAGGCCTATATCTTCGCGATTCTGGCGCTGGTGTTCATCACTTCGACCATCGAGGAAGGACAGGCAAGGAATCATTGACACTCGTGGCAGGGAATCGTGTTGGAGGGGCTTCTCCAAGACCTATCTCAAGTGATGGAGGGAAGGCCTGTCTGAACAATCCCGTACGATCCGCCACACCGCTGCTGACCAGTACATGTATTGACCACTGTTTGAAGAGACAAGGAGTCGAAATGGACCTGATAGCTTTCGCCAGCATCATCGGGGCAGCGTTTGCCGTGGCCTTCGGTGCCATTGGCCCTGCCCTCGCCGAGGGACGCGCCGTCGCCGCGGCAATGGATGCCATCGCTCGCCAGCCCGAGGCTGCCAACACCATCTCGCGCACGTTGTTCGTCGGTCTGGCCATGATAGAGACGACCGCCATCTACTGTCTGGTCATCTCGTTGCTGCTGCTGTTCGCCAACCCCTTGCTGGGATGACGCCATGACCATCGACTGGTGGGGTATCGGTCTGCAGGCACTCAATGTCCTGATCCTGATCTGGCTGTTGTCACGCGTGTTGTGGCGACCGATCGTCAATGCCATCGAGCAGCGTCGCGCCGCCATCCAGGCCGAACTGGAGACTGCCAGTGCGACACAGACCAGAGCAGAGGCTCTCCTGGCCGAGGTCGAGCAGACGCGGGCACAGCTCACGGCGGAGTGCGACTCCATACGCGAGGCTCGCCTGATTGAAGCCGCCGCCAGCGCCGATGCGCTGCTCAGCAGTGCTCACCAGCAGGTAGAACGCTTGCAGCAGCAAGCGCAGTCCCGGATCACGCAGCAACGTCATCAGGCACGTCAGCAGGATGTGCGAGACGCCACTACATTGGCGGTGGATATCGCGACGCGTCTGCTCAAGCAGCTCAACGGCCAGAGTCTTGATGAGGCATTTCGCACACGACTGCTGGACTCCCTGGCATCGATGTCAGCGACGCAACGCGAGGCATTGGTCACCACGCCGGAACCTATCCACGTGGTCTCCGTCGCGACACTGCCCCCCCATGAGCAGCACGCGTTGAGAGACGCCATTGCCGACACGTTGGGCCAACAGGCAAGGATAGCCTTCGAGTGCGACCCTGAGATGATCGCGGGGCTGGAATTGCGTTCCGCGCATTTCGTGCTGCACAACAGCTGGCGTGCCGACCTCAGAAACGTCGACAGGGAGATGCAGGATGTCATCTGATCAGACACCTAGCTGGCTGCTGGCTGCAAAAGAGGCACTGGAAGATGCCCCTCTAGGAGTCCACGCCGAGCAACATGGACGCGTCGAGGAGATCGCCGACGGTGTCGCCATCATCTCCGGCTTGCCCGATGTCGGCCTGGAGGAAGTCCTGCACTTTGCACGTGGCCAGGTAGGGTTCGTGCAGGTACTCGATGAGGACCGCATCGGCTGCGTACTGCTTGACACCTTCGATGCCGGCAATGCCGTCGAAGCTGGCGATGCCGTCCATGCCAGCGGAGACGTCGTGCAGGTACCGGTGGGGGAGGTATTGCTGGGCCGCGTGGTGGACCCGCTTGGCCGCCCGCTGGATGACCTTGGGCCCCTCGAGAGTGAACTGCACTGGCCCATCGAACGACCGGCCCCCTCGATCATCGAACGTGAACTGGTCACCGAACCCGTGCAGACCGGCATTCTTGCCATCGATACCTTGTTCGCCCTGGGGCGCGGTCAGCGCGAATTGATCGTTGGCGATCATGCCACCGGCAAGACGACGCTGGCCATCGATACCCTGATTGCCCAGCGCGACAGCGACATGGTGTGTGTGTACGTCTCGGTAGGCCAGAAGACCTCCAGCGTGAGGCGTGTGATCGATGCACTCTCCACTCACGGCAACTTCTCGCGCTGTATCGTGATGGTGGCCGGCTCGGCCACGGCACCCGGTCTGCAATGGATCGCGCCCTACGCGGGGATGACCATGGCGGAGTACTTCCGCGACAACGGACAACATGCCGTGATCGTGATCGACGACCTCTCCAAACACGCCGCGACCCATCGCGAGATTGCACTGCTGACGCGCCAGTCGCCAGGTCGCGAGGCCTATCCCGGCGATGTCTTCTATCTGCATGCACGCCTGTTGGAGCGTGCCGCCAGACTCTCATCCGAATGTGGCGGTGGCTCCCTGACCGCCCTGCCCATCGCCGAGACGGACTCGGGCAATCTCTCGGCCTATATCCCCACCAATCTGATCTCGATCACTGACGGCCAGGTGGTGATGGACGCCGCACTCTTCCATCAAGGCCAGAAACCGGCAGTTGATGTCGGTCTGAGCGTCAGCCGAGTCGGCGGCAAGACGCAAGCTGTCGCGCTGCGCAAGGCCGCGGGCACCCTGCGTCTGGATTATGCCCAGTTTCTCGAACTGGAGGTCTTCACGCGGTTCGGCGGCATGCCGGATGGCCGGGTCCGCGACCAACTCAAGCGTGGTGAGCGTATCCGCGCCCTCCTGCATCAACCACAACATATGCCGTTGCGCCTGGTGGATGAGGTCGCATTGCTGCTGGCACTGCATGCCGGACACTTCGATGACCTGCCGGTCGGCTTCCTTCCCGCCCTCGTTCGCGAACTGCCGGCCGCACTGGACCGCGCTGCAGCGTCGGGAGTCGCCGAGTTGAGCGCTGACACACATGCACCTTGCAGCGACGCGACGCATGATCGTCTGCTGACAGCGGTGACAAGTCTGATGGGCAGAATCAGTGAGGCCGAAAAATGAGCGAACGCATGGCCGAGATCAGCGCCCATATCGACAGCGTTCGCCAATTGGGCTCCGTGGTGAACGCGATCAAGGGGATTGCCGCTGCACGTGCTCGCAACGCCCGCGCCGAGGTGCAGGCAGTGGATCGCTACAGCGCGGTGATAGTCGAAGCAGTGGTGTCAGCATTCGGTCACGATATTGCCACCTGCACTCACGACACTCGTGAGCAGGAGCCTGCCAGTGATGATGCAAGCACCGGGTGGTTGCTGTTTCTGGCCGAACAGGGTTTCGCCGGCGCCTTCAGTGAGCGACTCCTGGACAGCCTCGGCACTGCGCTCGGTTCCGCCCCTCTCATGGTGGTGGGAACACGCGGACTCTCGATACTGGCCGCACGCGAGATCACGCCATTGTGGTCGGCGCCCATGCCATCCCACTCGCCTGGCATCCCGGCACTGGCCGACACCCTGACGACAGTCATCCATGATCAACTAAGCAAAGGGCATTTTGAGCGCCTGGAGCTGGTGTATACCCGCTGGGAAGGGGGGGCACCACAGCGGCTACATCGCCGCCTGCTGCCACTGGAGCTTGAGAGCTTCGCGCCAGGGAGTCCCCAGGACGCGCGCATATCAACGCCTCACACCGCTGCCAGACCACGGGAGCGTCCTCTGCTGCAATTGCCCCCTGCGCAGCTGCTTGAGCAACTTTATCAGGATGTGGTGCATGCCCAACTCTGCCAGGCGGCACTGCACGCCTTCGCCGCCGAGAACGAGGCGCGCATGCAAGCCATGGCCTCCGCCGCCAGCCAGATAGAGCGAGAACTTGCCGACTACAAGACCACACTGCAGCAGGTACGCCAGGAAACGATTACCGCTGAAATCATCGAGCTGGGCACGGGCGCCAGCAGCACTGAACGCAAGACCCGCTAATGCCAGCGCCAGACAGGATCATTGACGAAGATCAGGCTGCCATCGCCAGTACGCAGGCATGATCGGATCAGACCGCACACCGTCTCGCACGAAGTGTGCCCAAATCAAGATGCCCCCAGTCAAGGTGCGTCTCAACAGGAGGTGCCATGCAGTCGCCAGCCCAGCCCGGTGCATCGAGCCATCATCTGTCTCAGCGCGAGGGTGGCGCAGAAGCCACTTGCACGACACAGACCAGCACCGTGTCACACGCGATCGAGGGTGACGATGAGACAACGCTTGCACCATCGCTTTACGACACAATCGACCGCATCGTGCATGCAGGAGTCGCCAGGTCCACCCTGGGCCTTTCCCCCTCGGTGCTTGCAGAGGCCTGGATGGACTGGGCTGTACACATGGCGATCTCTCCCGGCAAGCAGATGCAGTTGCTGGAATCTGCCCTGTGGAGGAGCTGGGCCGTCTATCAGGAAGCGCTCGGGATAAAGGAACAGGCTGTCGACCAACCGGACGGCAAGGATCAAGGCGGTAAGTCTCAAGAAAGCGAGGCTCAGGAAAGCGGGGCCAAAGGCAGAGCACCGGCAGGCCCGCATATTGCCGATCGGCGCTTCCGTGATGCCGCCTGGCAGCAGCCCCCCTTCTCACTGTGGGCGAACGCCCATGCCCAGAACTGGCAATGGTGGCAACAGGCGGTGACCGGTGTACACGGCATGTCGCGGGCGCACGAGAACCTGCTGGCCTTCGTGTCAGGGCTGATGGTGGATACTCTGTCACCCTCGAATTATGCGCAGACCAACCCTGAAGTGATGACGACCACCTTCAGTGAGGGTGGCAAAAACCTGATGCGAGGTGCTCAGCATCTGATGGAGGACCTGGAACGGCGCGGACGGGCAGCGAGCGCAACACCGGCCTCCACTTCAGCTTTGCATGACGCTGCCTCATCGGCACAGCAACCGCCTGTCGAGGTTGGCCAGACACTGGCGATCACGCCTGGCAAGGTGGTGATGCGCAACCGCCTGATCGAGTTGATCCAGTACTCGCCTGCCACGGAAACGGTCCAGGCGGAGCCGGTATTGATCGTGCCTGCCTGGATCATGAAGTACTACATTCTCGACCTCTCGCCCCACAATTCGCTGGTGCGCTTCCTGGTGAACCAGGGCTACAGCGTCTTCATGGTCTCGTGGACCAACCCCGATGCAACGCTTCGCGACATGGGCCTGGAGGACTATCGCCATCTGGGCGTGCTCGAGGCCATCGATGCCATCCAGGCAATCACAGCCGCCAAACACCTGCATGCCGTCGGCTATTGTCTCGGCGGCACCCTGCTCTCCATTGCCGCCGCAGCGATGGGTCGCGATGGCGATGAACGCCTTGCCAGCGTCAGCCTGTTCGCCGCGCAGACGGATTTCACCGAAGCCGGTGAACTGCGTCTGTTCATCAGCGATTCCCAGGTCACGCTGATCGAGGACATGATGGCCGACAAGGGCTATCTCTCCTCCGAGCAGATGGCTGGCACCTTTGCCTTGCTGCGCGCCAGAGACCTCATCTGGGCACCCGTCGTCGACCACTACCTGCTCGGCAAGCCCAGCCACTCCTTTGATCTCATGACCTGGAATGCCGATGCCACGCGCATGCCAGCCACAATGCATGCCGAGTATCTGCGACGCCTCTATCTGAACAACGACCTGGCCGAAGGCCACTATCGAGTCGCTGGCAAGGCCGTCAGCGTTTCCGATATCCGCGCGCCCATCTTTGCGGTGGGGACCGAGGATGATCACGTCGCCCCTTGGGAATCGGTCTACAAATTGCATCTGTTCGCGGATAGCGAAATGACCTTCGTGCTGGCCAATGGTGGCCATAACGCCGGCATCATCTCGGAACCCGGCCACTCTCGACGCCATTATCGCATCGCCACGACAGGGGCTACTGACGCCTATCGCGCACCGAACGAATGGCTTACCGATACCACCGAGCAGGACGGTTCATGGTGGCCGGCCTTTGCCAACTGGCTCGAGGCGCACTCAAGTCAGCGCGTTGCGCCTCCGCCGATGGGCATGGAGCACGGGCGTTATCGCGTGCTCTGTGATGCACCCGGCACCTACGTGAAGCAAACCTGAGCCACCCGACACATCCGATCAACGAGGCCAATCATGTCGCTCCAATCGCCAGACTCATCTGAGACTCCCGGTACAGCTGACTCTCCCGCCCCTCTCAAGCCGCTTGAAGGCAAGGTAGTGCTGGTGGTGGGCGTGGCGAATGCGCATTCCATTGCTACCGGCTGCGTGAAGGCGTTTCGTGCGGCCGGAGCACACATCGTGATGACCTATCTGAATGCCAAGGCCAGAGCCTATGTGGAGCCTGTGGCAAAGGAGGTGGGTGCAGCGCTGCTGTTACCGCTGGATGTCGAGGCCGCAGGCGAGATGGAAGCCGTGTTTTCTCAGATCGAAACTCGCTTCGGGCGCCTCGATGTTCTGGTGCACTCCATCGCCTATTGTCCGCTGGAAGACCTGCATGGCCGGGTAACGGACTGTTCACGCCAAGGCTTCTCACGCGCGATGGATATCTCGGTGCACTCATTGATCCGCATGGCACGATTGGCCGAACCATTGATGTTCGAAGGTGGCAGCATCCTGGCCATGAGTTATTACGGCGGCGAGAAGGTAGTCGATCACTACAACATCATGGGGCCGGTCAAGGCGGCACTGGAGGGAACGGTACGCTCATTGGCCGTGGAGCTGGGGCCACGTCATATCCGTGTCAATGCCCTGTCACCGGGCCCACTCAAGACACGAGCCGGGTCCGGCATCGCACATTTCGATGAGCTGATCGACGATGCTCGTACTCGCGCCCCTGAAGGTGTTCTGGTGACGATCGAGGATGTCGGCAACTTGGCGGTGATTTACGCAAGCCCCGCGACCCGTCGCGTCACAGGGGAAACGGTCCATATCGATGGAGGTCTGCATGTCCGAGCATGACGACAACGTGTCACGCGCAAGCTCGCCTGAGAAAGGTCCGAATGATTCATCAGATGAGCCACCCCGCAAAGGCCCGATGCAGGAGGGGCTGCTCGGATTCGGTGAGCCACTCGTCCCACCCCGAGAAGGACAGACAGTTCACGACACAGCCCCCAGCGACAGCTTGGAGTACATCGAGAATCGTACCTGGGATGATATCGCCGTTGGCGATAGCGCCGAGCTGGTGCGTACTCTGCAGGCGAAGGATATTCAGCTCTTCGCGGTGATGTCCGGTGACGTCAATCCCGCCCACGTCGATGAGGAATTTGCCAGTACTGACATGTTCCATGGCGTCATCGCACATGGCATGTGGGGCGGCGCCTTGATCTCGGCCGTGCTGGGAACCGAACTGCCGGGGCCGGGCACCATCTTTCTCGACCAGACCCTGAGCTTCAAGGCGCCGGTGCGTCTGGGCGATACCCTCGCCGTGCGTCTGGAGGTCAGCGAGAAGCTGCCCAAGGGACGCCTGCTCCTGGCATGCCGCTGCACGAACCAGCAAGGTGAGACGGTCATTGAGGGTGTGGCCAAGGTCATCGCGCCACGCGAGCGCATAAGACGTCCGCGCGTGGTATTGCCCGAAGTGCATCTGCACGTCCAGGGCGCTCAGTACAAGCGCTTGATCGCGGCCACCGAAGGACTGGCCGCGATTGCCACCGCCATCGTGCATCCCTGCGATGTGCTATCGCTGGGAGGTGCGCTGGAAGCGGGTCGCCATGGACTGATCCAGCCTGTCCTGATCGGACCGAAGGCGCGCATTCTCGCCGCTGCCGCCCAGGCCGGCGAATCACTCACAGGCATCGAGATCATCGATGCTCCCCATAGCCACGCAGCGGCCGCAATGGCCGTAGCAATGGTGCGCAGTGGCAAGGTCAATGCGCTCATGAAAGGCGCATTGCATACCGATGAACTGATGGAAGCAGTGGTCAATGCAGAGCTTGGCCTGCGCACCGAGCGCCGCATGAGTCATGTCTATGCGCTGGATGTGCCAACCTATCCCAAGCCACTGCTGGTAACGGATGCCGCCATCAACATCTATCCCGATCTCGCCCACAAGCGAGATATCGTTCAGAACGCCATCGACATGATGCAGTCACTTGGCGTGACCTGCCCAAAGGTAGCGCTGCTGTCGGCGGTGGAAACGATCAATCCTCACATCACCTCCACGCTCGATGCCGCCGCCCTTTGCAAGATGGCGGACCGTGGCCAGATCCAGGGAGGGATGATCGATGGTCCTCTGGCGTTCGACAATGCCATCTCGGCCAAGGCCGCTGCCGAGAAGGGCATTCATTCTCAGGTCGCGGGGGATGCCGATATCCTGGTCGCGCCGGATCTGGAAGCCGCCAACATGATCGCCAAGCAGCTGATCTATCTTGCAGGAGCCGATGCCGCCGGTATCGTGCTCGGTGCACGAGTCCCGATCATTCTCACCAGTCGCGCAGACAGCCTGCTGTCACGACTGGCTTCCTGCGCGTTGGCACAGCGCTATCTAAACCACCAGACGGAAATCCGCTCATGACCGATGTCACGCTGGTGCTGAACGCAGGCTCCTCCAGCATCAAGTTTGCCCTCTTCCCAGCAGTGGAGGGTGTACAGGAGCCAGTATTGCGCGGCAAGCTCTCCGGCATCGGCAGCCATCCCAGGTTCACAGCGCAAACCCGCGATGGCACCACCCCGAATTGGGATGCTCAGCTGCCATTGCATCCGGGGGCCAGTCACGAGGATCTGATCCCGGCGCTTTTCGACTGGCTGGAGCGCCATGATGATGGCCTGACCATCACTGCAGCCGGTCATCGCGTCGTGCATGGCGGCCGCGAGCATCACGGCCCCGCACGTGTCTGCCCGACCTTGCTTGACGATCTGGCCGAGCTGATCCCGCTGGCCCCCAATCATCAGCCCCACAGCCTGGTAGCGATCCAGTGTCTCGTCGATGCAGCCCCACGACTCCCGCAGGTCGTGTGCTTCGATACCAGCTTTCATCGCACCCAGGATTCAATGGCGCAGACCTTCGCCCTACCCCGAGCCCTCAGCGAGTCTGGCATCGTGCGCTATGGCTTTCATGGTCTCTCGTATCAGTACATCGCCGACCGGCTGCCCGAGACGTCACTCGGAACGCGCAGCGAAGGTCGAGTCATCGTCGCGCATCTTGGCAATGGGGCCAGCCTGTGCGCTATGAGGCAGCGCAGGAGTGTCGCCACCAGCATGGGCTTCACTGCACTGGAAGGATTGATGATGGGTCAGCGCTGCGGCTCGCTAGACCCCGGTGTACTGCTGCACCTGCTGGATGGCAAGGGCATGAGCACGACGGAACTTCGCCACCTCCTCTATGAGGAATCGGGGCTATTGGGGGTCTCCGGCATCAGCAATGACATGGCAGAATTGGAGGCCCATCCAGCGCCCGAGGCACGCGAAGCCATCGAGATGTTCTGCTATCGCGCCGCCTGCGAAATGACATCATTGGCAACGGCGTTGGGAGGCCTCGATAGCATCGTGTTCACCGCCGGTATCGGCGAGAACTCGGCACTGGTGCGCCATTTGATCATCCAGCGTCTCGCTTGGCTCGGTGCGACGCTGGACACTGATGCCAATCAGCGCAACGCCACCTCCATCACTGGCAAGGACTCTGCCCTCGAGATCCTCGTCATCCCCACCGATGAAGAAGGTATCATCGCCAGCGAGACCCGGCGTCTGCTGTCAGTACAGCCCACCTCTTCTCACCGTACGATACAGCAGTCGCGCCCCTGATGCTTGGCGTCATAGAGCGCCGCATCGGCGGCACGTACCAGATCGGTCAGATTGGTGTGCTGCTCGGCCTTGTAGCTCACCGCCCCGACGCTGACGGTCAGCACTTTCGCCACGGAGCTGTCAGGGTGGATCAGTTTGAGCGCACGCACCTTGCGGCGGATGCGTTCGGCGCAGGCACGCAATTGCCGCTCGGTCACTGACTCCAGCAGAACCAGGAATTCCTCGCCGCCATAGCGCACCACCATGCCCGGCTGCGGGCCGATGCCGGCCTGGAGCGCACCGGCAACCTGCTGCAGGCAGTGATCCCCTTCCACATGTCCATGATGGTCGTTGTAGGCCTTGAAGTGATCGACATCCACCATCAGGATCGCCAGCCCGTCCTCTCGGGTCAGGTCCGCCCAGCGCTGGGCCAGATCCCGCTCCAGGTGACGCCGGTTGTAGACGCCCGTCAGTGCATCGCAGTTGGCCTCTCGGGTAAGACGTTGCCCGGCAGCGCGCTTCTCCTCCAGCAACAGCCGCTCACGCTGGCGCAGCAACCACACCTGACGCTGATTGTACTCGAGCTGATGGTTGGCCAATAGCGAGAGCCCCGTGGTGCTGGCGAAGATCACCATCGCCAGCAGCTCCAGCCCCTCCTGGCCGGCAGGTTCCAACGCGATCACACCGGCCATGATGAGCGTGCAGGTCAGCGACGCCGTCAGTGCCTGAAGGAAGCGCAGTCGAAAGAGAATGTTGCCGACCATCGGAAAGAAGCCGAACAACAGCGTATCGACATGCGAAAGCTCGGTGCGCGACAGCTGCAACAGGATGGCGCTGACCAGCATGGTGTTGATCACCAGCGCGGTCATCAGCCACTCCTTGAGCCGCATGGAAGGCGCGCGCTGCACCAGAGGAAGCACCAGCATGGCCACCACGCAAACACAGCCCAGCCGCAGCATGGCGGCCAGTGCCAGGTCCTCACTGCGATGAATGGTGTCACTGATCAGGAAGGTGGCATACATCACGAAGGCGAAGATGCCGGAATACAGCAAGCCGCGCGTGCGCGAGACGCGCGCCTCTTCCACATACCGGGTCTCGAGGGCGTCGGGGAACATGAGCCGCCAGCGTGACGCGCCGCGACCGTCGATCAACCCCTCGACGACACCGCGCTCGGCGGCCAACGCCGCCGGCATCGTCGCCTCGCCGGCGCCGGGGAGTCGCTTTTGACTTCTCATGACAGGCCCGCTCCGCCCATCGGCGGCCTGTGATCAGGCGACTCAGCCTTCTGTTCATCGTGCTGCGCATTCTGCCGCTCACCCTGCTGCGCAGCCTGGCGCTCATCATCAAGGCCATCGTGGAGGCCATCACGCAGGTCATCACTGGCCTGGGCGCGCACCTTGCCATGGCCGTTACCACGTTGCACGCAGGTACGGTTGCGGCCATGGCGCTTGGCACGATAGAGCCCCTTGTCGGCCTGATCGACCCAGCGGCTGAGCAGCGTCTCGACCGCCATGTCACGCGTCATCTCATCCTCCATTCCCTCGCCCTCGAGCAGGCGCGACAAGGGGATGACGCAAAGCCCCACACTCACAGTGACGACGCCGAGTTCCGACTCGCGGTGAGGCAGCTTTAGCGACTTGACGGCATAGCGCATCGCCTCGGCCAGGCTGTGCGCATGCTCGAGATCTCGCACGGCCACCAGGGCGGTAAATTCCTCGCCACCGAAGCGGACGACGCTGGCCAACGCAGCCTCTTTCCCCTCGAGAGCACCGGCGATGCCAGCGCCTTTTTCCCTGTCCAGTGTTTCCTGCAAGGCCTGGGCGATCTGATACAGGCAGTTGTCGCCCGGGACATGTCCGTAGTGATCATTGAAGGCCTTGAAGTGATCGACATCCATCATCATCAGCGCCAGACATGGTAACGGTGGCACCGGATGGGACGCGGACACGCCGTTCTTCGCCTGCTGAGCATCGCCATGGTGCTGCTTGAGCACCTCGATCAGATGACGGCGATTGTAGAGCTGGGTCAGCGGGTCGAGACAGGCCATTTCCTGCAGCTCGGCATTGCGTGACTCCACATCCTGCAGGCGCAGTTGATCGATGGAGGTCATCAGATAGGCATGACGGGCCGAGAACTCGATGCGGAAGCTGGCAATCAGCGAAAACAGGCAGAACGCCATGAAGACGAAGACGATCGCGAAGTCCATATGGGCATAGGGCATCGATACGCTCAGCGCTACGCTGATCACGATGACCATCCCCCCTGCCGACAGCACCAGAGCCGCGACGAAACGCAGCTGCATCAGGACGATACCGACCAGAGGCACCACGCCCAGCGCATAGAGTTCGAGGAAGCAGCGCAGGTGGTTCTCGCGCACTGCCAGCCACGCCGCCAGGCCGATCACGCCCCACAGGGTCGCGACCAGCAGCGCCTCACGCCCGACGGGGCGACAGACCTCGCTCTTGAGGGCCAGCACGAGGATCGCGAACGCGATGCAGACATACAGCCGCAGCATCACGGCGAGATTCTCTGTCACCGGCATCGCGACCGGCGCATAGACGGTGTCATAAAGCACGAACATCAGCTGAAAGATGATCAGGCTCCAGCAGCCCATTACTGCACGACTCATGCGCCGACGATGCTCGAACTGTTCAAAGTCCCTCTCGAGTTCAGGGGCAAAGCTCAGCCTTGCAGGAGTCGTGGCACTCAGGTGTTGCTCCAATATTGCCATTCGTGAAGGCATGTCTGATTTCCCTTCAATCGCCCTGCTTTCTTTATCACATGCGCAAATGTTGAAAGCCACGCTGACGGAGATGTTCAAGCGCCGCATGTCCGTGTTGATACCTCGCTCGTGAACGAAAATCCAACGAAAACACCGGACCTCGATGAGGCCCGGCGTTCCTGATAAAGCTGATTTCTCTGGCTGGTTCAACCGACAATGGCGTTGAGCAGCAACAGGGTGATGATGGAAATGGCCCAGGCCAGCGTCGTCGGCAGGGTCAGCACCAGCATCTGATGCTTGGTGCTCTTGACGCCGAGCATGCGATTGACGACCCAGAAATAGCTGTCATTGAAGTAGCTGAAGAACATCGCGCCGATACAGGCGGCCTGCGCGGCCAGCACCATGTTGACGTCCGGCATGCCCATCAGGATCGGCGCGGAGATCGAGGCCGCGGTAATCATCGACACCGTGCCACTCCCCTGGATGAAGCGCACCAGGGTGGCGATGATGAAGGGAATCAACAGCGGCTGAAGCCCCAGTGCCGCCACCTGCATGGCGATGTAATCGCCGCCGCCACTGGCACGCAGTACCGAGCCCAGCGCACCACCGGCACCGGTGACCAGCAGAATGATACCCGCCGTCTCGACACCCTTTTCCAGATGATCGAACACTTCCTGCTTGGGGGTCTTCGGCATCAGACCATAGATGGCGACCAGCACCCCGATGCCCACGGCGATCACCGGGTTGCCGACGAAGGCGATGGTGCTGGTGAGCGCATTGCTGGTATCGCCCATCACGGCACCGACCAGCGTATTGAGGAAGATCAGCGCGATGGGCAGGCCGATCGGCATGCAGGACATCAGCAGGGACGGCAGCTCCGATTCAGGCATCATGCTGTCGGTGTCATGCTTGACGCTACCTTCAAAGCCCCCCGGCTGGGCTTCCAGCATCGCCTCGATACGCGGGCCCATCAGGCGGGCATAGATCACCAGTGCAATCAGCGCCGGCGCGGTAATCACCAGGCCCCAGCCGATCATCAGACCGATGTCGACACCGAAGATGCCGGCCACGCCCAGCGGGCCCGGGGTCGGTGGCACGCTCGAGTGGGTGATGATCAAGCCAGCCGCCAGCGCGATGCCCAGACCGATCACCGAACGTCCGCTGTTGCGCGCCAGTGAACGCACCAGCGGGTTGAGGATGACGTAGGCCGAATCACAGAAGATCGGGATGGAGACGATGTAGCCCGTCAGTGCCATCGCGGCCTCTTCCTTGTTCTTGCCCAGCAGGTTGAGGATGGCGTAGGCCATGCGCTGCCCGGCACCGGTCACTTCCAGAACACGCCCCATCATCACGCCGAAGCCGATCACGAGACCGATGGTGGAAAGCGTCTTGCCGAAACCGGTGGTAATGGCACTGATGACCTCATTGGGCGGCATGCCACCGATCAACCCCGCCAGCGAGGCGGCGATGATCAAGGCCAGCAAGGCATGCACGCGGGTTTTCAATACCAGATAGATCATGACGAAGATGGCGATGCCCAGGCCGATGATGACCTGTGGCCCCGCGACGGCGGCGTCTGTCATGGGGTGCTACTCCTGTAGTTTGTTATTGTGTGGCGCAGGTATGCGGTGTCGGCGCTGCCGGCTGGCATGACGCCGATCGTTGTTATTGACGTACTGAAGTGACGAGCAGGTCTGGCAAAGGTGTCTGGCGAGCTCGTCCTGGGTGAGAGGACCAGACGCTGGCTAGGCGATGGCGCTCTCGTCGCGATACGCATTGAGAATCTCGTGCAGGTCGGCATCGCCGACGAAGCCCAGCGAACGCGCCTTGCGGGTGTCAAAGCGCGCCGGCCAGCTACCGACGATGTCGGTGATACGCGGGTCAGGCTCATGCCTGACGAGTGCCAGCGCCTGCTCACCGGCGATATCCTTGAGCGCCGCGAGCATTGACGCGACGCTGACGGTGATGCCCGGCAGCATGAAACAGCGAGAGAGGCCGAAGTCCGCGCTCGGCACCTCCGCGCCCTTGATCAGGGCCGCGACCACCCGACGGGGCGACATCACGAACATCTCGAGCTCGCTCGGTACCGGGCAGATGGCGGCTTCGCCATTGAGCGGTTCGCGCAGGATGGAGGAGGCAAAGCTCGAGGCTGCCGCATTGGGACGCCCGGGGCGCACGATGATGGTGGGCAGACGCAGCACGCAGCCATCCACCAACCCGCGACGGCTGTAGTCATTGATCAGCAGTTCCGACATCGCCTTCTGGGTGCCGTAGGAGTTCTGCGGCACCAGCGCGGTCATGTCGCTCAGCGTCTCGGGGAGATCGCCTCCGTAGGCGGCGACCGAGCTGGCCATCACCAGCCGAGTGTCGCGCAATCCACGCGCCGCACAGCCTTCCAGCAGCAGGCGAGTCGCGTCGAAGTTGACGCGCATGCCGAGCGCCAGGTCCGCCTCGGCTGCCGAGCTGACCACGGCTGCCAGGTGATAGATCACCTGCGGCTCGCCCACCAGGCAGCGATCAAGCACCTCGGCATCGGCGATATCGCCTGCCACGATCTCGATATCCAGCGAGGTGGCCGGTTCGACTGCCAGACATGACGCCGCCTCGGGACGTGGCGCCTCGATCTGATCCAGCAGGGTCAAGCGTGACAATGGCTGCCCCTTCAGGCTGCCCTTGTCGATCAAGGCCTCGGTCAGGCGCTGACCGAGAAATCCGGCGGCGCCGGTAATCATGACGTGCATCGTGTGGACTCCACTTTTGTGTTCTGGCGTAGGTAGGCTTGCCGCATGGGCAGATCACTCAGCAGCAGCCCTCAAGTGGTACAACAACCAGACCAGAAGGGATGAGAAAATAGCGCTTCACGCTCTTCAGTAGCAATGGGAAGAAGGTATATGCGACTAAAAGGGCGTCACTCACTCAATTCTTTCATCTTTTCCGCACACTCTGGTCTGAAATACATACCAATAATTTTTTGCTACTGATCCTTAAACGCTCGCCCGGCGCAGTCACCTGCCCCAAACCCTTGGCCCTCGCCGGGCGAGCCCTCTGAATCAGATTCAGGGCGTCAGACCATGCTCACGACCCCAGCCGAGGCCTGCGCGCGTCTCACCCCGTGGACGATATTCACAGCCGATCCAGCCGTCGTAACCCAGACTCTCCATCCGGTCGAACAGCGCCGGATAATGCACTTCCCCGACATCCGGCTCGTGACGGTCCGGCACGCCGGCGATCTGCACATGGCCCATATGCGCGAACTGCGCTTCCAGGTTGCGGATCAGATCGCCCTCGACGATCTGGCAGTGATAGAGATCGAACTGCACCTTGAGGTTGGCGGCGCCGACCTGGGCGAGAATCTCGCGTGCCTGCGCCTGGCCGCTCAGATAGAAGCCGGGCATGTCGCGCGGGTTGATCGGTTCGATCAGCAGTGTCTTGCCGACCTTCTCAAGCTCGGCGGCGGCGTAACGCAAGTTGCTGATATAGGTCTCGGTGCAGCGCGTGCGCATGGCGTCATCCGCGCCCTGCGGCACCAGGCCCGCCATGGCATGCACGCGCGGACAATCAAGCGCCTGGGCATAGCGGATCGCCTCGGCCACCGAGGCCCGAAACTCCTCCTCGCGCCCCGGCAGGCAGGTCAGGCCACGCTCACCGGCCTCCCAGTCGCCCGGCGGCAGATTGAACAGCACCTGCGACAGCTGGTGCTCATCGAGCCTTGCGCGCAATTCTTCCGGGGAATAGGCATAGGGGAAGAGATATTCGACCCCGCGAAAACCGCTTTCGGCCGCAGCCGCGAAGCGATCGAGAAAGTCATGCTCGGTGAACAGCATGCTGAGATTGGCGGCCAATCGGGTCATGTCAGATCCTTGGATTTCACAGACGAAGACGTCATCACTCAGGGGCGCCCGAACCTGGCTTCGAGTTCCGCCACCTGTTCCGGGGTCATCCCACGTGGGTTCTTGCCCTGCAGCAGCAGGAACAGCTTGGCGGTTTCCTCAAGCTCTTCCGTGGCATAGACCGCCGCTTCCAGCGTCTTTCCAGCCACTACCGGGCCATGATTGGCCAGCAACACGGCGCAGTGCTTGCCGGCCAGGCCACGCACGGCATCGCCCAACGCGGGGTCGCCCGGCATGTAGTAAGGCACCAGCGGCAGCTTGCCGACCCGCATCACGTAATAGGCCGTCAGCGGAGGAATGCACTCGCAGGGATTCACGTCCGGCAGGCAGGACACCGCCACCGAGTGGGTCGAATGCAGGTGGACGATGGCACCCGACTGCGGGCGCTCGTCATACATGGCGCGATGCAGGAAGTGCTCCTTGGTCGGCGCATCGCCATCGATCAACACGCCCTGGGCATCGAGGCGCGAGATGCGCGCCGGATCCAGGCGCCCCAGGCAGGCATTGGTCGGCGTCATCAACCAGCCGCCATCGTCCAGCCGCTGGCTGATATTGCCGCTGGACCCCATGGTCAGGCCGCGGTCGAACAGTGACTTGCCGTAAGTGGCGATCTGCTCACGCAACACGTTGATGTCGTGCTGTGACTGACTCATGCGTTCTCCTCGCGAGGATTCATGGCATCCAGCACGTCGAATGCCCGGGTAAAGAAGTCTTCGCCCCCGAAGTTGCCGGACTTGAGTGTCAGCGAGAGCATCGCCTCCGGCTGCGAGGGGCCGGCGGCCGGGTGCGGTGCCTGTGTCCAGGGCACGCCGGGGTCGATCTGACCGCCGATACGCAGCTCACGGATGTCGAGTGCCGAGACCACCGCGCCGGAGGTCTCTCCCCCCGCCACCAGCAGGCGCCCGACGCCTTCTCCAACCAGCGTGCTGGCCAGACTGGCCAGGGCGCACTCGATGAGCTCACCGGCCTGCTTGACGCCCAGTGACGCCTGCGCCGCCTTGACGCTTTCCGGCTCGGCCGAGGCGTAGATCAGAAATGGCTTGGGGTCCGTCGCCGCCAGTTGCTCACGGGCGAAGCCCAGCGCCGCCTCGAAGTGGGCATCGCTCGCGTTGAGCTTGACGGGATCCAGCGCGAAGGCAGCATGCTGCTGCGTGAAGTGCGCCACCTGCTTGAGCGTCATGCGAGAACAACTGCCGGACAGCACCATCGCGGCGCCCTGCGCCGGGGCCAGCACCGCCGCATCATCGATCGGCTCAAGCCAGCCCTTGCGGCGGTACTGGGCAGGCAAGGCCTGCGCGAGGCCAGAGCCACCAGTGACCAGCGCGTGATCGACCAGTGACTCGGCCAGTACCTCGAGATCCTGCTCATCGAGACTGTCACAGACCACATGACGCACGTCTTGATGGGCAAGCTCGTCCAGACGCTGACGGGCTGCCTGCGCGCCGCGGCGTAGAGTGGCGTGATCGAGCAGCCCCACCCCATGCGGGGTCTGGCGTGACAGCACGCGCACGATGTCGGCATCGGTCATCGGGTTGAGAGGATGATGCTGCATGCCGCTGTCATTGAGCAGGCGGTCGCCGACGAACAGATGGCCCTGATAGACACTGCGCCCGTTGATCGGGAACGCCGGCACGAAGGCCGTCTGCGTGGCGGACAAGGCCGCCAGCAAGGCATCGGCGACCGGCCCGATGTTGCCCTCGGGCGTGGAATCGAACGTCGAGCAGTACTTGAAGAACAGCTGGCGCGCGCCCTGGGCTTTCAGCCATTCAAGCGCCGCGAGGGATTCACTGATCGCCTGATCCACCGGGCAGCTGCGCGACTTGAGCGCGACCACCACGGCGTCGACCTCAGTCAGATCCAGCCCGTTCGCCGCCCCTTCCTGCAGCGCGTCCTGGGGTACCCCGATCACCTGCACGGTGCGCATGCCGGCACGTACCAGGTTGTTGGCAAGATCCGTCGCGCCGGTGAAGTCATCGGCGATTCCGCCCAGTACGATCGGCATCACTGCGCTCCTTCATCATTCGCGGCCGGCAGGCTGAAGCTGCCGAGACGCTGATAGACCTTGATGACGGCCGAGTCGTCCTCGCGCCCGAAACCTGCGCCACTGGCGGCGGTGAACTGCTGCAGGGCACTGCTGGCCACCGGCATGGCAAGCTTCAGCTCGCGCCCGGTGCTGTGCACGATGTTCAGGTCCTTGACGAAGATGTCGACGGCCGACAGCGGCGTGTAATCGCCCTTGAGGATGTGCGGCACGCGATTCTCGAACATCCAGGAATTGCCCGCGGAATGGGTGATGACGTCATAGAGGGTGTCGGGGTCGATCCCCATGCTCATGCCCAGCGCCATGGCTTCTGCCGCCGCCGCGATGTGCACGCCGGCGAGATGCTGGTTGACCAGCTTGACGCTCGAGCCCGGGCCGGCGCAGTCGCCCAGCCGATAGACATTGGCTGCCATCGCCGCCAGCACGCGTTCCGCCTTGACGTAAGCCGCTTCACTGCCGGAGGACATCACGGACAGCTCACCACTGCGTGCCTTGACGGCGCCGCCGCTGATCGGGGCATCGAGCAACTCAAGCTGCATGCCGTTCAGACGGGTTTCCAGATCACGCGCGAAGCTCGGCGCCACGGTGGCGCACTGGATCACCAGGCTACCCGGCGCGAGTTGCTCGGCCAGGCCGCCCTCTCCCTGCGCCCCGAACAGCACCTGCTCGACCTGATCGGCATTCACCACGACCAGCACCACCACCTGACACTCGGCCGCCAGTTCCAGCGGCGAGGCAACGGCGCGGCCACCCGCCGCTTCGAAGGCCTGACAGGCGGCGGGCGAGATATCACAGCCGATCACGTCCAGGCCTGCTTCCAGCATGGCGCGCGCACTGCCCATTCCCATCGCGCCGAGGCCGACAAGGCCGATCACTGGTGAAGTCGTTGCTGCTGTCATCTCGCATCTCCCGCGGAAGCTGTTTCAAGTGATGATCAAGGCGACCTCATGCGGCACACCGATCAGCACTTCACTGAATGTTAGCGCTACCATGTTAGCGCTAACATCATTAATAGATTAGGCTCCAAGCCACGACAAGCGGCAAATGAGAAAACGCGACATATGTCTAATCCACCATCATCTCCCCGCCGCAGCCGCAAGGGCGCCATGCAGCCGACCCTGAATGACGTGGCCCGGGAAGCCGGGGTCTCCTCGATCACCGTCTCGCGCTACTTCAATAGCCCCGACAGCGTGCGCGAAGCGACCCGCATCAAGGTCGAAGCGGCCATCGAGAAGGTCGGCTACGTGCGCAACATGATTGCCGGCAGCCTGGCCTCGGCCTCCAGTCGCGTGATTCCGGTGATCGTGCCCTCGTTGTCCAACGTGGTGTTCATCGATGTGATCAAGGGCCTGCAGGACGAATTCGAGGCACACGGCTATCAGCTGCTGCTGGGCAAGACGGATTACGATCTGGCTCGGGAAACCCAGCTGATCCGTACCTTTCTGGGCTGGTCGGCCGCGGGCCTGGTGGTGACGGGACTGCGCCATGACGATGCGACGCGCCAGATACTGGAGAACTGGAATCAGCCGATCGTGGAGATCATGGAGCTGGGGGAAGGCTTGGATCTGAACGTGGGGATGGATCATGTCGCCGCCGGACGCGCCATGACCGAGCACCTGCTGGCACGCGGGTATCGCACGATCCACTTCGCCGGTGCCGAGCTCGATCGCGACTATCGCGCGGCGATGCGCTATGCCGGGCACCGTGAGGCGCTGGCAGCGGCCGGCATCGAGGACGCCCCCCTGCTCGACCTGCCCGTGCGTCAACAGATGACCAGCGGTGCTCAGGCGCTTGAGCGTATCAAAGCGACATTCCCTGACTGCGACGCCATCCACTTCGCCAACGATGACATGGCCTGCGGTGCCATTCTTGCCGCCGCGCGGCTTGGCGTACGTATCCCGGACGACATCGCCATCGCCGGCTTCAATGGCCTGCCGATCGGGGAGCATGTCACGCCGCGCCTCACCACTATCGTCTCACCGCGGGAGCAGATCGGCCGCATGGCAGCGCGCAAGCTGCTGGCGCGCATCAATGGTGAACCCGTCGGAGAACTGAGCCACGACCTGGGGTTCACGCTGCGGGTCGGTGGCAGCACCTGAACACTGATCATACTGATCATGGACTGAGGCCACGCCAGTTCAGCGCATCAGCCACGCCATCATCAGCTGTCCCAGCGCGACACAGAGAAAGACAGCCAGGCCCGCCAACGTGGAGGAGAAGACGGCCAGCGCCACCGACAGCAACGCAGCGACACACAGCAGGCGCGATGGCAGGCTGATTCGACGACGGGATTCGCTTTCGGAGGGCGGAGGACTGACGGGACGCTTGAGGTTGGCGAAGAACTCCGCCAGCCGTCGCGCACGTGAGAGTGGGCGTCGTGGCGCGTACAGATAGCGGGCGAGGAACAGGAAGCCGACGACACTCGCGATCTGGATGACCAGCGAGATGGCCAGCTTGATATCGACCAGCTGTTCAGGCGGGAAGCCGGCAATCCAGGGCAGGCGTTGCAGTGTCGCCATGTCGAGCCAGAGATAGCTGCCGAGCGTGACCGTGACCCCGATCAGGACACTGCCCCACCCGGCCCAATCCGGCGCTCCCGTCCTGAAGAGCACCATCAGCGCCGGCAGCGCCAGTGGCATCTGCAGCAGGACGCCGAACATGATCATGATGTCGAAGAGGCTCACCATCTCGAGCCGACTCAGGCCGATGACGAACAGGATGACGATGATGCCCTGGACGACCCCGAACATCCGCCCGATCTGCACCAGTCGCGCCGCCAGGCTGGAGGTCTGCTTGAGCACGGGCATCAGGAGTCGCATCATCACGCCGGCGTCACGATTGAAAGCGGTGGTGATGGGCGCGATGGTGACCGCCAGCATGGCGGCGATCACCAGTCCCAGTACGCCCGACGGCAGGTAGTGGATGATGAAGTGCACATAGGCCACATTGGCCGCGTCATTGCCAAGCTCAGGATAGCGTGCCGCCAGGTCGATGCCCGCCGTGCCCAGCAACCAGGGCGGCAGAAACCAGGTGACGGGGCCGACCACGAACAGGATCGAGGCGAGTCCTGCCGCCTTGCGCGCTTCGCCATCATCGGCCGTGGTCAGAAAGCGATAGCTGGAGGTGGCGTTGTTGATGCTGATGCATTGCTTGACCAGCATGGCCAGTGACCAGATACCCATGATGAGCAGGCTGTTGTGAGAACTGCCGATCCAGAAGTCCCTGTTCGACTCCGGGAAGCTCAACGATCCGCTCCACATCAGCGTGAGACAGAAGCCACCAATGACCAGGGTGAGAATCGCCAACTGCATCATCTGGATGAAATTGTTGGCCGAGACGATCCACACGCCGCCCACCAGGGTAATGGCGATGATGAGACTGCCGATCAGCACGGCGATGCTCACCACCGAGAGACCGAAGACCGCACTCAGGAACAGTGAGACGCCATAGAGCCCGATCGAGGCGGTCATCAGCGTCAGAAGGATCTGGCTGATGACATACACGAGCTGCGTCGTCTTGCCGTAACGCAGCTCCAGAATGTCGGAATAGGTGCTGACTCTCAGCCGTCGAAAACGCGGCGCGAAATACAGCGCCGCCAGCAGAAAGCCCAGCGCATTGCCCCAGAAGATCACCAGCACGGCAAAGCCATCCTCGTAGGCCTTCTGGGCGGCGCCGGTGAAGGTCCAGGCGGAGAACTGCGTCATGAACGCGGTACTTCCCGCCATCCACCAGGGCACGTTGCCACCTCCCCGGATGAAGCTGTCCGGGGTCTGACTGCGACGTCGATAGACCAGAATGGTCAGCACGATCAGGACGACGGAAAAGAACAATGCAACTTTATCCAGCTGTGTCATGTGGCTCCCTGCCGATCATTCCCGTGCCAACGCGCATTTCCGCACTCTCGAACCCGCGCATTCAGGGGCTCGAGAGTGCCCTTCCTCATCATGAGGCATGATACATTCGCCGGGCGCGCAAGATTTGCGCGCTCATCTATCTAGCAATTCATGATCAGTAATAATATTTCAGGCCAACACGCGTCTTGAGCTGACGCGTATCGGAACTGGAGCTGGAACTGACATCCGCCAACTCCATATACGGGAACCATGACCCCATGCGCCGCCCGGCACTCAGAATATAGTCGTAGTTCTCGCGGGTATTGTTGTAGATATCCTTGTCTTCATTGCGATAATAATTGGCCTCTAGCCAATATTTATTCTTGCCGTGCTTGTAGGACATGGTGAAGGTGATCTTGTTCTGTTCATAATCATCATTGAAGTCTTCACTGTAGTTGGCATATTCACGACGGTAGCGCAGCGCCGTGGTCAGCGGGATACTGCTGGCCTTGTAGCCGATGCGTAGCTGGGGCTTGAGGGTGTACTTGCCGTCCCCGAAGGCAATGGGCATGCCTGGTTGGATATACCAGTTCTTGTCCAGCTTGAACTTGAAGCCCCAATCAATCTCACTGTCACCGCGCTGCAGATTTCCCATCGCAGGTTGCGAACCATCGTCGCGCTTTTCCGAGGCAAACTTGGATTCCAGCCCATAATAGAAGTTGTCGATGGAATCACTCACCTTGACTCGGGTGGCATGTTGTTTGGCGTGATGCTTGTATTCATGACGAATATCCAATGTCACAGCCTGGGCGCTGGTAGTGAATACCAGTGCGGCAATTGAAAGGGAGATCTTGTTGTAGTGTTTCATGGCGTACCTCTTTGTTTTTATGGGGAGTCAGTCAATTGACTTGCAGGCAACCTGCGTCCTGTCGCGAGCCCGGCATTGGCTAGCGCGTGGGTTGCCCTGTGTTGGCATCGGCGTCCTGGATCGATCCAGACGCCAGATGCAGGCCGCAGAATCCCCTGCCGATGGCGCAAAGGGCGCATCGACTCTTCTGCTGACGTGGTCATTGGCGTTGACCGAGCAGAGAGGGAGATTCGGGTTCGGGGTGCCAGATTGGCAGCAAGCGAGTGACAAGCGGCTGGCAAAGGAGTGACGAAGACGAGTGCGAGGTCAGGGAGCGACGTGGCACCAGATGCCAGCGCCGCTCCCCCTCACTCATGGTGTCTCAGCGCGTGCTGCCTTCGCCGACCAGGCTCTCTTCCTTGGGGTGAGACTTCCTGTCAATGGAAGTCACCAGCAGCAGACCGATTGCCACGATGATGCCGCCACACAGTACGAAGACCATGCGTCCCCAGAAGGGATTGGGCACCAGGAACATCAGCATCACGGCAAGTCCAGCGACCAGAATCAGGTAGCCGAGAATGTTGCGCTGGCGATTGTCGACGCTGCGGTGTTCCTCGTCATCGCTGATGACGGGCGTGTCACGGTTGGTGAAGAAGGTTGCGACTTCCGCTTCGCGTTCAGCCGAAAGACCGCGGTAGAACAGCGTGGTCATCACGAAGAAGCCTGCCGTGATCACGGTGTGCGCCATGATGCCGACCGCCACCTTCATGTCACTCCACTCACGCGAGGTCAGGTCCGCCTCCAGGCCGAAGGTGTCGACGATGAAGTCCGGTGTCATCACGAAACCGACCAGATAGGACACCAGGCCACCGACCACCAGGGTGGCCCATGCTGCCCAGTCCGGTGTCTTGCGGATAAAGAAGCCGAGCAGACCGGGGATGGTCATCGGCAGACCGATCAAGGCACCGACGTACATCATGGCGTCGAACAGGCTCAACCCTTTCAGGGAGTTGATGAACAGAGCAAAGCCGATGATCGCCAGGCCGAAGACGGTGGAAGACAGGCGCGACATCAGCAGCAGTTCATTTTCAGACGCCTTGGGACGCAGCACGACCTCATAGAAGTTCTTCACGAAGATGCCGGAGTTGCGATTCAAGCCGGAATCCATCGAGGACATGGTCGCGGCGAACATCGCGGCCACCAACAGCCCCAGCATCCCGGCAGGCATGTAGAGACTGACGAAGCTCATGTAGGCAAAATCGGCCGCCTTGGCACCTGCCTCGGGATACATCGCGAACAGGTCCACCCCTTCATTGGCCATGAACCAGCTGGGCATGAACCAGATGAACGGCCCCATGGTCATCAGGACACAGGCCAGCAGACCGGCCTTGCGCGCATTCTTCGAGTCTTTCGCCGCCAGATAGCGATAGGAATTGAGCAGGTTGTTGGTGATGCTGAACTGCTTGATGAAGATGAAGAACCCCCACAGCGCGAACAGCGACAGATAGTTCATGTCACCGCCAATCAGGAAGTCGACCGGAAAGTCATCCACGACCTGGGTCGGCCCGCCGGCATGAATCACGGCCACGATGGCGCAGGTGATGGTGACGGCCATGATGATGACCATCTGCATGTAATCGGACGCGATGACCGCCCAGGAGCCGCCCGTCACCGACATCACCAGCACGACAAGCCCGGTCACGATGATGGTGGTTTCCATGTCGTAACCGAACAGACCTGAGGTCACGATGGCGAGGCCATTGAGCCAGATACCCGCATTGATGATGCTGGTGGGCATGGAAGACCAGGTGAAGACCTGCTCGTTGACGGCACCGAAGCGCTGTCGGATCGCCTGTATCACGGTGATGACGCGCAGCTGTCGGAAACGCGGCGCGAAATACAGGTAGTTCATCAGGTAGCCGAAGGCATTGGCCATGAAGATGATCGCCACGGCAAAGCCATCGTTATAGGCCTTGCCCGCCGCACCGGTGAAGGTCCAGGCACTGAACTGGGTCATGAAGGAGGTCGCGCCGACCATCCACCACAGCATCTTGCCGCCACCGCGGAAGTAGTCACTGGTGCTCGAGGTAAAGGTTCTGAACAGCCAGCCTATGGCGATCAGAAAGAGAAAGTAGATGCCGATGACGGCAGTATCCAGATCCAGATTCATGGCGATGCACTCTTGTCTTTATCTGTCTTGTCGTTGTTGTTGCGCACCCGGCAGTGCGCGCCTGGCTCTGGCCCCTTCCCTGGGCCAGAGGTTCTGCTGATGACTGGTGGGACGATCGCTCGAACTTGAAACGCTCCGGCTGGATCGATCCAACTAGATCGTTCCAACAACAGCACCGACCGTGCCCTCACCACAGACGTGCCTTCAGCTCAGGGAGACCTCACCTCAAAGAACCTTCATCACAAAGAGCTCTCATCCAGGGAAAGGCGTCGGTTCAGGGACTTCTCAAGCCTCAGAGATCGATCAGATTCACCCCGGCATGGATGCGACATTCATGGTCCCCCAGGGTGATGTTGCCCCCCGGCGGCACGGCGTCCGCTTCAGCCAGCACCAACAGCAGCTGCCCGGTACGCAAGGTGATCTCGAGGGCCTCGATACCCGCTACTGCCCCTTCGCAGGCTTCCAGCGCACGCAGGTTCAGCACCTGTGGGCGTGCGCCACTGCATTGCTCCAGGGATTCATCGAAATGCCCGTGGCTCTCGAACAGCGAATAGAAGGTCTGAGAGGTGGCGGTCAGACGTGTCATCACCTTGGCGTCAGGACGCAGGTTGTGGTCCGGGTCGTTGGCCCCGACCCGCAACTGATAGGCTTCGGCGGGTGCCTGGGTGATCTGGTGCCAGCTATGAAAGCTGTCGCCTGCAAGCCAGGTCATGCAGTGCGCGGTGTCCGCCGGACGCTGGGCCACCTTCCATAGGTGTTGATAGCCCGCGCTGTCGCCCAGTACCTCAAGTGTCGCCAGGGCGGTGGAGACAGGCTGCGGAGACGATTCCGTTTCCCACCACCGCACCACCTGGCCGCCGTGATTGAAGGTGTAGTCATAGACATGCGGCTCTGCAGAGCTCAGCGCGAAGATATCGACCAGTAGCGGTGTCTGCGTATGGCGCGAGTGCAGCAATACCAGCTGACGCTGCATGGTCACGCCCGCATAGGCGTTGTCACAGCGGGCAGTCGCCGCGGCATCACTGCCCGCCAGCAGCGCAAGCTCAGCGTGGTGCGTATCCGCCAGCGCGTGATCACCGTCATGTTGGGATTGCATGTCGACCACCACCAGGTTGTGCGCGACGCTCTGCTTGGCGTAGCCCTCGTTCTCCTTGAGGTAACGCCCGCCGAACTTGGTCTCGACATTGACCCAGCGCGCGAAACCATATTCCTGCAGCACTTCCTTGCCGCGCGCGAAATACGTCATGCCCAGCTGATCAAAGTGGCCATGCCCCATGCCGTGCTGCCCCGCGGTGAGCACCACATGCTGCGCCTGCAATCCATAGCCGTGCTTGAGGTGAGCGTGCGCCCCGCTGTTGCCTTCGGGGCCATCGCTGAAACGCTGACTGGTGGCCTGCACATCAGCATGGACCTGCTGCATGGCCTGCTTGAGTGCCACGCCATTGGCATGCAACCAGCTGCCTTGCTGCTGATGCGCGAGAGTCAGCAGTTCCGGGGCCGCCTCGTAGCGCGCTGCCAGCAGCGCCATGGCGCAGCGCGCCCCTTCATCATCCAGGTTCATGGTGCGTGAGGCGTCATTCAGCGCCGGGAAGCGACCATCCGGATAGGCCGTGGAGAGCAAGACATGCAGCGACTTGCCGATACGTCCGTCGGCGTGCGCGAAGATATTGCGCTCGGGCTGTTGCCGCTCGATCGCCTCGGCGAACAGGCACAGCGGATGAATCGCGAAACGATGGTAATACGGCCCTTCCACGTAATAGCCCTGCGGCGAGAACAGCAGCGCTATCTGGGCGAGAAAGCCCCCGGTCTCGCCGCTGCCATCCAGTCCGTCGATGGAGATCGCCAGATGCTCAGGACTCTCGATCACCATCGCGCAGATCCCGACCGCCGCCACGGCCCACAGCCCGTGGTTATGGATACGATCGAAATCATGCCGATAGGTCTCGGTGAACATCTCAAGCATCGGGAGGAACAAGTCCTCCAGCAGCGCCCGATACTGGCTATCGCTCAATGACGGCTTGAGCAAGGCAAGGCCGAGTGAGGCATGCAGCAACCAGATATGTTCGTTGAGAATCTGGTGAAACAGCTTGCCCGGCGGGTTGGTATTGCGCGCGACCTGAAAAGGCATCTCGCGATAGCAGGCCGCGTAGGATTCCAGCAACTCCCGGGCATGCGCCAGGGCCGCCTCATCATCGTTGAGCCGTCCCAACAGCGCCGCACCTTCTATCAGGCGGGCATTCTCCTTGTGGGTGTTGTGCTCGAAACTCCCGGCCTCACCCTGGCCAGGCACCACCACGCCGCGTGCGATGCTGGCAGCCACCTGCTGCTCCAACACCTTCAAGCTGCGCCCCAGTGAGCTATCTGCCTCGCATTGCCGACGAAGCATTTCGAGCTCACTGGATGACCACAACAGATACTCACTCTTTGCAGACATAACGATTTCTCACTGATGAATGGCGGGTCGTCGGGGAAATTCAGGCCGAGACAACCCCCGCCGACCGAGCGCATTGCCCTGGCGCTGTCGACCGACCATCGATAGGGATAAAAAGGAGGCAACAACCCGTGCTGCCTCACAATGGGCGAGTGCTACTGCCGATTGCCACGGACGAACGCGATGGCACAAGCTTGTGGTCGAGTCATGGCTCCATCGTCCACCAGCCTTGCCAGCAGAGGGTCTCTCCCGCCACTTCCACCCTATGCTCGCCTGGCGCTTGCCCTTGTGAGGGGCGCAATGCCACGGCCAGACGATGTCGAGCGCCGCTGCACGTCTCAAGCTCCAGCACGCAGGCCTCGTCACTGTCATGCAGCAACTGGCAACGGCTTACCTGCGGGCGGGCGTCACGCGAGATCTCGCGAGCTTCATCGAAGACACCGTGTGTCTCGATCACGCTGGCAACGGTGTGACGACTGCCGGTGGAGCGCAGGATCAGATAAGGCTCATTGCGCAGATTGCTCTGGGGATCATTCGCGCCGATCAGGCCTTGCACCAGGGTGGCAGGCGCCGAGCACACCATGCGCGCCGTGACGAACTGATCGTCCTGCAGCCAGGTGACTGCCTGATCGGCACCTGCGGGCAGCTCATCCCCGGTACTCATCTGCCAGAGATGCTGATAGCCATTGGCGTCGCCCAATGCCGTGGGCGAGGTCTGCTGGTGCAAGGCGGGTTGAGCGACCATCAACTGGCCTTGATAGTGCAGGGGATAATCATAGTGATGGGGGGTATCGCTGGTGGCGCGCATCAGGTCGATCACCAGTGGCTCGGCGAGCTCCGGCAAGGTGACCAGCATCAGGCTGCGCTGCAAAGTGACGCCGGGCACGTAGTCATCCAGACGCGCACTGGCGAGCTGAACCTGCGGATGGGAGGTCTCGAAACACACTAGGGTGCCGTGATGCTGACAGGCGCGTGCGGTGTCCAGGTCATGATGCGAGGTCTCATCCACCACCAGGGTGTTATGCGCCACGCTCTGCTTGGCGTAGCTACGGTTTTCCGGGGTATAACGCCCGCCGAACTTGGGTTCGATATTCACCCAGCGGCTGAAGCCATAATCCGTGAGCACCTCATGCTGGCCATTGTGGTATCCGAAATGCAGGCCATCGAAATGTCCGTGATCCAGCGCGGAATGCAGTGTCGGATCGCTGCCATGCTGACCGAAGCTCAGGTAGAGCATGCTCTCGCTGCCACGCGACGTCGGGGCGCGCAGAATGGCGATTCCGCCAGCATCTCCCTGACTGCCATCACTGATGAAGCGACTGTCACGCGCTTCACTTGATTGACTCGCCTGTTCGACGAACTCGGCCAATGCAAGAGAGCCCGTGCACAGCGGCAAGCGCTGTACCCTGTCGCGAATCAGCCCTGCTACCGCCGGGTTCAAGCGGGTATCCCGGTAGTGCTGCAGCAGGAAGGCCGCGCCGAGCATCGCACCTTCGTCGACCAGCCCCATCGTCTTCGAGCTGTCATTCAAGGCCAGAAAACGCCCATCCGGGAAGGCCATCTGCTGCAGACACACAATGGCCTTGCGGATGATCTGATCACGATGTTCTTGAATCCGAGGACGCACCCCACTGTTGATCAGCGCATCGGCGAACAGCACCATCGGTCGCAGCGCGAAACGATGGTAGTACGGGCCTTCCAGGTAATAGCCATCTGGTGAGAACAGCTGGTCAAGCTGAGCCAGAAAGCCCCCACTGACACCATCGCGTGCATTGCCGAGCAAGGCCTGCTCCACCAATGCTTCATCTTCGAGCACCAGCCCGGCAATGCCAGCCGCGGCCACCGACCAGATGCCATGGTTATGCACCACATCGAAGTCATGCGCGTTCTGTACCACCAGCAGGTCGATCATCGGCCGCAACAGGTGCTGTTCGATCTGCTCGCGCTCACCGACCGGTAGCTGTGCCTTGATGTTGCCGTAGGCGTCCGCGGCATATAACAGCCACATGCCTTCGTTCAGGCATTGGTGAAACAGCTTGCCGGGAGGATTGCTGTCCCTGGAGACATGCGCCGGCAGTGCTTCATACATCTGCGAGTAACCCAGCAACAGGCCACGCACGAATTCGAGATAGCGCTCATCATGCGTCACCAGCCACAGCTGAGAGGCCAGGCTGACATGCTGATAATTGAGCTTGTGGCGCGCGTGCTCTTCTCCGCCCGCCTCACCTTGCCCGGGAATGCTCAGGGGCTCGGCCAGCACCGAGCGCATGTCCTGCTCTGCAAGCGCGAGCCGCTCTGACAATACGCGCGAGGAATCCGGTGCCTCGTGGGCGGCGCGCAGTCCGGCAAGGGCCGCACGATCCAATAGCAATGTCTGTTCCATGACGTAACCGCTCGTTGTGTGATGACCTGTGGCGTTTTCGGTTGGGCACCCTGACGGGTGCCCGATTCAGGGGCACATCTGGCCGCCATTGACGTCGATCACCTGCCCGGTGATGTAGCCGCTCAGCGCATGCGATGCCAGATACAGGTAGGTCGGTGCCAGTTCGTGGCATTGCCCGAAGCGGCCCATGGCGATGCTGCCGGCGATGGTCTGCTTGAGATCATCACTCTTGTCTTCATGGAAGGCCGTATCGATGGTGCCCGGTGCGACGGTGTTGAAGCGGATGTTGTCCTTGGTGAATTCCTTCACCCAGTTGCGATGCAGGTTGTGAACCATCGCCTTGCTGCCGCCATACAGGCTGGCGCCCATACCACCGCCCTCACGCCCCGCGATGGAGCCGGTGGTGATCACGCTACTGGTCTGTTGACTCTGCCGGGCAGACTCACGCAGATGCGTAATCGCGAAACGCGTCACCATCACCACGGAGCGAATATTGAGATCGATGACGGTGTCGAAGAACGCATCATCGATGCTCTCCAGACCCTGACGCCCGCCCAGGCCACCGGCATTGTTGATCAACACGTCCAGACCGCCCAGTTGATCTACCGCACGCGCCACCAGTGACTCGCACTGCGCGGTATCACGCACATCTGCCTGCAGATAGAAGGAACGTCCCGGTGCATCCAGCTCGGCAAGCAGGGCTTCTGCCTCGGCAGGGGCGCGGCTTCCATGCAATACCACCTTGGCCCCGGCCTTGAGCAGGGAGCGCGCCACATCCAGACCGATGCCCGCGGTCGAACCGGTCACCAGTACACGCTTGCCTTGAAGATCATCAAACATCACGACTACTCCTGAAACGGGTGAACTCTTGTGATCAGGCGCTTCGCTGACGCGACCGCCACTAACAAATAAGCAACTTCTTTTTTAGATATTTCGCATTATTTAGCGCGTCAAAATGCTGCCCAGGCCTGAGCCTGAAAGCGGCATGACATCATGGGGTCAGCATGTCATCGCGGCGGGGCGAGAACAGGTCGATCACCAGACTGTCGGGCTCGAGCGCCACAGCGCCATGCGAGGTGTGATGCGGAGCGACGAAGGCATCGCCTGGCGAGAGCCTGCGTTTTTCACCCTCAAGCTCGACCTCGAAAGCGCCCTGCACGACATAGCCAATCTGGTCATGACGTTCATGCTGGTGTGGGGTGCCGACGGCACCGCGATCGAACTTGACGCATACCGCCATCAAGTCCGGGGTGTGGGCGACAATCTTGCGCTGGATGCCGGGTTCGACATCCTGCCAATCATGTTCGTCGTTGATGAAGAAACTGCCTGCGTTCATCGCTATGACTCCCTGCTGGGTACCCGTTGTGTCACCGGTACATGCCCCATCCTTGAGACGCTCCCTTGACCCTGCTCTGCCTGCTTTGCCTTTGTTGCCGCGATGGCCTCAGTTGGCGATAGAGGCACAAAGACAGCAAAGCCAGAAGGGACACCGTCGATTGAGACATCAATCTGAAATGGCGTTTTGAAAACGTAGCAGGGGATTTTTGTTTTTGAAACAGCATTTCATTCCATCTTAGACTTTTAGACCGTTCCAAGCCTGGAAGACGCTTCGTCGCCGATGGCCGAAGAATGAAGCCCAGATGGCGCCAGGCGTTGTGGTAGCGCGGCTGAGAGTGTAAAAGCGAAGGTGAGTACTCTAAAATCGAGTTTCATTAATTTCAGAATAAGGGATCTCATGTCTTCAGAAACCAAGCCTGCCGAAGCCAAGGTGGACAACGTCACTGCGGTGATGAAGGTGATGGCCGTGCTGGAGGGACTGGATATCGACCATGAGTCCAGTCTTGCCGAACTCTCACAGCGCGCCATGATGTCGAAAAGCACTGCTTACCGGTTTCTCCAGACCCTCAAGAACCTCGGCTACGTCGCCCAGGACAGCGAAAGCGAGAAATATCGCCTGACCATGAAAGCCTTCGTGCTGGGCAGCTCGGCGCTGGGCAACATGGACCTGATCAAGATGGCAGACCCCGACATGGCCGCGCTGTCTCAGCTGACGCGAGAAGCGGTTCATCTCGGCACTCTCGATGCCAGCACCGGGGAGATCGTCTATGTCCACAAGTACAACTCGCACTTCAACCTGTGCATGAACACCCGCATCGGCGACCGTTGCCCCGCGCATACCACCGCCATGGGCAAGGCGCTGATGTCACGCATGAGTGACGCCCAGCTGGAGCACCTGTTGACCCTGCAGCCGCTGGAGCCACGTACCGAGCGCACGCTGACCTCGCGGCAGGCACTGGATGAGCAGCTCGCACAAGCACGTCAGTCCGGTCTGGCAGAAGACCTCGAGGAAATGGACGCCGGGGTATGCTGTTTCGCGACACCGATTCTCGATCACACCGGCAAGGCCATTGCGGCGCTCAGCATGTCGATCCCGACGATTCGTTATCATCAGGATGTCACCCTCGAGTACAAGAAGATCCTGTGTGAATCCGGCCGGAACATTTCCGCGAACCTTGGTTGGAAGCCATCTCATGAACACGCCCATGGCTGATGACGCGGAGGAAAACAGACACGGATGTCAGTTTCCCTCGCGTGGCTGAAGGCAAGATATGGGTAGCGACAAGCCGGCGCTTCTGACGGGACTGCTGACGACTTTGACGCTGCCACCCCAAGACCAATGGATAATGATCATTGAGCAACGACTTGCAGTTAATCCAATTTTATCCAGTCTATTCAAGCGGATAGCAGATCGATCACTCATCGCTGCAACATCCTTCACAGGGCTTGAAGAAATGCACAGACAACCTGCAACCCATTGATATAACGATAAAAATAAATATGAAATAGCATTTCATTATTGTTGAATGATACCTTGACAGTCAGAACTGTCAGGCTCTAGCCTTCGCTTGCTGCAACGGAAACCCTCCCAAAAGCACAAGAAAAGGCAGGACGCCATGCAACACAATCGGGCACGCCAGCCCCTCATGAATGCACTGGTTCTCGCTCTGGGAACAGTCACCATTTCCGCGCCATCTCTGGCCAATGACACGCCACCCGCCGAAGCTTTCAACCTGGACACCTGGAAACTGACGCTTCCCATGGATGGTAACGGTGATGGCAAGGTCGACGAGATAAAAGTCAGCGACCTTCAGTCCTATCGACACGCGGATTACTTCTATCTCGACGATGAAGATCACCTGGTATTCGTGACCCCCAACAAGGCATTCACGACACCAAATTCCAGCAATGCACGGACTGAACTGCGTCAGATGCTGCGTGGAACCGATACCAGCATCGGCACACACGACCCTCAGAACAACTTCGCGCTCGCCTCCCACAAGCATGCCGATCAATATGCTCAGGTCGGCGGCTTCCTTGAAGCGACACTACGGGTGGAGCATGTCGCGGAACGTTCCCGCAAGCCTGATCGCAAGTCAGCCTATTCGGTGGTGGTCGGTCAGATTCATGCCGGCAAGGACAAGGCATTGATGGAAGAGGATGAGGGCTTCGGTCACGGCAATGAGCCGCTCAAGATCTTCTACAAGAAACTGCCGGATCAGGACACGGGCTCCGTGTTCTGGAACTATGAGAAGAATCTCGCCAAGGAAGATCCCAGACGCACGGATGTCAGTTACGCGGTCTGGGGCAACGACTGGAGCAGCAACGCTGACCCCGGCGAGGAAGGCATTTCACTGGGTGAGACCTTCAGCTACAAGGTCGTGGTCAAGGGCGACATCATGCATCTGACCTTCAATGCGGAAGGCCACCCCACGCGCAACTTCGAGATCAACCTGGCAGACAATGTCGATGCCAACGGCCAGGTGGATCAGGAAGACCTGCCAGCGGGGTATGCCGGTGACTGGATGTACTTCAAGGCGGGCTCCTACAACCAGTGCAACACCAAGCCCTCCTCCAATGCCTGTGAAGGCACCGGCGAATGGGCCAAGGATGAAGCCAATGGCGATTATGCCAAGGTGGTCTTCACCGAGCTTGAAAGCGGCAAAGTTCAGTGATGACAAGTCGTCCGGATGTGATATTGCACTGCTGGATCTGAAGAAATGGAGCTGAAGAAAAGAAACTGAAGTGATGAAATCCGTGTGAGATCGCAGATCTCGGACAGGGGACTGCCACTCTTCCTCTACAGAAATGCCGTATCCCCCTCTTCCCCTTGGATTGTCAGAAGCCGTATCTCTGCCAATCCAAGGGGAATTGCGTTGTCGATGACCCCGCCCTCTTCGCTCTCTTTCACCTTTTCCTCGACGCTCTGAGAGTATCGTGCCCCTTGCCATGGTCGCCGAAGGAAGACATCGACGAGCCTGCAATGGGAGCCAGTGACCGCCCTCAATCTTACGAGAGCGGAAAATTGGCGTAAAACGCAAAGTATCCGGCGTCTTCTGATCATCTCGCTGCCCTCAACTTCACGACACTGTGTTCAACAAAGGCGCAGAGGCGATGCGACCGGGACGTGCAGGTCGACGTCTGGTGACATGGCCGCTGCGACTTACCGCAGACAAGTGTTCTGACACGTGAGGCCCGACGATGAATCGCAAGACTATCCTGACATGCGCCATCACTGGCGCGGGTGATACCGCCAGCAAGAACCCAAATGTCCCGGTGACGCCGAAGCAGATCGCCGATGACTGCATCGCGGCCGCCAAGGCCGGTGCCAGCGTGGCCCACATTCACGTGCGTGATCCGGAGACCGGCGGCATCAGCCACTCCACCGAGCACTTCCGTGAAGTCATGGACCGTGTGCGTTCCGCCGACACCGACATCGTCATGAACATCACCGCAGGTGGCGGCGGCGACTGGATTCCGGACGTCAACGACCCGACTCGTGGTGGCCCGGGCACCGACATCCAGACCCCCGCCGAGCGTCACGCGCCGATCCAGGAACTGCTGCCGGAACTGTGCACCCTGGACTGCGGCAGCCTGAACTTCGGCGACATGGTCTACATCAACACCGCTGATTGGCTGCGCGAGCACGCTCGTCTGGTGCAGGCCGCTGGCGTCAAGCCGGAGCTCGAGTGCTTCGATCTGGGCCACGTCTGGTTCGCCCGTCAGCTGCAGCAGGAAGGTCTGCTCGACGACGACCTGCTCTTCCAGCTATGCCTGGGCATCCCGTGGGGCGCAGAAGCTGACACCGAAACCATGCTGACCATGAAGAACAAGCTGCCGACCAACTCCAACTGGGCAGCCTTCGGTATCGGCCGCATGCAGATGCCGATGGTCGCACAGGCCGTGCTGCTGGGCGGTCACGCTCGCGTCGGTCTCGAAGACAACCTCTATCTGTCCAAGGGCGTGATGGCGACCAACGCGCAGCTGGTCGAGAAGTCCTCTGGCATCATCGAGAACTTGGGTTCCAGCGTGATGACCCCGGCCGAGACGCGTGAATTCCTCAAGCTGCGTGATCCGTCCACCGGCAAGACCGCTGGCGATATCGCTGCACTCGAAACCGCTGGAGGTGTCGCATGAGCCAGTTGTCTGTCGTAGGAACCGGTGTCATCGGCAATGGCTGGATCTCACGCGCACTGGCCAATGGCTGGGATGTGGTCGCCTTTGACCCGGCGCCGGACGCTGAAGCCCGCACTCGCGCCTTCGTAGAGAATGCCTGGCATGCGCTGGAAAAGGATGGCCTGGCAGAAGGTGCCTCCGTCGATCGTCTGCGCTTCGCCGCGACCCTCGAGGAAGCCGTGGTCGGCGCCGATCTGATCCAGGAAAACGTGCCGGAGCGTCTGCCGCTCAAGCAGGAAATCCTCAGCGCCATCGATGCCGCTGCCGAAGAGCACGTCGTGATCGGCTCTTCCACCTCCGGCTTCAAGCCGACCGATCTGCAACAGGACTGCAAGAAGGCACCGGGCCGCGTCATCGTCGCTCACCCCTTCAACCCGGTCTATCTGCTGCCGCTGGTCGAGTTGGTCGGTGGCGAGCACACCTCACCGGCACTGCTGGAAGGCGCCCGTGACGACTACCAGCAGCTGGCGATGCGTCCGCTGATCGTGCGTCGCGAGATCGAAGGTCACATCGCTGACCGCCTGATGGAAGCGCTGTGGCGTGAAGCCCTGCACCTGGTCAACGACGGCGTCGCCACCACCGAAGAGATCGATGCTGCCGTCGTCTATGGCTGTGGTCTGCGCTGGTCGCTGATGGGCACCTTCCTGACCTTCCACCTGGCAGGCGGCGAGCCGGGCATGCGTCACATGCTCGAGCAGTTCGGCCCGGCCCTGAAACTGCCGTGGACCAAACTCGAAGCGCCGGAGCTGACCGACGAGCTGATCGACAAGGTCGTGGAAGGCTGCGAATACCAGGCTGCGGGTCGCCCGGTCGCCGAGCTGGACCGTCGTCGCGATGAATTCCTGGTCGAGCTCTTGAGCCTGACGCGCAAGTACTGGCCGGAAGCCGAAGGCCTCGAGGGACGTATCTGATGGACCTGCTCGAGATCACGGTACCGCATGAGTGGGTCGACTATAACGGCCACATGAATGATGCCGAGTACGCGCGTGCCTTCTCGATGGCGGTCGAAGCCTTGATGGAGCACGTGGGGCTGGATGCCGAGGGTCGTCGCGAACACGACCTGACCATCTACACCCTGGAGACGCACCTGTGCTATCTGGCGGAAGCGCATGAAGGTCAGACGCTCAAGGTCAAGGTGCTGCTGCTGGACCATGACGCCAAGCGTCAACATGTGCTGTTCACCCTGACGGATGCCGACGGCGGCGAGATCGCCACCAGCGAGCAGATGTTGATGGCGATGAGCATCAGTGGCGGTCGTCCGACGCCCTGCCCGGAATCGGTGGCGGAGCGCATTGCCGTCCTGCCCCAGCCGGCAGGCGAAGAGGACTGGCCCAAGGCGACCGGTCGTCGTATCGCCATCCGCCGCAAGACGGCCTGAGACGTGTGACAACCGATGTCCGCTTCGGATAACAAGTCGCTGATTTAGCGTCGAAACCCGCACCCTGCCAGTCTTCTGGCGGGGTGTTATTGTCTTGGGACACCCGCCGAGAGCCGATTCATGACCATGACCCCTTCCCCCATCACCTGTCGCGCCTTCATCGCTGACTTCGCGCGCGGCATGGATGAAATGGTAGAGATGCCGCTGGCAGACGCCCGCATGCGCTATGAACAACTATGCCAGCAACTTGGCGCGCCGCTCGCCGAGGGCGTCACGACCCACGAGAATCATGTCGAGATCATCGGCCGGGCAACACCGCTGCGCCTGCGCCACTTCATCCCGGAGGTGGCGCGCAAGGCGGACGGTAACCTGCCGGCACCGGTGGTGTTTCTGCATGGGGGGGCTTGGCAGATAGGCTCGCCGGAGAGCCATCAGGGCATCGCCTCCAGCCTGGCCGCCCAGTTGGGTCGTGAGGTGGTCAGTGTTGATTATCGCCTGCTGCCCGAAGCCAACTATCAGGACGCACTGGCGGATTGCCTAGCGACCATCAAGCACCTCTCCGCCACTGTCGAGCCAGTGGCCATCGTTGGTGACAGCGCCGGCGCAAGACTGGCGATGGATGTGGCACGCCGACTCGATACCGAGATGCCCAACATCGGCCTGCAAGGCACGCGCATGCAGAGCCTCGGCACCCATGGCGCGGAAATGGAAACGGCCCGCCATCAGGAGCATCCGGCCCCCGAGAAGCCCGTCAGCTATGTGCTGGGGCTGATCTACCCGCCGATGGACCCGGTCTTCGTACTGGCCAAGGAGAACGAGTTCGCGCTGGGTTCGGATGCGCCGCTGCTCGGCCGCGATGAAGTGGTCAGCATGTGGCTGACCATCGCTGAGGGCGACCGCTCCGCCAGTTACTCGCCCTCGCCGGCCCATTCCCAGCAGCCGCCGGCACGCCAGATCGAAGTACTGGCCGCCGAGCATGACCCGCTGACGCAACCGCTGGAGGCAGCGGTGGATGTCTGGCGCTGGCGCGGTGCCGATGTCGGTTATCGCAGTGCACGCGGCATGGTGCATGCGGCGCTGCATGCGCATCATGCGCTCCCCGAGATGCAGCAAGCCTGGCAGGCCTTCTGTGAAGCCCTCGATCGGCGCCTGTGCGCCCTGAACTAGCGAAAGCCCCTCACGTACACAAACGCCCAGCCACGAGAGTCGTGACTGGGCGTTTGTGTATCTGGTGACCGACATAGCTGACGGCAGATATAGCTGATTACTGAAAGGCTCGGTGACCACCGCTCGAGCGTCTAGCCGTCGGTCAAGTCTTCAGGCTGGCCGGTGACATGAAGCGCAGCTCGATGGCGACCGGGCACTGACGGATGCGCTGATGCCACTCCTGCTCCAGCCGCTCCCGCGTCATGTCCTGAGACGAATCGTCCGTCAGCACGACCACGACGATGAGTCTGAAATTGGCCTCCAGAGTGCGGTCCGCCAGCAGCGCCTCGTAGAGCAGACTTTGCAGCACCGTCTGCGCTCTGGCGTAGTGCTTGAGCACCTTCACTTCAATGAACGTGAAGGGGGCACTTTCTCCCTCGAGCAACGCATCGAAGCAGGCATCGGTCTCGCCGACACGCACATGCCGCGTCATCGCGCCGCTCGCACCGCCACCCGCAGTGGAGGACTCCTGCATCTGACGCAGCACCGCATCCTTCAGCTGGGTCATCTGCTGGCGATGATGATCCAGATGCTCGGCACGCGATAACGGCGCCTTCTTGTCGGCGCCGTCCTCAGGGCTCAACAGCTGCGCGACATCGGCATCGTCGACGGCCTGCCCGCTATCCTCAGCGACGGCTGACCCCTGAGCCTCGGCGTCTGCTCCGCCCTGCTGCCAATCACTCTCCCCCAGCGACTCCTGCACCTCGCGAGTCAGACGCTGCTCCTGCTCGGCTGGCGACAGCGTGCGCATGAAGGAGCGGTCCTTGTCGTAATCCCCCGGCGCATACAACTTGCCGTGATGATGGGTCACGAGTCGATAGAACACCGCCAGCACCAGCAGCGGAAACACCACGATGAAACCGATCAACGGCCAACGCTCCGCCACCGTCAACGTCTCGGCCGCCGAATTCAGCAACAGACTCGCGAAGCCATAGATCAACGAGATGAACAACGCGATGATCCCCAGCGGGTTCCGCGCCAACTGCCTGGCATATTTCATGAACTGCATACGCGCTCCATTCCTTGGGGCTTACTGAGGGCATCCTCATGCAATGGGGGCGAGCAGCCCGATAATGCAAGAGGCCAGCCTCACCACTGCATCACGATGAAGGTCAGGGTCATCACGCCGATGGCGACCAGCCAGGCACCCAGCACGCGTTGGGCGATGACGAAAGCCGACTCGGGGAGCAAGCGACCGGCCAAGGCAAGAATCCCCCAGCCGGCGACAACGATGAGGAGTATGGCCGTCATTACGCCGAGCAGTATTGCCACTGGGGTAGTGGCCACGTCATGACCGACGAACAGCAGGGCGACCACCAGCCCCGACATCGCTGCCGGGACAAGCGCCATCAGCGCCCTGCCCCATAGCGTGCGCAGCGGTAGGTGAATCGACACCAGCAACGCCGTGAGGATCGCAAAGCCTACGACCGCCATCACCAGCGAATCCGGCGCGTATAGCGCCACCAAGATTCCCAGCACCATGGCATTGATCAGACGCAGGACACCGCGTAGCCACTTGGCTTCCGCCACCCGGCCTATCTTGGCGATGAAACGACTGGTTGACTCTGGAACCTCAACGGCTATGAACTGTGGAACGAAGCGCTCGGCCATATCTACTGGCCCATATCGATTGAAGTCTGCATGAGCGCCGTGCCGGCGCACTTCTCCAAGCCACTCAAGGGTGTCTGGAGCAAGTAACTTCCTGCACTAGGGATGAGCACGATAAAAAGCCGCCGCAGCTTTCTCAGAGGCGGCTTTTCAGGGCCACAGCAAAATGAGCCAGCGCTTTCGATCAGCGTTCGAGAGTCATGCGGCACAGCAGTGTGTTGTCCTGCTTGAGGCTTTCCCCCCAGACGAACCTGGCGTTGTCGTCCCAGTCGATATCGTCATAGCCATCTTTCGGGCTGACGTCGCTGGCAGCGTGCTCAATGGCAGCCGGCCAGTCGCTATCGTCGAAATCCGGGGCGGTCCAATCACCATCAACCGTGGTTTCCTCGAAGGCACAAGCACCCTCACCCGCTTGTGGGTCATTTTCGTCTTCGCAGGAAGTCTTCACCGGTGCGTGATGTACCACGAGGCAATGCATGTCGCTGTTGGTGACACCGATGACGTCACCTGTCTTTGCATCACTGAACTGGGCAATCATGCCGCCATCACCCATCTGCTGACGATCGGTGCCGATATATTCAAGTCCTGAGTCATTCTCCTTGAAGTCCTTGGCCTTGATGGCAATCGTCACCGGGAATTGCGTCTCGATGATGGCGGTTTCTGAATTGAAAGAGCGCTCAGTGGTGATCGGCACGCTGTCTTGCATCGCCTTTTCGCCATTGACGTACATTTCAAACCAGTTATCGACCCAGACCTCGGCCTTGAGTCTGGTACCGCTCTGGGGCCCGGCCTTGGGCTTTGCTGCATGCGCATCCTTGGCGTGTGAATCGGCAAAGGCAGGTGCGGCAGCCAGAATTAGGGCGGCGGTCAGTAATGTGCGCATGAGGATTCCTTTCGTGGTGAATAGCGATAGGTCTTCTTGGCTTGCAGGGGGGGCTTGCGTCCATCATCTGCTCAGTTGCGCAAAGTGATGGAGGATGAATCAATGACCTTGCCCTTGAGCGCCTCGGTCATCGTCTCCCAGTTCACGCTCATGTCGTCATGATCCGGCAATGCATCCAGCGGTGCTTTCAAGGCATACAGCGTGATCATGTATTCGTGATATGAGCCCTCGAGGCCGGGAGGTGAACAAGGCGGCGTATACCCGATACGTTTCTTGTCCTTGTCGGCGCCCTCATCCCCCAACGACGCCGGGTTGCCGCGCGGCAAAGCGTGGGTATCTGCCGGAAGATTCCACAGCAGCCAATACTGGCTCGGAGCGTCACGACCTTCGACAGTGCCTTTGGGATAGCGATGCATGATGAGGGCAAGGCTCTGTGTGCCGTCAGGCACATCCCCCCATGTCAGTGGGGGTGTGAGGCCATCGCCGCCGTCACGAGTGCATTTCAAGTCATCCGGCAACCAGCCGTCATCACTGAAGGCAGGACTGGTGAGCGTGAAGTCGCCTTGTGCCAGCGCAGGCGTGACCATGGGCTCGGCAAGGGCCAACGTACAAAGCCCAGCGGCCACCCCACGCGCGAGGCGCGTCTGCAAGGCACTTGAGAACTTGCCCGCCAGATTGCTTGATGAACTGCACGATGACTTGCACGACTCTGCATGACTCATCGGCAGTACTCCCCTGTCTTGACGTCTCCACCATCTGTCACGGTACGCATTTCAAAGTCATAGCAATCGGGCGTGTCGCTGGGCGTATAGCGAATGTAATAGGCTTCACCGTGATAGATGTAATCCATGCTGCGCTTGCCGTTTTCCTGCTGCGTAAAAACGAGGTCTTCCACGCCGCCCTGCGGAGGTGTCCCGGCAGGACGCCCACGGCTATTGGCATCGCTGGTATCGTTTGCGGCTGACAATGGCGCCACACGTGGCAAGTCCTTCTGGTCAGGCACTTTTCCCATCAGGCACTGCACGATATAGGGCGCCTTCTGCGAAGTGTGGTAGCGATAGCCAAAGGTCTTGTCCGGCTGGCCATTGCAGATATCCAGCGCTTCGTTCGCGATATGACTGCCATCTGGATTATCGTCGCCATAGATGGGGTACCCATCCAGCGCCCAACCGATGATGGGGTTGTCATCGGCATTCTTCATCTTGTCTATCATGCAGGTGGGTTTGACATGATAGTGGTAATCATCGCCACGCCCGGAATGCCCACCGCAGGCATCCAGCTGTTTGGTGGCCAGGGTATCGTTGTCTGCCTGGTAGCTTGCGAGGTCATCCTGAGACATCTCTCCGCCCCCGGTGTAGTCGTAGATCGGCACGCCATTGACGGCGACACCCAGCGCAGCATCACGCGTATAAGGTATCTCCTCACTGCCGCGCATCTTGGGCTCCAGCACTACGGGCGATGCGTAACCCTTGGCCGGCACCGGTACCTGCTCATTGGTGCCGACGATGCCGGTCATCATCTCGTGGTCCGGCCAGGTGTCCGAAGCAATCAATGCCTTGCCATCGTGACAGCTGACCGACACCGAATCGTCAAAGCCGGCGTCCTTCACCGAGGCTTTCACTGCATCACAGCGTGTCTTCTGCAGGGCTGTCAGTGATGCCGGGTCGTTGGCGATAGACTGCGCAGCGTGAAATGCCAACGGCGCCAGAAGCGCAGTCGCCATGCCCAGCGCAATGGAACGACGCATGACGCGTCCTCGTCCATGCGAGTTCTGATCGGTGGATGACATGCCCCCTCCTTTGATGTCGTGGCGATGGAATCCGGTCCGGACTCCTTGAAGAGAGAGCGGCCCGATGGGCCGCCCCACGCCCAACCCTGGGCAACTTCACGTGTGGTGGTTCTTGGGTTCTTGTGGTGGTTCCGATGCCGGCTCGAACAGCAGGCACTACCACTGCATGACGATGAATGTCAGGGTCATCACGCCGATGGCAACCAGCCAGGCGCCCAGCACGCGTTGGGCGATGACGAAAGCCGACTCGGGGAGCAAGCGCCCGGCCAGTGCAAGAATCCCCCAGCCGGCGACAACGATGAGGAATATGGCCGTCATTACGCCCAGTAGTATTGCCACTGGGGTAGTGGCCACGTCATGCCCGACGAACAGCAGGGCGACCACCAGCCCCGACAACGTTGCCGGGACACGCGCCATCAGCGCCCTGCCCCACAGCGTGCGCAGCGGTAGATGAATCGACACCAGCAAGGCCGTGACGATCGCGAACCCCACCACTGCCATCACCAGCGAATCCGGCGCGTACAGCGCCACCACGATTCCCAGCACCATGGCATTGATAAGACGCAGAACACCGCGCAACCCCTCGCCAGTCGTGAAGCGGCTCTGACAGGCAACGCCCACCAGACTGGCCGTCAGCAGCAGATACAGGATCACCGGGCTTCCGGTGGCGGCGCGAACACCCAATAGCCATTGATCCCACATCATCATGCCAGGGCCTCCATCAGGAAGTAGACACCCAACAGCGCCGTCACTGCGCCCAGTACCCGCAGCAACACGCCCTGACGAAAGCGCTCTGCCACTACGCCCACGCCGATACCGGCGGCATGCAGACTGCCGGTGGCCAACATGAAGCCCATCGCGAAGGCGAAGGGATCAGAGGCCAGGGGCAATTCCGCCCCGTGGGCGTAGCCATGACAGATCGCGAACACCGAGACCACCAGACAGGCGAGCCACAGCGGCAATGCGACCCGCCACACGATGAAGGCGCCGAGCACCAGCGCGGAAAGCGCGATACCGATCTCGATGCCAGGCAGCGCCAGGCCCACGATGCCGACCACGCTGCCCAGCGCCATGATCATCGGGAAGACGACCGGCAGCAGCCAGGTGGCGGGCCGCCCCAGAATCACGCCCCACAGGCCCACCGCCACCATGGCCGTAAAGTGATCAAGCCCGGTCAGGGGATGCAGGAAGCCCGCGGCAAAGCCGCCGACCGAATCGGTATCGACATGGGCATGCGCAGCCCCGGAGAACATGACCAGCAACAGGCCCAGGCGAGAGATGGCTGCCCGCGTGAGTCGCGGCGCCGAAAAGCGGGTGAACGTCATGAGGTAACAATCCTTCGGTGAAAAGCATGAAGCCCCGCGGCAATGCAGGTCTCTCGCATGGCCGCAGGGCTTCTTCATACAGCACGCTATTTCATGCAGCGCGTGTGCTCAGGCAGTCCGCGCGACTGTCGGCAAGGTGGCGCGCCAGGCTGCCGCCCCAAGCTGCCGCCCCAAGCTGCCGTCCTAAGCTGGCAGTCAGCAGCCTGATAAACAACCGCCTCTACTGCTCGCTGGATGCCTGAGACGGGGCCTCTGACGGCTGATCAGACTCCGGGCGATCAGACGTGTCCTTCTCCGGCCCACCCGGGCCGGGGCCCTGGCCCGGTATGCGCGGCGAGCCGATGCCAATGCTGGCCGTGGTCACGAAGTTGTCCTTGGCGACCACGCCCTTGAGGCACTTGGGTAGATTCGGGAACTCGTCGGTGGCGTGATAATGGTACTCGCCCTCGGGGTGGCGCTCGGTCGGGCCGAAGTGACCATTGCAGCTGTCGAGGTCCGTCGGGGCGCTGCCGCCGGCGTCCTGGGTGCCGAACATCGGATAGCCATCGAAGGCATAGGCGAACTGGGCGGTATGGCTCTGTGGCAGCTGACAGTGGGCATCAACACCGTGCTCATCATAGAGGGTGTCGATATCGGTCGCCGTGGCATGCCAGTGATACCAGCCACCGGGATCGACATGCCCGCCGCAGGTATCCAGCGCCGGCAGGTTGCCGGTATCCAGCACTGACGGGGCGTCAGCGAAGATCGGCACGCCATCCAGGGCGAGGCCGATCTTGGCGACGGTGCCCAGCGGCGTGGGCTCGGCAGCCTCGACCGGCTCAAGGGGCAGCAGCACGGTCATCTCTACGCTTTCATCCTCGGCCACGTTGAGGCAGTTGTTGGCCTCGACCGGCCTCTTGCTAAGGTCCGTCATGATGTGGAGCGTTTCGTCATCATCATGGAAATGGAAGCCGAGCGTATCGAGCATCTCGAAGAAGGCGCGATCCAGACGATAGAGGCCCGAGTTCTCGCCATCCCAATCCCAGATACCGCCCTCGTCATCCAGAGATGGCGGACAGAACGGGCCGGTTTTCAGGCCATCCGGCTTGTACTTGACCACCAGACGGGTGCACTGGGTCTGCGTGCCATTTTCCAGCGTACAGCTCACCGTTTCAGGGGCTTTCACCAGCGCGGCCGAGGAGAATTGGCTCGGCACGACTTCAGCGTGAGCCGCGCCGGCCATCAGCATCGCGACCGATGCTGACAGCACATAAGCGGGCAAGCGTGCCTTGTGCCGCACGGCAGTTGCACGCTGAGGAGGTGTGATGGTCATTCAATGACTCCTGACAGGACGCTTGAACGTCGCGGCAAGCGCAAGGTGCCACCGCGACAGAAAGGGTGAATCAACCAGAACGCATGCAAAAGAGAGCGCTTCAGTCCAAAAGCCAGCACTGACAACCGGCAGCCCACAGACAGCAACGCCCGCCCTCTGATTCCATGCAACATCATCAGAGTGGCGGGCGAAGCATTCACGGTGCATGCGGCGCAGGCGCCTTCAGCCTCAGCGTTCCGCTGGGCCACCCGGCGGCTTGGCACCCTCGGGCAGACAGGCAAGACCTTCGCCACCATCGGCCGGCGCGTCATCTGATGCACCCGGGCCAGGGCCGCCCTCGGGCGGTGCGATGCACTGACCGGGGATCAGATCCTGCTGCCCTTGCACCTGAATCTGACACTGGTCTCCCACCTGCTTGGCGATACATGCCTCCAACGCTTCCTGAGGCGGCTTGCCGCGCGGCGGTTGCTGCGCCGCACTCACGGCACTGACTGCCAGCAGGGCACCGGTGATGGCAAACATTGCGCCACTGCGGGCGATGGCCTGACTCACGCCAGAGAGACCAGAAAGCTTCATCATGCTCGTTCCTTGTGTATTCATGCGGATGAACGCAGGGTGCCGCCAGAGTGTGCAGGTAATATGTCAGAAAGCCGCAACCAAGCCGACAACCCGAGGCATCCCCTGCACTTACAAGGGCTCCCCCATGCACACAAGAGAAGCCTTCGGCCTCACGCCTCGTCGTGAGGCTTTTGCCCTTCAGGCCCGCTCTCTGGCGGCCCACCTGCCGGGCGTTCATCTGCCTTGCAGACCGCATCCGGCGAGTCGAGCGCACAACCGATCTCGCCCTTGAAGCAGCCCAGAATCTCGTTCTTCTCGGCGCTGTTACCGTGATAGTGATAGCCGATCCCTACGGCGACGTGACCGCTGCAGGCATCCAGCTCGGCCTTTTCAGCGTCATCACCTGTCAGCTTGGCCAGAATCGGGTAACCGTCCATCGCGAAGCCGATCATCGGGGCATCCGCTTCCGCTTTCTCCTGCTTGGGGCTACAGCCATTGGCACCGTGGTAGTGATAGCCCACGTGCAGATTCACATGCCCCCCGCAATCGTCGAACGGGGCCAGAGTATGGGCAGCGAGAATCGCATCCTGCGGCGCTGCGGCATCGAATCTGACGCCATTGAAGGCGATACCCCGTGGGCCTGGCGTGCCTGGCGTGCGCCCTGTTGCCTCATCCTGACGGGCGACAGGCACCAAGGGCAGCACATAGGTGGTCTCGACGACCTCTTCCATGTATTCCGTGCGGCATTCCACGCAGTAGTTGTTGTACTCCTCGGCCACATCCGGCCGCGCCGCCTGATCGCACGCGGCCCTGGTATCGGTGACGTGAACCTTGCCGGTGTCCTCATCGAACAACTGCCACTCGGGGTCATCATAGAAGGTGGCCAGATTCTCGATGAAGGCGCCATCGACGTCGTATTGGGTGCCGTCGCGCACCCAGATACCGCCCTCATCAGCAGTGTCCGAGATATTGCCCGGGCACCAGGGGCCCATCTCATCGGCGGCCAGCGAGTTCTTGAGCGTGATGCTGAAACACTGGGTCTCGGTGCCGCCGGAAAGCGTGCAATCCACCACCTCGGGGCCTGCCACGACGCTATCGGCATCGAACATCGTCTTGATAGTTGCCAGGCGCTCGCTCATGTCGGTGCCGTGAGCCACGGCGGTCGTGGAGGCCATCAAGGCGATGGCGCTCCCCAATAGCAGCTTGCTTGTCAGATGCTTCATTCCCCATCCCCTTGTCATTGCGAAAGTCGCTCTCATGCCTCTGCAGGCCACACGCAGCTATCACTCACCTGCGGCAAACGCCGACTGAAACCTCGTACTTCCTCCAGCACAAGACGCACCCTGCCCGACAGCATGGCATCTCAAGGCGTGGATACCCGCTTTCTGGCAGCCTTTCCCATCAGATCACGTTTTGACACGCGGGTATGACAGCCGCATGAGGACCGCCGGCAAAAGCCAGTGGTGAGAGCCGAACGCAGGCAAGGTGGCGCACGAACTTGCAGCAATTGTTGAAAGCAGCGCCCTTGTGTTGAAAGAAGCGCCCTTGGCCAGGTCTCAGCGCGTCTGGCGCGGGGAATGCCCGAAGTGGTTGCGGTAGGCACGCGAGAAGCTGGAGCTGGAGGTAAAACCGCTCGACAGCCCGACCGAGAGAATATCGAGGTCGGTTTCCTTGAGCAGATGCCGCGCCCGCTCCAGGCGCAGCCGCAGGTACCAGGCCCGCGGCGAGGTCGACAGCTCCTGCTCGAACAGGCGCTGCAACTGGCGCAGCGAGACGCGACAGCGCTTCGCCAGCTCCTCCAGCGACAAGGGGGTATCCAGGTTCTGCTCCATCAGGGCGACCGCATCCACCAGCTGGCGCTTGTGGGTGCCCAGGCGGCGCGCCAACGTCATGCGCTGCTGGTCCGTCCGCGTGCGCATACGGTCGTGTACCAGCTGCTCCGAGACATCCACCGCCAGCGCCGTGCCGTGCCGGCGGGCAATCACATCCAGCGCCATGTCCATCGCGGCTGCCCCACCGGCACAGGAAAAGCGCCGCGCGCCCAGCTCGAACAGCTCATCCGAGGTACTGATGGTCGGGAATCGCTCACGAAACGCCGGCAGGCTTTCCCAGTGCAGCGTGACACGCTCACCGTCCAGCAGTCCTGCCGCCGCCAGCAGGAAACAGCCGGTATCCAGGCCACCCAGCACACAGCCTCCGCCATCGAGACGATGCAGCCAACCGGTCAAGGCGCGATTGAGGTGCGCCTCGGGCTCGAAACCGCTGCATACCGCCAGCGAAGGCAGGGAGCGAATATCGAGAATGCTGTGGTCGGCGACCAGCGTCATGCCACTGGAAGACGTGACCGGCTGGCCATCCTCACTGATGAGCAACCAGCGAAACAGCGGCTTGCCACTGATGCGATTGGCGATTCGCAGAGGCTCCACGGCCGCGAAGAACGCCATCATCGAGAAGCGTGGCAGCAAGAGAAACCCGATGGTTTCCGGTAGCGGGCCGATGTAATCGAGTCGCATCGTGCAGTGGCTCCAGAGAGTAAGAAGGTAAATCCGCCCTGCCCGCCGGCTGAGCGCAAGCAGCGTCAATGACGTCGTGAGGGCAAGCGCCTGAGGTGCAGGCTCCGCTCACGACCCTGCACCGCCGAATGTTATCCCAAAAGCGCCCAGCAGACGGCCAACATTGTCGCTTTCAGGCAATCAAGAGTCGCATAACGTCAAGAATATCATTGCATGTTTTCTGCCTCTCGGACAGCCACGACGCCCCAGCGCGATAGCCCTTGCCAATGAGTCTGCGTGACCGAATGGGCTCGCTGGCAAACGCGCTCTTGCGACACAGCCAATTTACCAGAAGCTGTAGCCATCAAAATCAATTCCATACATAATATATTGTAATGCTTTGAGGGAGTTAGCGTCTTCTTGCGCCTCTCGACAAGCATTCACGTCTTCATCTCGTTGCCTTATCGACAACAATTTTTCGCGACAGATGAACGGTCATTCCGCCGTGACCGCGACAGGGAACGCTGGCCCTACGACCAGCTCGAACAGGAGATATTGCGTGACCCCACCTCAGCCTGATCCCGCCTCACCTGACATTGCCAGTACCAAAAACGCCACCGCTAAAGACACCACCTCCAACAACGCCACTTCTGATGGCAGCGCCGCGGCAGCCGTCGGCTCTCAGCGCTACCATTCGCCGGACCTGAGCCTGCGCGTCGAGACCTCCGGCCCGCTCAAGGGCATGCACAAGGGCATGACCCTGACCTCCGCCGGCCTGCTGCTGCTTTTCGTTCTCGCCACCGGTCTGGCTCCCGAGCTGTCCTCCAGCCTGTTTGGCGCCGCGCGCGCCTGGATCGAATCCACTTTCGGCACCTATTACCTGGTGACCATCGTCGGCCTGATCGGCCTGTGCATTGCCCTCGTCTTCTCCCCTTGGGGCAAGCTGCGCCTGGGCGCGCCGGATAGCCGCCCTGAATTCTCGCGCTTCACCTGGATCTCGATGCTGCTCTCGGCAGGCGTCGGGATCGGCATCCTGTTCTTCGGCGTCGCCGAACCGATGTTCTACTTCGACAACTCCGGCGGCTTCGGGTATCCCAACAATCCGCACGCTGACCTCGCCGGCCATATGGCGATGGATCACGCCCGCGCCGTCGACGCTCTCAAGCTGGCCTTCTTCCACTGGGGTCTGCACGGCTGGGCGGTCTATGTCATCGTCGGCATGACGCTGGCCTACTTCGCCTATCGCCGCAATCTGCCGCTGGCACTGCGCTCCGCGCTCTATCCCCTGATCGGTGACCGCATCTACGGCCCCATCGGCCATGCCGTCGACATCATGGGGGTACTGGGCTGCGTGTTCGGTATCGCTACCTCACTGGGGCTGGGTGTCAGTCAGATCGCCGTCGGCCTCAACCGCCTGACCGGTATCGACTCGGGTATCGGCACCCAAGTCGTGCTGATCGCGATCATCAGCGTCATTTCCATCGCCTCGGCGGTCTCCGGCGTCAAGCGCGGCATCCGCATCATTTCCGAGCTGAATGTCGGCGTGTCCGTCATCGTGGTCGGCAGCTTCTTGATCGGTGGCCCGACCCTATGGCTGATCAGCATGTTCGGCGAGACGGTCGTCTCCTACGTACGTGACGTCATCCCCATGGGGCTGTGGGTCGCGAGCACGCCGGTCGAGCGCGACTGGCAGGATGCCTGGACCATCTTCTACTGGGCATGGTGGCTGGCATGGGCGCCGTTCATCGGTCTGTTCATCGCGCGTATCTCCAAGGGCCGCACCCTGCGTGAGTTCATCCTCGGCGTGCTGATTGCCCCGCCGCTGATCATCTTCATCTGGCAGACCCTGTTCGGCGGCACCGCGCTGCATCAGGAGCTGAACGCGGCCATGGGCCCGGGCACTGGCCAGTTGATGGGCATGATTCGCGACTGGAATCTGCCAGAGGCGCTGTTCGCTACCGCCGATGCGCTGGTGAGCAATGACATTCTTAGTACCGTGCTTACATCGCTGCTGATCTTCCTGCTGATCAGCTGGTTCGTGACCAGCTCGGACTCCAGCACCCTGGTCATCACCACCATCCTGTCGATGGGCGATGAAGACCCGCTGCCGCGTCACCGCATCTTCTGGGGTGTCTGCATCGGCTCCGTCGCGGCGGTGCTGCTGATGGCAGGCGGGCTCAAGGCGCTGCAGACGGTCCTGATGGCTGCTGCCCTGCCGGTCAGCTTCGTGATCCTCGCCATGACACTTGGCCTGCTGGTCGCGCTGGTCGATGAATCGCGCAGCATGATCAAGTCGCGTCGTCAGCCGAAGACCGGCCCGCAAGCCACGCCGCGAGCAGTCAGCCAGACCAACGCGGGCTAGGCCCTCTGCCAGTGGTTTCGGAATGTAAGGTTTCATAATGCAAGCGTAGAGAAGACAACACGGCTCTCTCGGCAATTGCACCGAGATCACAGGCTCACTGGCCCGCATTTATTAGAATGTGTGTGACCACAGCATAAGAATCGCGTGACCATAGCGTCACAATCGTGTCACCCACGCGTCATCAATGCCCGCTCAGGCCAACACCTGAGCGGGCATTGTCATTTCTGGCGTCTTTTGCATGCTCTTCACGTCGTGTTGTGGCAAGCAGGCGTCGCTTACCTCCAACGTCCACGCACCGCGCCTGACTAGTCTGGAAAGGCGCAACCCTCAGCCTGACAACCGGTTGCGTTGCTGACAGGACACTGACAGCAAAAGTGCCTAGCCAGGTACGCATGACACTCTTGGCGCTCTCGAGATTGGCCATCCCCGGCATTGGCCTGAACGAGAATCCCACCCCCACTTTAGCCACCGGCCTTGCCCGTATCGATTCCGCTCTCAAGGCCTCAAGGCACTCAGGCTGCAGCAGGAGCGACGCTCAAACAGCAATTAGAACGACAGCTCACACAACAACTCACACAACAACTACAACAATTCAGGAGTCTTCTCATGGCAGCGACAGACCATGATCCGCTCGGTGATTCCGCACCACACCCTTCGCAGAACAATGCCCTCACGGCACATATCCAGGTGGAAACTAGCGGCCCGCTCAAGGGCATGCACAAGGGCATGACCCTGACATCGGCCGGCCTGTTGCTGGCGTTCGTCGTCGGGGCCGGCCTCTCTCCCGATGGGGCGGCCGCCATCTTCGGTGCCGCGCGCAGCTGGATCGAACATACCTTCGGCACCTACTACCTGGTGCTGGTGGTCGCGATGATCGCCCTGTCGCTGGTACTGGTGTGCTCGCCGTGGGGCAGCCTGCGCCTCGGTCCCAAGGACAGCGCCCCGGAGTTCTCACGCTTCACCTGGATCTCGATGTTGCTCTCGGCAGGTGTCGGCATCGGCGTGCTGTTCTTCGGTGTCGCCGAGCCGATGTTCTATTTCGACAATTCCGGTGGCTTCGGCTACCCGAACAACCCGCATGCGGATCTGGCCGGCGCGACCGCCATGGATCACGCCCGCGCCGTCGAGGCGCTCAAGGTGGCCTTCTTCCACTGGGGGCTGCATGGTTGGGCGATCTACGGCATGGTCGGCATGACGCTGGCCTACTTCGCCTATCGCAAGAAACTGCCGCTGGCGCTGCGTTCCGCGCTCTATCCGCTGATCGGTGATCGCATCTACGGTCCGATCGGCCATGCCGTCGACATCATGGGCGTGCTGGGCTGCGTGTTCGGTATCGCCACCTCGCTGGGCCTGGGCGTCAGCCAGATCGCGGTGGGCCTCAATCGCCTCACCGGTCTGGATGCCGGCATCGGCACCCAGCTGGCGCTGATCGTCGCGATCAGTGCGATCTCCATCGCCTCGGCGGTTTCCGGCATCAAGCGCGGGATTCGCTTCATCTCCGAGCTGAACATCGGCGTGTCGGTCCTCGTGGTCGGCAGCTTCCTGATCGGCGGCCCGACGCTATGGCTGATCTCGCTGTTCGGCGAAACGCTGCTGGCCTATCTGCGCGATGTGGTGCCGATGGGGCTGTGGGTCGCCGAGACTGCGGGGGAAAACAGCTGGCAGGTCGGCTGGACCATCTTCTACTGGGCCTGGTGGCTGGCGTGGGCCCCGTTCATCGGGCTGTTCATCGCCCGCATCTCCAAGGGCCGCACCCTGCGGGAATTCATTCTGGGCGTGCTGATCGCCCCGCCGCTGATCATCTTCATCTGGCAGGCGCTGTTCGGTGGTACTGGCCTGTATCAGGAGCTGACGGCCAGCATGGGTGCCGGCAGCGGCGAGCTGATGACGCTGGTGCGCAACTGGAACCTGCCCGAAGCGCTGTTCGCCACCGCCGATGCCCTGGCGGGCAACAGCGTGCTGAGCGTCATCCTGTCGTCTCTGCTGATCTTCCTGTTGATCAGCTGGTTCGTGACCAGCTCGGATTCCAGCACCCTGGTGGTCACGACCATCCTGTCGCTGGGCGATGAAGAACCGCTGGCACGCCACCGCATCTTCTGGGGCATCTGCATCGGGCTGGTGGCCGGTACGCTGCTGATGGCGGGCGGGCTCAAGGCACTGCAGACCATCCTGATGGCCGCCGCCCTGCCGATGAGCTTCGTGATCGTGGCGATGACGCTGGGCCTTCTGGTGGCGCTATGTCAGGAGTCCGGCATCGCCCTCATGAAGCTCGGCAAGCCAAAGCCGGACAGAAGCCAGGCCTGAGCTCGAGGCTGAGAGTAAGCCTGAACCTGTGCCAGTCCCCATATAAAGCCTCACTGGCATGACATGTTCTGCCAGACCGGTCCTGCCCACCCCCACTCGCCGAGCCATCCCGTCACAGGGGCGGCTCGGCGAGTGGGGGTGGGCAACACATCAAGCTCATGCCTGCCGATATCGCGCTGGAGTGGGCCGTCATGTCGCAACAAGCCAATTAGTTGTCGTGCATATCCAAAACTGCTTACCCAGTACGGATAGTCTTATGAGGTCCTTGCCATTCACAGGAGCTCAGCATCGGCCTCTTCAACGCGTCACCTCATCCCCGTATCACGTTGCCTGCCACGACAATAACAACATCAGGACTCGCACAATGACCCACCACTCGCCCTCTGCACAGCCTGCTTCTGAACAGTCCGTCTCTGGACAGTCCAATCATGAACAACAGAACGCGCACTCCGCTGACGACATCTGCGGACTGGGAAACTCGACCTGTGGCAAGGAGCAATACCTGACCTCGATCGCGACCGTCTGCGTGATCGCGCTACTGATCGGTGCCGCCGCCCTGTTTCCCGAAGGATTTCTGGCCAGTCTCGACCTGATCAAGGGCTCGGTGATCGGCAACTTCGGCTTCCTGTTCACCTGGCCGGCCTTTGCCGTCTCGCTGCTGCTGGTCGCGGTCTGCTTTACCCCGCTGGGCAAGCTGCGCTTCGGCGAAGGCGACCCTGAATTCCATACCCTGAGCTGGATGGGCATGCTGTTCGCTACCGGCATGGGCATCGGCCTGCTCACCTGGGGCGTGCTGGAACCCAAATATCACACCGATGCCGGCCTGAGCACCGACATGGCGCTGCTCAACGCCTTCAATCACTGGGGCCTGCTCGCCTGGGCCGGTTATCTGGCCATCGGCGCGCTCTTCGCCCACGCCATGTACAACATGAAGATGGCCAAGCCTGCCGAAGAACTGCTGGGCAACGGCCTGTGGAGCAAGCTGAACCTGATCAGCCTCGTCGTCTCCACCGTCATCGGCCTGTCACTGTCCTTCACCTACGCGACCACCCCGATCCAGCAGGGGCTGGTCAAGCTGGTCGGCATCGAATTCAGCCCGACCCTGATCATCTGCGTGCTGGCCGTGTGCGCCATCATCTCCTCCGCCTCGGGCCTCAAGCGCGGCATCAAGTGGCTGAGCAACTACAACACCCTGTTCGCGATCATCCTGATGCTCGGCGTGCTGGTGCTGACCGTGCCCGGCGACATCCTCTCCACCTTCGTGCGCCTGGTGCCGGAATACCTGCTCAAGTACCCCGCGATGGCCACCGATATCGGCCTAGGCGACCCAGAGCGCAAGACATGGCTGGCAGACTGGCTGTATGCCTTCGAGGCGGCCTGGTATGGCTGGTTCATCTTCACCGGTGTCTTCATCGCCCGCATTTCCAAAGGCCGCACCCTGCGCGGCATGGTGCTGGGCGTGATGCTGGTGCCGACCCTGTTCTCGTGCCTGTGGTTCGTGGTCTTCGGGCTCGGCAGCCTGAGCCTGGGCGTCAATGACGTGTTCAAGCTGATCGACACCATCGACAGCAGCGGCCTGCTGTCCCTGATCCTGACGCTCAACATCCTGCTGTTCTTCATCACCAGCGCCGACTCCGCGGGCCTGGTGTGCGAGATGCTGACCGTCAAACGCTCACGCGCCTTCTGGATCATCTCCATGGCGGCCCTGGCTGTCGTGGTCAGCTGGCTGGGCGGCGATGTCTACAAGACCCTGCTGAGCCTGATCTCGGTCGCCGCCATCCCGGTCGCCTTCGGTATCTTCGCGCTGGTAATCGCCTTCGTGATCCGCGTACGCCGTGATCGCGCCTCCCGCGCCGTCCCGGCACTGGCGCCACTCACCCAGCGCTGAACGCCATGGAGTGAGAGGCGTCGCAGCGCGTACTGACGCAATACAATCTATCCAACACAACGGCCCTGCCCTCAAACGAGGTGCAGGGCCGTTGTGTATTACGCAGTAGTGAAGAATGGTTGTGCACTACCCGCCTCCGCCTCCTTCTTAACTCTCCCCCTCACGTTGCAAGCTCCGGAAGGGCTTCCAGCAAGCCAGCTATCCCAGCTGCGAACGAAATGAAATCGCCGCCAGGCAGCTGAGCAAAGTCACTCAGCAAGCGAGTCCAGTGCTGGTGCTCCCAAGGAATAATTTACGCCCCCAGGGAACCGCTACTACTGCGCTCACGGTATTAGCTCAGAAGTTTCATCCAATCATACTCAAATTATAATATATGCTAGTATTGTTCCATTTTGTCATGCGCAGACAGGCCTGCTGCCTGGTCCAGTGACATCGTTAGTCAACTATCAACCATCGCTAACCATTACCAACAATTTTCAGAATCATATGGTTAACCCCACTTCAAGCTAGCTCGCAGAAGCCGGCGGTCGACAAGACGCATATCCAGCCACCAAGAAGATGGCTGCCAACCGTGGTAAGCGGGCCCGGTCAACTACTTATGGTAGAGCAGATGACAATGACTCAATTCGAGAAATTTTCACAAGACGTCGATCCTTTTGTCCTCGAGTCGCTCGAGAATATGCGCAGAAAGCTGCTAGACATTACCAGCAGGAATCGACTGCTTAACTTTCCAATTGATCAAAAAGGTAGCTCACTTCGTGTCGTGAATGAGCTGCCAGATCAATTGTATCAAAACTTGATTGATGAAAAGGGTATGCAGTTCGCTGCTGTACCCGACCCACAATATAAACAGCTGCTCGAACACGGATACCTGACGACTGAGGAAGACGGCAGCGAGAAGCGATTGAAGCCGGATCCGACTGCACGCGAGTGGGCAAAGGTATTGGGCATTGATAATAGCTACGATCTACCCCGCCCCGATGAGCATCACACCAAGCCTGAACATTGTGATAATGACATCCAGATCCTGTTATTTCCTCAGGAAATGGAATCCAGGCTACGTGGAATCCGAAACAAGTCCCAAACTGCAATTGAAGAAACCGGTACAGGTATTCTGTATCTTGCGCTGGGCTTCCTGGAATGGTTTGAATCACCGAATTCCGACAAGAGTCGACTCGCCCCGTTGTTTACCATTCCAGTGATGCTGGAAAGAGGAAAGCTGAATGCCAACGCTGGGGTGTACCGGTACCAGATAAAATATACCGGCGAAGATATCATTCCCAACTTGTCATTGCAGGTAAAGCTAGCCAATGACTTTGGCATTGATTTACCAGATCTTGAAGAAAACATGCCACCCGAGAAATATCTTTCGTGGGTAGAAGACATTATCTCAAAGACTCAACCTCGGTGGTCAGTCAAGCGTTATGCTTCCTTGGCTTTGCTCAACTTTGGCAAGATGCTGATGTACCTGGATCTCGATCCGGCACGCTGGCCTCTGGACGGTCGCAATATCACTCAACATCCAGTGGTAACCCGGTTCTTTACCAGCGTAGAGACAAGTGCCAACGAGGGTGGAGTTGGCACTGAGCTGGAGCATGAAATAGATGAGCTTGGTGACATTCATCAGCGTTTCCCACTTATTGATGATGCTGACAGCTCACAACATAGTGCTTTGATCGATGCTGTGGACGGTCATAACCTGGTGATTGAAGGCCCACCGGGCACCGGTAAATCGCAGACCATTACCAATCTGATTGCTGCCGCCATGCTAAGCGGCAAGAAAGTATTATTTGTTGCCGAAAAACTGGCAGCACTGGAAGTCGTCAAACGCCGACTCGACAAAGCCGGCTTGGGCGATTTTTGTCTGGAGCTTCACAGCCACAAGTCGCAGAAGCGGAAAGTCCTTGAGGAGATAAATTCTCGCATCGTGGGTCAGTCAAAGCTACAGAGCCCCCAAAAAATTGATGCCGAAGTAGCTCGCTATGAAGAACTGAAAAATCAACTCAATGATTATGCCAAAGAAATAAACGGGATCTGGGGTGCCACAAACAAGAGTATCCATGATATTTTCAGCGGGGCTTCACGCTACCGCCGCCAGCTGACCATTGATCCTACACGCTTACATGTGACTGGCCTTTCTGGGGAAAGCCTCGATGAGATCAAACTACTCAGACTACGCGATCAGATAAAAGCATTCACGGGGATTTATGCTGAAGTTCGCCAACAGGTCGGTGAAAATTCAGCTATATATGATCACCCTTGGAGTGGCGTCACCAATACCGACATTCAGATCTTTGATAGCGAGAGAATAGTCCTGTTATTGAGTAGCTGGCAGAAAACACTTGGTCAGCTTATCGACACCACTGAGCATTTGGTATCACGCTGGCAGCTTGACTCGAATACACTACAAATGCTTCCAGAACTTGACTGTCTTGATCAAGATTTTTCAAAATTGCCGGATCTGAAAGGCCAAGAGTACTTCCCAGCCTTGAGACGACTGAATCAAGAAACCATAGATGATGTTGAGCGCAATATAAATGACTTCATCACTCTCCAAAGCCTGTATGAAGAGTTAGATCCAGAACTGGTTCGGGATAAACTGACTTTGCTTATGGACGGGGAGATACCACCGGTATTCACTGACCCTGTAACTGCTTTCGGAGCATCAACGCAGTTATTGCTATCGGATATAGTGAAGTCCGTAATTCATCTGACCAAAGCCTCAAACGAACTAGATGAATATCTTGTCAAGCAACAAGAGTTGAAGACTGCGCTGCCGGAGCCACTTGCAGCTCTCCTGACCAACAGCAAGGAAGGACTGTCAGCTTTCATCGAACTGGTAGAGCTTACCAACGAACTTCCAGGCGAGCTTGTCAAACTTCGGTCAAGTCGTTTCGACGATGATGAAATGGATGCGATTCTTGCCAATTTGAAGCAGCAACTGCATGAGCTCCACCCACTACGAGCTACATTGCGCAACACTTATCATCTAGACGCACTGCTTCCACATGAAGATTTGCAAAACATACAACATCATCTTGCCAATGCAGGCATGTTCAAGTGGTTCAATAGTGACTGGCGTACTGCTCGAAAAAATCTCAAGAGCATGGCGAAGAGCCCTGACACCAAAATAGCGGAAATGGTCGAAAAGCTGGATACCTTGATCAAATATTCTGAACAGGTCGGGCATCTGGAAAGAAGCAATTTCAGCAAGCTTCTAGGAGAACTCTATGCCAGCCTGGATACAGATATTGAATCACTGCTGATGCTCAGAAGTTGGTATCGCCAAGTTCGAGAGGTTTATGGCATTGGCTTTGGCCCAAGAGTCATAGCAGGGACTGCTTTGCTCGACCTTGACGCTCAATTGATCAAGGGCATCCAGCAACTTCATAAACAAGATATCGTCACTTCCATTCGTGACACCATGGCCGGGCTCGAGCAGACGTTGGGACTCTACCCAAAACTGCAACAATCATTCAGTGACAGGGAACAGCTGACAGGGGCCACCGGGCAAATCCAACAGGTCATCATGTCTCTGTCGACAGTGCTGGAAACGACTCTGGCCTGGGTGTTGAAACAGGATATTTCTTTACTAGAGCTGCAGCAAAGAGTGTCACAGCTAGAGCAATTATCCTCGCTGCAACAGCGCCTCAGCCATGACCCGCTGGTCTCCTCTCTATTTGGAGACGTAGCCCGATTGTACTGGGGGGTGGGCAAGGACAATCAAGCTGCTCTCACCACGATTCAAAGCACGTTGTCCTTTGCCAGAAAACTGCAACATCTTTCGGTAAGCTCGCTGGCTCAGGCCATTAAAGAGATGAAATCAACCGAAGATTTCCAGCAGTTACGGCATGATGCACTTGAATATCAACAACAATGGCAGCAGCAGAAATCGGCCTATCATACTTATGCAGAGGCTACTCAACTTGACAACAAGCTCTGGGTGGCGTCAACCGACCCTACCCTCACTGGCATTACGAAACGTAATGACAGAGCTATCTCAAACCCTCGCTGGCTGAATGGCTGGGTCAACTTTATTCGCTCAGAGCATGAGATGTTCGCCAATGGCCTGGAGAGAATCTGGAAGGAAGTCATGGCAGGCAACATCCTCATCGATCAGGTCGATGAAGGGCTGTCACTGGCAATCCATGATCAGTTGTCCAGAGAGATCATTGCGGCCAAACCGCATCTGGCAAGAATCTCCGGTCTCAGCAAAAATCAGGACCAGAAAACGTTCCGTCATTACGACAAGGAGCTTCAAAAGCTCCAGCGCAAGCGTATCGCCAGCATCATCGCCCAGAGAAAGATTCCCGAAGGAGTATCTGGTGGACGAAAGTCGGAGTATACCGAGCTTGCATTGATCAAGCATGAGCTGGGCAAGAAGGCGCGGCATATTCCTATCCGTCAGTTGATCAACCGTGCCGGTAGAGCTCTGCAAGAGCTCAAACCTTGCTTCATGATGGGGCCCATGTCTGCGGCGCACTATCTGCAGCCGGGTGAAATACAATTTGATCTGGTGGTGATGGATGAAGCCTCTCAGGTGAAACCTGAAGACGCCCTGGGGGTCATTACTCGAGGCAGTCAGTTGGTGGTCGTGGGAGACCCCAAACAGTTACCGCCTACCAGTTTCTTCGACCGCTCCGATGTCTCAGGTGAAGAAGAAGATGTGGCGGCAATGGTACAAACTGACAGTATTCTGGATGCTGCTCTACCCTTGTTCCCCATGCGGCGCTTGCGCTGGCATTACCGCTCGCAGCATGAGCACCTGATTGCTTACTCCAACCGCCACTTTTACGACAGTGACCTGGTGGTATTCCCTTCCCCACATGCGCAGTCGGAAGACTTCGGCGTCAAGTTTACGCTTGTAAAGCAGGGGCGGTTCGTCAACCAGCACAACATCGAAGAAGCCCGAGTCGTGGCAGAAGCCGTGGCCCGACATGCGGTGCACAATGCACATGAATCACTGGGCATCGTCGCCATGAACTCCAAGCAGCGCGAGCAGATTGAGCGAGCGGTGGATGAGCTCTGCAAGACAAGCTCAGAGATCAGCAACGCCATAGATGCTCTTCGCAATCAGGAGGATGGGCTATTCATCAAAAACCTGGAAAATGTTCAGGGTGATGAGCGGGATGTCATCTTCATCTCCTTCACCTATGGTCCGGGAGAAGTTGGAGGACGAGTCTATCAACGCTTTGGCCCTATCAACTCCGATGTTGGCTGGCGTCGACTGAATGTCTTGTTCACTCGCTCGAAAAAGCGCATGCATGTGTTCAGCTCCATGAAGTCTGAAGACATTCTGGTAAGTGAAACCACCAAAAGCGGTGTACGTGCCTTGCGTGGCTTCCTGCACTTTGCTGAAAAGGGGAACATGGAAGGCATCAGCTATTCCACCGGCAAGGCACCTGACAGTGATTTCGAAATTGCAGTCATGGAGTCTCTGCAAGCCGCCGGCTTCCATTGCGAGCCTCAAGTCGGCGTAGCGGGGTTCTTTGTAGATATCGCGGTCAGAGACCCAGGTAACCCAGGGCGCTATCTCATGGGCATCGAATGCGACGGTGCGACCTACCACTCAGCAAAGTCAGCCAGAGACCGAGACCGCCTGCGCCAGGAAGTGCTGGAACGCCTGGGGTGGCGCATTCGACGCATCTGGTCAACCGACTGGTTCAGTAACCCGGATGGCGAGCTGGACCCTATCATTCGTGAGCTGAATCAACTGAAAACGGCAACTGAACAACAGCCTTTTATCGAAGAAGCAGTTGCAGTTGAAGTGAATGAGCAACTCGAAGCAGTTGCTCAGAGTCCAGGGCCCCAAGCAGTTGATTCAGGAGATCAGCCCTTGAGCCTGCGTCTCAAGGGCTTCGCCGAACAGGTGATTGAAGAGGCTTTCCCAGACACACCAGCCGAGCGCCGGCTGCTGAGACCAGCAATGATAGAAGCGCTGGCCGAGCACCAGCCCTGCTCACGTTCAGAGTTTGTCGAGATGATCCCCAAATATCTGCGTGATGCTACCGAGCCCAAGGAAGCACATCGTTTTCTCGATAGTATTCTGGAGATACTGGAAGGCAAGGAAGAAAGAACGAAGGTACTGCAATAAACCCACACGACAGGCCTGTCACTGACAGGCCTGCAATGGTATTGCTGATGCTTCACCCTTCTCGGACAACCCGGATAATTTATCTTCACAGGCGTGTTAGCCCAATCAAATTATCCAATAAATCAACGTTATAACGCCAAGCCTCGCAGGGAGCCCATGGAACACGACTCCAACTTCTATTCTGGCGCTTGACGTGAGGACAGCATCACTTCCAACGCTCGCCATGCGTGATAGCAAGCCAAGACATCGGTGTTCATGTCTCTAGACCCCACGGCCCTGCCCTCGCAAGAGGTGCAGGGCCGTGTCACGTCTGCTGCAGACCTTTTCCCTCCCCCGACGCTCGCCCCTTGTCGGCATACGCTCTGGCAGACCACTATGCTGTCAGTAACAGGTTGACCGTCTCTGCGAACAAGACGGCTCAAGCAGACCGAGCCCAGCGGTGACACCCGACAGTGTGACGGACCACAGGAGCGACGCATGCCAGCCAGTTTCCACGACCACCTCAGCCGTCAGATCAATGAGCTGCATGAAGAAGGCCTCTACAAGCAGGAGCGCGAGATCACCTCGCCCCAGCGTGCCAGCCTGCGGGTCGCGGGCGGTGATGAACACGAGGGGCAAGGGTCGGAGGTGATCAACTTCTGCGCCAACAACTATCTGGGCCTGGCCGATAGCCCCGAGCTGATCGCGGCCGCGCAACAGGCGCTGGAGCGTGACGGCTTCGGCATGGCCTCGGTGCGTTTCATCTGCGGCACTCACCATCAGCACCGCGTGCTGGAAAAGCGCCTCGCGGCCTTTCTCGGCATGGACGATGCCATCCTCTATTCCTCGTGTTTCGATGCCAATGGCGGCCTGTTCGAGACACTCTTCGGCCCTGAGGACGCCATCATTTCCGATGCGCTCAATCACGCCTCCATCATCGATGGCGTGCGCCTGTGCAAGGCCAGCCGCTATCGCTATGCCAACAATGACATGCGCGAACTCGAGGCCCGCCTCCAGCAAGCGGACGCCGCCGGTGCACGCTTCAAGCTGATCGCCACCGACGGTGTCTTCTCGATGGATGGCGTGATCGCCAACCTCAAGGGCATCTGTGAGCTCGCCAGACGCTACGACGCGCTGGTGATGGTGGATGACTCCCACGCCACCGGCTTCGTGGGGGCCAACGGGCGTGGCAGCCACGAATACCATGACGTGATGGACCAGATCGACATCATCACCACGACCTTCGGCAAGGCACTGGGCGGGGCCTCGGGCGGCGTGACGGCCGCGCGCGGGCCCATCGTCGAGTGGCTGCGCCAGCGCTCGCGCCCTTATCTGTTCTCCAACTCGCTGGCGCCGCCCATCGTGGCGGCGACTCTCAAGGCGCTGGACAAGGTCGAGGACAGCGCCGAGGCGCGCCGTAAGCTGTGGGAGAACGTCGAACGCTTCCGTCGTGGCATGCAGGAGGCCGGCTTCACCCTCGCGGGCGCCGGTCACGCCATCATTCCGGTGATGATCGGCGATGCACGACTGGCGGGCGACTTCGCCAATCGCCTGCTGGCGGCCGGCATCTACGTGATCGGCTTTTCCTATCCGGTGGTGCCCAAGGGACAGGCGCGCATTCGCACCCAGATCTCGGCGGCGCATACTCCGGAGCAGATCGAGACAGCCATTGCCGCCTTTACGCGTATCGGGGGCGAGATGGGCGTGATCGAGTCCACGACGGGAGGTGATGCATGAAGGCGCTGGCCAAGCTCAAGGCCGAACCCGGTATCTGGATGACCGAAACGGCCGTGCCGGAAATCGGCCACAACGACGTGCTGATCAAGATCCGCAAGACCGCGATCTGCGGCACGGACATGCACATCTATCAGTGGGATGAGTGGTCGCAGGCGACCGTGCCGGTGCCGATGGTCACCGGTCATGAGTATGCGGGGGAGATCGTCGCACTGGGCAGCGAGGTGCGTGGCTACGAGATCGGCGACCGTGTCTCAGGCGAAGGGCACATCACCTGCGGCCATTGCCGCAACTGCCGCGCGGGGCGTCGCCATGTGTGTCGCAATACCGAGGGCGTGGGCGTCAACCGCCCCGGCGCCTTCGCCGAATATCTTGCCCTGCCCGCCTACAACCTCTTCAAGCTGCCGGATGAGATCAGCGATGACCTGGCGGCCATCTTCGACCCCTTCGGCAATGCCGTGCATACGGCACTGGCGTTCGATGTGGTCGGCGAGGACGTGTTGATCACCGGTGCCGGGCCCATCGGCATCATGGCGGCGGCGGTCATCCGCCATATCGGGGCTCGCCATGTGGTGATCACCGACGTGAATGACTATCGACTGGCACTGGCCGAGCGGATGGGCGCGACCCGCACCGTCAATGTCAGCCGCGAATCCCTGAAGGAGGTGATGGCGGAGCTCGACATGCATGAAGGTTTCGATGTGGTGCTGGAAATGTCCGGCGTGCCCTCCGCCGTCGAGCAGATGCTCGATGTCATCAATCATGGCGGCAAGATCGCCATGCTGGGCATTCCGCCCGGCGAGATGGCCATCGACTGGACCAAGGTCATCTTCAAGGGGCTGACCATCAAGGGCATCTATGGCCGCGAGATGTTCGAGACCTGGTACAAGATGGCCAGCCTGATCCAGTCAGGGCTGGATCTCTCGCCCATCATCACCCATCGCCTGGGCGTCGCAGACTTCCAACAGGGCTTCGAGATCATGGGCTCCGGTCAGTCGGGCAAGGTGGTGCTCGACTGGGGCTGAGGGCGTTTGCTCGGTTCAGTCTCCACGCAAGTCAGTCGCCGGCGCGCGCGGCAACAGCCCGAAGGCCTCACCAATGCCGGGGGCGGCAAGGCGCTCGAGGAACCATTTGAGCGCCTTGCCCTGACGGCCACTGCGCCACGCGAGCGAGAGATCGATCGGCGCGCGCGCCGTCTCCAGCTGCAGCAGTGCCAGACTGCCCTCCTCCAGCTGGCGATGGATTCGATGCCGCGGCAGATAGCCAACTCCCAGCCCCTTGCACTGGACCTCGATCTTCTGCGCCGTGGTCTTGACGATGATCTGGCTGCGGCCATCCAGCAAGCCGGAAGAATGGCCGGGCAGGCTGCGCGAACTGTCCGCCACGATCACGGTGGGATACTCCTGCAGCGCCTCGATGGCAATCGGCTGCGCCAGCCGGGTCAGCGGATGATCTTCCGCCACGGCGAAGACCGGTTCTATTGCGCCTAACCGCCGGCACGCAAGACCCGACACCGGTGGCTCGCCGGGCGCGCCGATCACCAGATCACAGCGATTGTCATGCAGCGCATCCCAGGCACCCGCCATCACCTCCTCGCTCAACACCACCCGCGTGCGCGGCTGGATGGCCTGGAACTCCTCCAACAGCGGATAGAGCGCCTCCGGATCAAGAATGGTATCGACGCAGATACGCAGCTCGACCTCCCAGCCCGCTCCCGCCTGACGCGCCAGCGCCGCCATCTCCTCGGTGGCCAACAGAATGCGCCGCCCATGCGCCAGCACCAGGTGGCCCGCATCGGTCAGCTCGGCCTTGCGACGCGAGCGGTCGAACAGCGGCACGCCCAGCTCTTCCTCCAGCTTCTGGACCGAATAGGAAATCGCCGAGGGTACGCGGTGCAGCGTCTCGGCGGCCGCGGCGAAACTGCCCCGCCGCTCGATGGCATCTAGCACGCGCAGGGCGTCGAGTGTGATGGGAGAGACCATGATTCAAAAATTCTGATCATTGAGACCAGAATCCTCCGTTATTTTTTTGATAAGCCCCATTCTATAGTAGCTCCATCGATCAAACACACTGATCTGAAAGACCTCATATCCCCTGATCACTGGAGCCACACATGTTCAAGTCTGCCCTCTCTCGCCTGATGACCACCGATTCCAGCCTCGCAAGTCTGGTGCTGCGTGTCCCGACCGGCATCATTTTCATGGCCCACGGTTCACAGAAACTGTTCGGCGCCTTCGGCGGCTACGGTCTGGAAGGCACCGGCCAGTGGATGGCCTCCATCGGTATCGAACCCGGCTACCTGATGGCGCTGCTGTCCGGCAGCGGCGAGTTCTTCGGCGGACTGGCGATCCTGATCGGCCTGCTGACACGTCCGGCGGCTGCCGTGCTGGCCTTCACCATGCTGGTCGCCATCCTGACCGTGCATATCGGCAATGGGCTGTTCGCGAGCAACAACGGCTACGAATACGCGCTGGCACTGCTGACCATCGCGGCGAGCCTGGCGATCACCGGCGGCGGCAAGCTGTCACTCGACCGCCTGCTGAGCCCGGCCAGGCACGATTCATGAGCCTGCTGAAGGCTGGCTATTCATCACTCAATGCGCGCCCGCACAGTCTCAGGAGGTTGCCATGCTCACGTTACGTCCCGGCAATGCGCGCGGCCATGCCAGGTTCGCCTGGCTGGAGAGCCGCCATAGTTTCTCCTTCGCCAGCTACTACGACCCGGCTCACATGGGCGTCTCCGTGCTGCGCGTGATCAACGATGACCGCGTGGCACCGGGCGCAGGTTTCGATCCGCACTCGCACAGCGACATGGAAATCATCAGCTATGTGCTGTCAGGCAGCATCGAGCACCGCGACAGCATGGGCTCACGGCATACCCTGGGAGTGGGCGAAGTCCAGCTGATGAGTGCCGGGACGGGCATCGAGCATAGCGAATACAACGCCTCGTCCCGCGAGCCACTGCGCTTTCTGCAGATCTGGATCACGCCACAGGCCAAGGGGCTGCCGCCGCGCTATCAGCAGCAGCCCTTCGCCGCCCGCGACGGCCTCACCCTGTTGATCGCACCACCGGCGCAAGCCGCGCCTGGGGTGCTGGCCATCAATCAGGATGCCCGGATGTATCGCATCGCCCTGCAAGGGGATGACGAGCAGCGCGCAGCACTGGAGCTGCCACTGGACAGCGAGCGCCGCTACTATCTGCACGTGATCGACGGGGCCACGCGCTTGAGCGCGGACGATGCGCAAAGTATCTCGCTGGGCGCAGGTGACGCCGTGACGCTGGATCAGGCATCACGGCTCTCGCTGAGCGAAGCCCACCGGCTGCACGCCCTGCTGTTCGACCTGCCCGCCTGAGCCGTTATTGCTGACCAATTCCTGATCGCCAAAAAAGACGCCGCCTCCTTGCCCAGTCGATACGGGTGAGGAGGCGGCGTCTTTCTGTCTGTCATTGCCAGCACGCAGCGATTGCCGAAGCGACTCACGGAACGACACAACCCGCGCAAAGTCACATGGTAGAGTAAGGCTTACAGCGCAGGGTATGAAGCTGGCAGCCATTGCCGACACCTTCAGATGACGGAGACAGCGCCATGACGAATGAGACGATCATCGCCGCCGAGCCGCCTGAGACACTCAGGCTGCCAGCACCGGATCAGGTAGCGCAGACGGGCGATGGCAGCCGTCCACACCAGGAGGCCCTCGACGCCCATACCGAGGACTACTCGGAGGCCGGCTTCTGGCGCAAGGTGAGCGGCGCCGCCAGAAAGGCCGGCAAACGCGTGCTCAATCCCGCATTTCGCATGTATTTTGCCGCCCAGGACCCCGATACGCCTCTCTGGGCGCGCACCACCATCTATGGGGCGCTGGGCTATTTCATCTCGCCCATCGATGGTCTGCCCGACTTCACACCGCTGCTTGGCTACACCGATGACCTGACGCTGATGGCGGGTGCCGTCGCCATCGTCGCCGCGCATATCAAACCGGAACATTCCGCGCGCGCGGAGACGACGCTCAAGCGCTGGTTCGATTGAGCTGGCGCCTCTTGCGAGTCTTCATATATACAAATGCAACAATATTCAACAAAAGTTAACAATGGTTGAAAGGCGTTGTCTGGCCCGTGTTTAGCCTTGTCACATGCGCATGTTACGGTGAGCGACAACTTCGCCACGCCTGAGAATTCGTCATATGCCCGTCACTCGAATGCCCATGCCATTGATGAAACTCGCTAGCGCGGGCATTGCCCTCATGGTGATGGCCGGCTGTGTGTCGCGCGCGCAGATCGATGTCCCGAAGGTAACGCCGGTGGAGGCGCAGGCCTACCAGCACAAGGTGTTCTATTCCGACGTCTATTACAGTCAGCCACAGGCCAATCTGTTTTCCGGCGCAGCCCAACAGGCCATGCAACCACTGGGCAACATCAAGCTGTCGCGCGCCTGTTCACCGGCAATGACCCACTTCAATCAATTGCTGCGTGAGCAATTGCCCGCGTCTTCGCGCATCACCCATGATGCACGTGCCAGCGACTACCGCCTGCAGGTGGAAATCCAGGCCCATGAGAATCGTGGCCCTGTCTATCTTGATTACCTGATCGCCCAGAACCTGACCAAGAATCTGCTGACCTTCGGTGTCGCCAATGAAGACTTCGATATCATTGCCGATTTCGATGTCCAGTATCGTCTCTACGACAAGAACGAGCAGTTGCTGTTCAGCAAGGATTACGCCGTTCAGGACTCCGTGCCGCACCAGGCAGGCAACTTCGACTTCGGTGATCGCATCTTCCTGCCGGCCCAGAACATGATGAAGAAGTACCTGCTGCTGACGATGAATGACTTCTTCGTCAACGCCAGTCGCCCGAGCCCTGAACTTGCCGCCGTACTCAGCGATAGCTGACGGCGAGGTAGATCCAGCACGCACTGGCAAGACACGAGCTCATGAAAACCATAAACACGACAACGCCTCGCCAGCCATGCTGACGAGGCGTTGTCGTGTTTCAGGCCCCTTCACCCCTTCGCTATTGCCCTCGAGACTCGCGCATCGTGTACCGCGCGGCATTCAGCACGATCGCGAGCAGAATGAAGACATCAGTTCAGGGCTCACAAGGCATCATTTACCTGACTGTTCCGTTTGATTCGGCTGCATTTCATTCGGCATGGCCTTGCGCAGCCCGAGCGGCATGCGCAGCAACACATCCGGGCGATTCTGCGCCAGGCTCAGCACCGTGATCGCGAGCAGAATCAGCGCCATGCCACCTACCTGCATGGCACTCAAGCCCTGCCCCAGAATCAACAGGCCGTAGAGAGTGGCAGTGATCGGCTCGATCATGGCGACGATGGAGGCGACCGACGGCAAGCTATGACGCAGCCCGGCAATATAGCAATAGAAGGACAAGCCACCGCCCACCAGCCCGAACAGGATGAAGACCCACCACTCGTCGGCGAAGGGCACCGCAATCGCCTGCCCCATGTCCGTGAACGGCACCATGATCAAGGTGCTCAAGCCCAGCGCGATGGCCAGGATGCCCGGCACACTGCCGTGCCGCGAAGCGGACTTGAAGGCAAAGATGAACACGGCATAAGACACGCCCGCCAACAAGCCAAAGGCGATGCCCAATGGGGTGACAGAGGCAGAGCCGGATTGCAGCACGCCTGTCAGCAATACGATGCCGATCATCACCACCACGATCGACCCCAACTTGACCGGCGTCGGTTTCTCGACCCGCGCCAGGAAAGAGGCGATATAGACAAAGATGGGCGCGCTGTACATCAGCGTGGCAGCCACCGCGACGCTGCTTTCATTGACGCTCTTGAAATAGAACATGAAATTGCCGGCGACACCCAGCCCCGCCAACAATGACCACCCCAACAGACCCCGCGTGGAGTCGGCCGGGCGCTTGTGATAGCCCAGCAGAAACATCCAGCCCAGCATGCAGATGAACCCCACCATGGCGCGCCAGAACGAAATGACTTCGGCCTGCCAGCCCCACGACATCAACTGACTTCCCAGCCCACCGGTAATCCCCCACTGGAGGGCTGCAAGAATGACCAATAACATGCCCCATTGTGCCATGCGCTCTCCATAGACGTGATTGATTGAGGAAAGACAGCGTAACAAGACACGCCCACACCCTGTAAATATACACAGCCGGCTTATTTGTGCTTTCTTTTATTTAAATGGTATCCAATTGTTATTCTCAATCAGCCAACGAAAGTTAAACTTGAATACCTGTCGCCAATGCATGACAGACATGACGGCTACTAGTGACTTGTCACTGAATCGTGCGCGACTTCTTGAATAATCAGTGGATATATCCTTGCCTGAGTAGGCCTTCATTTCGCCCAGCATCTCGAGACAATGACGACCACCAGAAAGAGGGGATTCACGCAAGCCAACAAGGCGTGAGCCGCCCTTATGGCGCGCAAGACAACCCCGCCCGACAGCTTCTTGTTCGCCATTCCTCCTTCTATTGGGGCGCTTGGGGCACGTGAAGCGCGTGACATGCAGATGTCATTGGCCGGACGCCCTTCCTGTCACGCTCAGAAAGCAGACGCCTCTCACCCGGTAAACTGCCGCCTTTTAGTCTAATAAAGTGACCTGCTGCGCGTGATGAGTGGGCTGCGACACCTCACAGAGGCATTGACTATCAATGAGTTGGCGCAAATAAACCTCACGATCATCACTGGTAATACCAGATGACCTCAAGTAGCAGAAACAAATGGACTCTCTTACCTTGAGCTAGCGTCAGGTGCGACATAACCACGCACCCACCAACAACAAAAGCTTTTAAAACGACGTTCGCCACGCAACATAGGGAGAGTGCTGCACATGAATCAGTCGCTATTGGCACTATTGGCCTTTGTGCCATTGCTGCTCGCCGGGGTGCTGTTGATCGGCTTTCGCATGGCCGCCCGCCTCGCCATGCCCATCGTCTTCGTGGTTACTGCGCTGATCGCCCTTCTGGCCTGGGACATGACCTTCACTCGTGTCCTGGCCTCGTCACTCCAAGGGCTGATACTGACGGTCGCGATCCTGTGGATCATCTTCGGCGCCCTGCTGCTGCTCAATACCCTCAAGCATTCCGGCGGCATTGCCGCGATACGCAACGGCTTCTCCGGCATCAGCCCAGACCGCCGCGTACAGGCCATCATCGTCGCCTGGCTGTTCGGCTGCTTCATCGAAGGTGCCTCCGGCTTCGGCACCCCTGCCGCCGTCGCCGCCCCCTTGATGGTGGCGCTGGGCTTCCCGGCCCTGGCGGCGGTCGTGGTGGGCATGATGGTGCAATCGACGCCGGTCTCCTTCGGTGCGGTCGGCACGCCGATCGTGGTCGGGGTCTCCGGTGGCCTCGACAAGGCCGGTGTCAGCGAGACACTGACCGCGAATGGCTCGAGCTGGGACGCTTACTTCCAACTGGTGACCTCTGAGGTCGCCATCACCCACGGCATCATCGGGATCTGCATGCCGCTGATCATGGTCGCGGTAATGGTGCGCTTCTTCGGCGCCAATCGCTCCTGGCGTGAAGGGCTGGAAGTCGCGCCCTTCGCGCTGTTCGCCGGTGTCTGCTTCGTGGTGCCTTACGTATTGGCCGGCATGCTGCTGGGGCCGGAATTTCCGTCGATGATCGGCGCCATGGTGGGGCTCGCCATCGTGGTTCCGGCGGCGCGCAAGGGCTTCCTGCTGCCCAGCCGGACCTGGGACTTCCCGAACGCTGACAGCTGGCCCGCGGAGTGGATCGGCAAGCTGGACATGACACTTGAGCCCGTCGAGGGCCGTAAGCCGCTCTCGGTCGGCATGGGGTGGCTGCCGTACGTGCTGCTCGCGGTGCTGCTGGTGATGTCGCGCGTCATCGCGCCGATCAAGGAGGCGCTGACCTCATGGAGCTTCGGCTGGAGCGGCATTCTCGGGGAGGCTGACATCTCCGGCAGCCTGCAGCCCTTGTACCTGCCCGGCGGTATCCTGGTGGTCGTGGTACTGCTGACCATCGTGCTGCACCGCATGCGCATGCGAGACGTCAGTGCTGCCGTCAGCGAATCCAGACGCACCATTCTCGGCGCAGGCTTCGTGCTGCTGTTCACGATCCCGATGGTGCGCATCCTGATCAACTCCGGCGTCAACGAGGCGGACCTGGTGTCGATGCCGGTGGCGATGGCGCAGTTCATCGCCGATAGCGTGGGCGATATCTATCCGCTGTTCGCGCCGAGTGTCGGCGCCCTCGGGGCCTTCATCGCCGGCTCCAACACCGTCTCCAACCTGATGCTGGCCGATTTCCAGTTCAACGTCGCCCAGGCCCTGGGCATCTCCAGCGCCATGATGGTCGCCCTCCAGGCGGTCGGCGCGGCTGCCGGCAACATGATCGCCATCCACAACGTGGTAGCCGCCTCGGCCACCGTCGGCCTCCTGGGTCGCGAAGGCGTCACGCTCCGCAAGACGATCCTGCCGACGCTCTACTACGTGATCTTCGCTGGCATCATCGGCATGATCGCCTTCCACGGCCTGGGGGTGGTCGACGGCTTGATGAGCTGACAACACGCCTCGTATCACTCTGGCAAACGACAGCAGGCCCGCATTGTGTGCGGGCCTGCTGTCGTGTGGAGATCATCAACAGAATATTGAATGTGTTTACTCCAGGGGCCTGTTTATCAACAAGGCACGGCGTAATAAATTGCCCAACATCGCCGAAACGGCAGCCTTCATGTCGCAAGTTTCTGGAGCAGACATCCCATGACCCATTCTGTATTGCACCCTACCCGACTACAGCAGACCCGGTTGCAGCAGGCCCGCGAGCTTGAACTTCCTTCCCGCGAGGCCATGCTGCGACGCGCTCCCTCCGTCCAGCAATTCTGGGACAGCCATCGTCAGCTGCTGAGTGACGCCTGGCGTGAATGGGAAGCCGTCGAGCAAGACGACCTCGCCATCCTCGATAGTGGACTGATCGACGAGGCGCTGCGCACTGCCGTCAAGCAGGCGTGGGAAAATCCCGAGCGCGAGACGGACGTCAAGGCGCTGATGACAGAAGTCGCTACTGACGTCTATCAGTTCCAGCTCTTCGATGTCGAGCGAATTGCTGATCTGCGCAACATGCTGGAACAGGCATGGGACGCCGGCATTCCGCTGCGCCCGCCCTACGGCATCGTGCTCAACCGACGCGGCGCCATGCTCGACCGTCGCTCAGAGGGCTATCTGGCGGCACCGGGTTTCCAGGCGTTCTATCAGCAGCTGCTGGACACCTACATGCGCCCGATCTCGCGGCTGCTGTTCCCGGAAATCATCGGCTACGACAGCCAGTCCTTCGGCTTCTCGATCCACTACCAGCCCACCACGGACGCCTCGATTCGGCCGCATACCGACGCCTCGTCCGTGACTCTCAACATCAACATGAACCTGCCCGATGAGACCTTCGAGGGCTCTGAACTGGACGTTCTGGACGCCGCGAGCGGCGACGCAGTGCGCTTCTCGTTCACGTCCGGCTCGGCCATGCTGCATCGCGGTAATGTGCCGCATGCCGCGCAGCCGATCACCAGCGGCCAGCGCTCCAACCTGGTGCTGTGGCTGTATGGTGAGCGAGGCCAGATACCGCCACAGGGCGCCCAACGCCGGGCGATACCTGCCAGAGACCGCTGGGTCGCCTCGAGCGCCGAACAGGATGATTTCGCACCGTTCTGATGGCCAGCGTGCTCTACTGGTAAACATTAGTGAGCAACAACGACAAAGGGGGCCTTTGATAGGCCCCCTTTGTCGTTGTCATGCGATCGATAACGGCGCTTGGTTATCCGCTCATGACCATCTGATCATGGCCTCGCCTGCCATGACGGGAAAGCCGAGCAGGTCACGAAGGGTCGCGGCATCCGGCGAGAGAGTCAGCCAGCTCACGGCCGCGATATTGAGCAGTACCGCACACCAGAACACGAACCGGTAGCTTGTCTTGCGCGTCTTGTGGCGCAGGCTCTGCTGGGCGATCAGCGCGCCCGGCCATCCACACAGAAGCTCCATGAAGTGCAAGGTATCCTCGCGGACTCTCTGTTCACTCTCAGTAGCGGCCAATTTATCTACCCGATACGCCATGTACGCCACCAGGCTCATGCCCAGATACGCTGCAGGCAACATCCATGGCAGACGCCCTTGCTGCCATCCCGCCCCGAGAACGACCATCACGGCTAACGCCACCAACCATGCAAGCCACATCCCGGTAGAGGTGGTGGAAGCTCCGGCCCCATGGGTGCGAAAGCGGATGGCACGTGGGCGGTTGTTGTCATCCATGCCCAACTGATAGTGCACCTGCGCGCTGGCCTTGGGTCGCCCGCGCCCCTGGTAGGCGCTGATGTGGGCAAAGACATCCTTGCCACCCGACGCCGGGGTAATGAAGCCAAAGCCCTTGTCATCGTTCCAGCGCGTCAATCTTCCCTGATGATTCATTGCATCTTCTCTTGTCAGCATCACCATCGAAACAATGGCAGTTCTCGTACACGACCCTTTTAACTAGCGTCACCACCACATGATCCAGCATCACGTCGGTACAAAAAATCATATATCAATAATTTAACCGTAACTAAGCAGCTAGTTAACGGCAGCGCAATGTACACATCACCAGCGCGAAATTCCCGAATGCTCAGGCCTGTAGCAGGATGATTCTCGTCAATCATCGCTGCCCTCACGCGGTGCAACATTCCCGACAATAACCCCCCCCCCGTTGCTGGAGCCCATCATGTCTATCCCTGACGCCAAGAACCGCAAGATCATCGAAGGCCGCCCGGCCCTCATCGTCATCGACATCCTGGCGGGCGCCTTCATCAATCAAGACAAGCGTGCCATCGCCCACATGCCGGATTATGTCGAGCGCATGGCCCTGTCACGCAAGTTGATCGACAAGGCGCGCGAACGCGGTATTCCCGTCATTTTTATTCAGGAAGTCCATCGTCCAGACGGCATCGACTTTGGTCGCGAGCTGGATGGCGATGAAGATCGCCACTGCATCGAAGGCCACCCACATACCGAGATCGCCGCTGAACAACTTGGCTATTGCGAAGATGACTATCTGATCAAGAAGCGCCGTTACTCGGCATTCTATGGCACGGACCTCGAGATTCTACTGCGAGGCCTGGATGTCGACACTCTGCTGCTGTGCGGTGGTCTGACCGATGTCTGCGTGCACTACACCTTCGTTGATGGCCATCAAGGAGATTACTTCTGTCGTGTCGCCGAAGACTGTGTGGCCGGATCGTCCTACCGAGCGCATGAAGGTGCGCTGGAGGCCATGGAGTACCTGCAGCGTGGCGCGCGGCGCTCCCTTGATAGCATGCTCAGTGCAATGGACAGCCATATCAAGCCTGAACGCCGTGTCTGAATCCCCCGATCATCCTAGCAGTACGCCTGCTCTTGCACGGAGTCTCCCTCCCATTCTGGGCAAGAAATACTGAATGTTCTCCCGCTTACCTCTCGAAAGGAATTCATCATGACACTGCAATTCATTGATTCAGGCCGCCGAATGAGTCAGGTCGCTATTCACGGCCAGGCCGTTCACTTGGCAGGCCAGGTGGCTGACGACACTTCCACCGGCATGGGAGACCAGACTCGCCAGATTCTTAAACAGATCGATGCCCTGTTGGCACGCGCCGGCACGGATAAGCATCACCTCGTCTCAGCTCAGGTCTGGGTAACTGACATGGCCGAGTTTGCCGAGATGAACGAGGTCTGGGATGCCTGGGTCTCACCGCAACATCCGCCGGTGCGTGCTGCAGTGCAGGCTGTGCTCGCCAGACCTGAGTGGAAGGTCGAGATGATGGTCATTGCCGCATTGCCAGAGAGCTGAAATTCACAGGCTCACTGCCTCGTCATCGTCTCATGATCAAGCGAGTGGATGGCGAGGCCGTGAGATGACTATCTCAGGGGCAACCGGCTCAATGAAGCGCCAGCATGGCGTCGTTCATGCCTGTTCGCCCCCGGCAAGGACAGGGAAAGAAATGGCAACGGATTGACGTCCTACGATGCAGCATGGACAGCCCGCAAGCGAATCTCCCGCCCTTGGCGTTGTGAAGCTGCATATGCCTGGCACTGCATGTGCATGAAGCACGTGAAGACAATATCCGCGAAGACCTACTGCCAGCAGCACATGATAATTACAATATCGAGGCAACTGACATGAAACCTACCCGCCGTGAGACAAGTACAGGTCGGGGAACTATCGACCTGATGGATGGCACTCACTCCACTGGACAACCCGTCAGCACTAAGCGACTACTCAGATTTCTGATACCGTCAATGATTGGCGTATTGCTATTCATGACACCAATGCTGCTGGGGGGCCAGTGGACGGTGCCCATCGCTTATCTGATCAGCCAGGTCACCGCAATGGTAGCTCCCTACATGATGACGATTGCCATCATCATCGTGGTGATCCCCTCGCTTTTCAGTTTGGTCATTCTGTTGTCCCCCGCCCTGAAACGTCATCCACATCCCTTCTTTCAGCTCTTCAATGTCCGCCCGGGCTGGCTGCTGCTGCGCCTGGCTGGCACCGCGGCACTGCTGATGGTGTACTTCGAAGTTGGGCCCGTCTGGGTGTGGGACAAGGATACTGGTGGCGTCCTGTTATATGAAGTGGCACCGATTCTGCTGACGCTGTTCTTCCTGAGCTCCATTCTGCTGCCGCTGCTAACGGATTACGGCCTGATGGAATTCATCAGCGTCATGATCAATCGTCCCTTCCAGCGCATGTTCAAGCTGCCGGGACGTGCCGCTATCGATTGTCTGGCTTCCTGGTTGTCCGCCTCCTCAGTGGGCATCATTCTGACCTCACAGCAGTATCATGATGGTCACTACACCAAACGTCAGGCTTCGACGATTGCGACGAACTATTCAATTGTCTCCATCGCCTTCGCTTATGTAGTGCTGAGCTTCGTCAATCTGGAACGCGTCTTTCTGGGCTGGTATCTGTCGGTAACCCTGGCCGGTATCGCCTGTGCCTTGATCGTTCCACGCCTGCCACCGCTGAGCAGAGTCGCGAACTTGACGCGCGATGATGAGCCGCCTCAACCGGAACAGGAAGATCGCGCCGCTGACGAGCCACTGCTGGGCTGGGCCTTGCGACGCGGCATCGAGCGTGCAGACAGGGCGCAAAAGCCACTGGCAAAGCTCAAGAGCTCGCTGTATGCAGCTGCCGACCTTTCCATCACGGTCTACCCGACCATGATGATCCTGGGGGTCCTGGGGCTTGCGTTGATCAAGTACACCCCGGTCGTCGAGGTGCTGGCGACTCCCCTGGTGCCCTATCTGGAGCTGGTGGGACTGCCGGAAGCCAGAATCGCCGCAACCGCCATGTTGACAGGCTTCATTGACCTTCTGGTGCCCGTGATTCTCGGTTCGAGCATCGAAAGCGAACTGACACGCTTCGTGGTCGCCGGGGCTGCCGTGAATGGCATCATCTTCCTGACGGAAGTGGCCATCGTGATTCTCAAGGCGCGCATTGGTCTGAATCTTTTGCAGCTGTTCATGATCTGGTTGTTACGTCTATTGATCGCTATCCCGATCCTCAGCCTGATGGGACGATTCATTCTGTAACCCCCACAACCGGCATGCACTGGCACTGATGTCATTGCAACGACATCAGTGCCAGTGCATGCCGATGCCTGTTCACAAAGATTCGGTTCACAAGCACCCGTCAGGGGGATTGGCTTGAAGAACTTCGGGCTGATCCATGCTGCAAGCGCAACACCTCAAGAAAACGCACCAAGGCAGCAGGCGGTCGTTGAGCACGATGGATGGCAGTGACAGTCGATGTCACCAGACTGACATCCGGCTTCAACAAGCGCAGCCGCTGCTCCTTTACCCAGCGCTGCGCGTAGGACACGGGCAAGTTGCCAACATAGCGTCCAGAGAGAACCAACAGTGCCACGCCTTCAGCATTCTGATGCGTATCGCTCTTGACCTGGCCCAGACCTATATCGCGCTGAAAGCCCTCTATCGTGTCCAGATAGCCGGCATCCAGACACAAGGCTTTATGCAGATCATCCTCGGTAAGTTCTTCGTCCTCGATGGCAAACAAAGGATGCTCTCGCCCACAGAACAAGCCATGAGTTGTCTGATAGAGCGGCAGGTAATCCAGATTCTGACGACTGCCATTGAAGAGACCGATCGCCAGATGCAAGCGACCATCCAGCACCTGAGCTTCCAGGTTGGCAGGATCACCAACACTGATATTGACACTGACGCCGGGGGCCTCGGCTAGGAATACCTCGAGAGCATCGGCCACCCGAAAGTCCGGATTGGAGACCGCATTATCAATGATTCCCAGATTGAGCTCACCACTGAGTTGCTGTCCGACGTCACCAGCCTCATCGACGAAAGCGTCTACCGCCGCCAGCAGTCGCTGGGTACTGCGCAGCAACTGAGTGCCTTCCGGTGTCAGGCTAAACCCGGCATTCCCTCTGTAGCATAACCGATACCCCAGGCGCCCCTCGAGACGAGCCATCTTGGTACTGATGCTTGCCTGGCTCATGCCCAACCGCAGTTGTGCCTGAGTGAAGCCACCACACTCACAGATAGCATGAAAGACTCGTAACAACTTGAGATCGATATCGTGAAGATTGCCCAGCATCTAAGTGCCACCTGCGTTTGTGGTTTGCTCGATTTTTCACGCCAGAAGGCCAGCCATGCCATCTGGCAAGACTTCGAATATAACCGGATTCATGGCGCTGACAACCACGGCGAAAGGCACACCATGAAATTCACTCATCGCCTCCCATCATCAAGCGACAAATAAAAGAGCCAAGTGCCACTCAGGCCAACACAGCTTCTACAGAAAAAAACCTGCGCCATGACTTCCCTACGCCACCCTGGGGAAGTCGCTACCGGAGTCCATCATGCCCCCCTTTGTTCAAGACATCGTCCATCGCATATGGCCGGTGATGATTCTGATCGCTGCCATCGCATCCTTCCAGGTCGGCGCATCTCTCGGCAAGAGCCTGTTCCCCAGCATAGGACCCAGCGGTGTCACAACATTGCGCTTGCTCGTCGCCGCAATATTGCTGCTTGCGGTACTCCGTCCATGGCGAAAGCCCATCACGATAGCCGACTGGCCGATCATCCTCGGCTATGGTGCGGCCCTGGGCATGATGAACCTGCTCTACTACACCTCTCTGCAGACGATTCCACAGGGTATCGCCGTTGCACTGGAATTCACCGGCCCCTTGAGCGTTGCATTGCTGTGTTCAAGACGTAGAGGAGACCTTGCCTGGGTGTGCCTCGCTATCCTGGGTATCGTCATGCTACTGACTCTCGGGCCACAGGATTCAGGCCCGATCGACCCGTGGGGTGCGGTCTGTGCGTTGGGCGCAGGAGCTTGCTGGGCAGGCTACATCCTGTTCGGCCAGCGGGCAGGCAATCGACATGGTACTTCGGCCGTTGCGCTGGGCATGGCTATAGCAGCGTTGGTCGTGGCGCCGATAGGCATATGGGAGGCAGGTAGCACGCTGCTGTCCTGGGACATCCTGCCACTGGCACTGGGTGTAGCAGTCCTTTCGGCGGCGATTCCCTACGCGCTGGAAATGTATACGCTTCCCAGGCTCTCCGCCCCCGCTTTCGGCACGCTCATGAGCCTGGAGCCTGCCGCAGCTGCACTCTCGGCATTGCTACTGCTGGGGCAGGAGCTGGCGCTTCTCCAGTGGGTAGCCGTTGGCCTAGTAGTACTGGCATCGCTTGGAGTGACGCTATCAGGGCCTGCCGCTTCCCATCAACTGTCAACCGAGCTTCACTGACCTGATTCACATGCCGCTAAAGTCTGACCCCAGAAATGCCATCGACCGGAGCAGCACCTCCACAATATTAAGCGCCACTCCGGTCGATGGCATGCCTTAAATCAGACCGTCTGGTACTGAGTGTCACCCTATCGTGCAAAGCTTAACCGATGAAGGTGCCCGTGGCGTTGCCGCCGCCCTTGCCACTGGAGCCACCATCGCCGTTGTCGTCATCTCTTTCATCTTTTTCATCTCTTTCAACTCTGTTACCCCTGCCATCCTTACGCTCCCGCTCGTCACGCTGATCGCCCCATAGGCCCTGATCCCGTGAGTCAGCGCCGCCTTGTTCATGGTCGCGGATATTGGCAGCAGAGGCCTTTTGTGAATTGGCGTACACGGCCAGCGCATCATCGGGATTGCGCGCCGAGACCTGGGCCTGCTCTTGATAGCCCTGGGTTTCCAGCAGGCTCGCGTACCAAAGGTTGCCCTTGAGGCTGATGGTCAAGTTGAGGCCCAGGAACAGGATATTGGAGATCAGCTGCCCTCCCTGCGTCGCCGGAATGAAGACCGAGCTGAGCACGATGAAGCCGAACAGACTGGCCGCCAGCAGCCACATGCGCTTGTAGAGCGCCCAGAACAGACCGAAGAAGAACGCCGGCCACGACCAGCCGATCTTGACGGCACGCGTCCCGTGCTCGGGATGCGTCAGAATACGAAATGAAGCCATCGTGAAAACCCTTGTCTGTGATGCCGATCGGGCAACAATCTGCGACAGGCTCGGATAAATGACACACGCTTCGTACTATACCGCCAGCCACTTGTCAGGACCATGAACTGACCTATCGCTATCTCACTGATTCTCCTCGAGCTTGTCAGCCGCGCCCAGTCATTCATGCCTAGCCATTCACGCCGAGCCATTCACACCGAGCCATTCACACCGAGCCATTCGCGCCCGATGACGCAGCTCAAAGCGTCTGGATGACCAGCGGCTGATCATTAGCCGGGTAGGCACAGCACATCAGCACCTGTCCCTGAGCCACGCCGGCCTGTGGCGGCTCGGGATACTTGACCTCACCCTCGAGCAGTCGCAATGCGCAGCTGCCACAGCGCCCGGTGCGGCAACTGGACAGGGTATTCACGCCTGACTGCTCGGCCAGCTCAAGCAGACTGCCCTGTACGGGTGTCCACTGTCGTGTGATGTCCGCAGCGCTGGCCGATGGCTGCCCGGGTGCCACGCGAGGCGTGAAGGTGACCCGAGCACGCTCCGGCAAGCTCGCCTGGAAGTCTGACGATAGCGCAACCGCGGTTGCCTCCCCCTCCTCCAGCGAACCACGCCCGAAGAATTCGTGATGTAGTTGCTCCCGCGGTAACCCCAGCGCCAGCAAGGCGGCATATTGCGCGCGCATGAAGCCCTCGGAGCCACACAGATAGACATGGCTGGAAGCAAGTTCCGGCAGGCTGCCCGCCAGACTCACCAGCTCCAATCTGCCCACAGATTGATGCCGCCCGGCCACGAGATCCGCCGCACTCGGGCGCGACAAGGCGATATGCAGATGCAGCCACGCATGGGCGCGCGACCAGCGCTCCAGCGTGTCGAGAAATGCCAGCTCACGCCCATCACGCGCGGCATGCAGGAAGACCACTTCACCGAGCGGCGGATGCCCCGCTTCTGCCTGCTGTATCAAGGCCTCCAGCATGGCGATCATCGGCGTGATGCCGACGCCGGATGACAGCAGTACGCGAGGTGTGGGCGAGTCTTGCAACACGAAATCCCCCGCCGGGGGTGTCGCTTCCAGCACATCGCCCACCGCGAATTCATCATGCAGCAGTCGTGAGGCAAGTCCCTTGGGGTCGCGGCGTACCGAGATGCGATAGGCACTCTGCCCCGCCCGCCAGGCCTGTGAAATGCTGTAGCTACGCATCACCGCGATCTCGCCGCAGGACAAGGGCTTGCGTGGCGTCGAGGCCAGACGCAGGGTCAGAAACTGGCTGGGGTGATAGGCGGCGATTTCCGCCGGTTCGCGCTCCTGCCCCGCTAGCAGCCATGGCTCCAGATAAAAGGAGGTGATCGAGTCACTTTCGCGCACCTTGTCGATGACTCTCAGACGACGCAAGGGTACGGGCGCCTCATCAGGGGCTGGCCAGTCACCGGTCTGCTCAAGCGACGGCGAGAGTTCGATCAGACGCCCCTGCGCCGGCAAGGCATGCTCGACATGCAGTACCTGCTCCGGCACCACATCCACGATGCGCTCGGCGCCCGCGACCAGCGCTGCCCGCTGGGGGTTCCAGTCGACCCGGGCATGCCCCTTGAGCACCAACACCTCGCCCGAGATGAAGTCAGGAATCAACAGGCTGACGCGGGAATCCAGCTCGATATTGCCCAGGGTGTTGAAGAAGTGATTGCCGGCAAAATCGGGAAACGACAGGCTGCCATCGGCATTCAGGTGCAGAAAGCCTGGCCTGCCGCCACGATGCGAGACATCCACGCCGTTGGGCGCAGCATCGTCCAGCTCACCTGCGCAGGTCGCGATGAAGAAGGTGTCCGCCTGGGCCAGCAAGGCGCGCGCTTTTTCATCGTTCCATGTCGCCTCGTCATTGAGTGCCACCTCGCGGCTGACCAGCGCTTTCGCCTGCTCGGCAGCCCAGTCGATCTCACGTTGCTGGATGTATTGCGGACAGTTGCCGAAGCTCTGATCGACCCCGATCCGCAGCCCATCGGGCGCCATACCCGCCACCGCTTCAGGGGCAAGCAGGGTGCCATTCAGGCGATTGCGCCGCCGACTGGCCAGATCCAGCCCCAGCACGCCGACCCTGGTACCGGGAGTGAAATTCAGCCCCAGCAATTGCCCCAGCGCCGGTCGTGCATGCACCTGCAGCTCACCGGGCGTGGCATCGCAAAGCTGCCCGGGCGGCGCAAGGCTCACCACCGCCCACGGCCAGCCGTCGCTGTCAGGCACGCCCATGAACAGCACCGGCAGACTCGCGAAGAACGCGACATGCTGCTCAGGCATCCGGTCGCGCACGTAGGGGGCGACCTGCTCGAGATAATGCTCCGGCACGCCTGCGCGAGCCTGGACACGTCGCTCACCTGCATGAAACACCTGCCGATGCTCATTCATGGACAAACCCTCAGAATGACGGTGGGGCTCAGGCCAGTACCGGGCTCGTCGCCATGCCCACGAAGCCCGGCTCGGCTTCGATACGCGCAAGCCAGCCACGAATGGCGGGATAAGGACTCAGGCTGACACCCCCCTCCGGGGCATGGGCAATGTAGCTGTAACCCGCGATGTCGGCCAACGTCAGCCGCTCCTCCACCAGGTATTGCCGCTGATCCAGATGGGACTCCATGACGGCGAACAGGGCTTGCGCGCGGGCGATGGCCTGCTCGTGGTCAAAGGGGGCACCGAAGACGGTCACTAGACGTGCCGTGCAGGGGCCAGCGGCAATCTCCCCGGCCGCGACCGAGAGCCAGCGTTGCACTTGGGCCACTGCCAGGGCGTCGCCGGGCATGAAGCGTCGTTCGCCGTCATAGCGCTGGGCCAGATAGACGAGGATGGCGTTGGAATCACTCAGGAAGACGCCATTGTCCTCGATGGCCGGCACCTGCCCGAACGGACTGATCTTGAGGAAGTCGGGCGCCTTGTGCGCGCCGTTGGCCATGTCGAGATCCACCGTCTCATAGGGAATGTCCAACAGCGCCAGCATCAGCTCGACGCGGTGACAGTGGCCGGACTTCGGATTGCGGAACAGACGGATGGGCGCTGACGTGGCAGCAAAGCGTGAGTTCATGATTCACCTGACAATGTGAGAAAAGAGGAAAAAGCCGAGAGCGGCAAAGCGCAGTGCGCTGCAGGAAACGTGGCTGGCGATGACGACTCAGAAGCCGAAATCGCTCAACCCGGGGTGGTCATCCGGTCGGCGCCCCAATGGCCAATGAAACTTGCGCTCGCTCTGCGCGATGGGGTGCTCATTGATGCTGGCGTGGCGATGGGTCATCAGCCCCAGCTCATCAAACTGCCAGTTCTCATTGCCGTAGGCGCGAAACCACTGGCCGCTGTCATTGCGATATTCATAGGCGTAACGCACGGCGATCCGATTTCCGGCGCTGGCCCACAGCTCCTTGATCAGGCGATAGTCGAGCTCGCTTGCCCACTTGCGGGTCAGGAAGGCCACCACCTCATCACGGCCGGTCACGAATTCGGCACGATTGCGCCAGCGGGCGTCCGGCGAATACGCCAACGCTACCTTCTCGGGGTCACGGCTGTTCCAGCCATCTTCGGCAAGACGCACCTTGTGTGCCGCAGTGTCTGACGTGAACGGTGGCAAGGGATGGCGGGGGAGATTGGCTGACATGAAAGAGGCTCCAGCGGTTGGGGTGATCAAACACATCCCCACACTACTCTCCTCATCTGGCTGCTAGAATCCTCAGCAGACACAATTGATCATTCCAGATAATGACGATAATCGACGCCAATGGGAGCCATAGATGGACCGACTGCAGACACTGGAGGTCTTCGTGGCCGTGGCGGATGCCGAAAGCTTCGCGGCAGGCAGCCGGGCGCTGGGCATGAGCGCCCCCTCGGTGACACGCGGCATCAATGCCCTGGAAACCCGCCTGGGCGCACGTCTTTTCACGCGCACCACACGTCGCGTGCGCCTGACCGAGATCGGTGAGCGGTATCTGGCGGATGCAAGGCGCATCCTGGCGGAGCTTCAGGCAGCGGAGGATGGTGTCAGCGGCGCCGCGACACGCCCCACTGGCGTATTGCGCATCACCTGTCCCACCGAATTCGGCCGTCTCCATGTGATGCCACTGCTGATGGAATACCTCGAACGCTACCCCGAGATGCGCGCCGAGGTGGTCATGGTGGACCGCGTGGTCAACATGATCGAGGAAGGCTTCGATATCGCCGTGCGAATCGGCTCCCTGCCGTCCTCGGGGCTTTCGGCACTGAGAGTCGGCAGCGTGCGGCTCGTGGTGTGTGGCTCACCGAGCTATTTCGCCCGCGAGGGCACGCCGGACTCGCTGGAGGCCTTGGCCGGACTGCGCATCGTTGCCGCGAGCAACATGAATGCCAGCAAGGAGTGGCGCTTCGGCCACACAGGAGAACACGCCATACGAGTGAGCCCCCGGCTAACGATGAGCAGCATTGCCGCCTGCATCGAGGCCGCCCGCAGTGGTTGGGGCATCACCCGCGTGCTGTCCTATCAGGTCGGCGAGGATCTCGCCGCGGGTCGACTGCAGGCCGTGCTGGAGGAGCTAGAGCCACCGCCGCTGCCGATCCACCTGTTGCACAGCGAGGGGCGCGGCGCGGTGGCCAAGGTACGCACCTTCCTGGATTTTGCCGCCGAACGCCTGCGCGCCAATTCTGTACTGAATCCCTCACCGTCAGCGCGATTGACCGACTGAGCCCCCCTCCGACGGGCTGAAGGCCGTCATGTCCTGTTGCAACAGGCTCGACAGCCGACTGGCGCCGTCGCTCAACTGACGGCCCAGGCGGCTGATCAACTGCACATGCGGCGTGACGAATTGGGCTTCCTGCAGCGGGATTCGACACAGGCGGCCGGCGGCGACCTCCTCGGAGACCACGAATTCCGGCAGCAGGGTCACGCCGCCATGCAGCGCGAATTGCTTGAGCATGGCGAGGGCGTTGCAGGTCAGGGTCGGGCTCAGCATCACTCCGGCCTGATGTTCGGCTTGGGCCACGATCTGGCGGATGCCGAATGACACCTCCGGCAGGGCCAGGGAGTGATTGGCCAGTACCGCCAGCGACAGCGGCTCGGCCTTTCCTGCCGCCCGCATTGAGCCTTCCTGAGCCGCGAACTGCTGCCCCCCGAGCGGCTGCCCCCCGAACTGTCGAGCCAAGTCATGCTGCGGATTGACTACCGCACACACCGGCTGCGGCCGCGAGACGTGCGTGCGAATCTTCGGATCGCGAGTCGGGTGAAACACCAGCCCCAGATGCGCCTCGTCCTCGACCACCTGCCGGATCACTTCATTGGTCCCGCATAGATTCACCTTGAGTTCGATGCCCGGATAACGCGCGGAGAAACGACTCAATGGCCCCGCCAGCCCCTCGATGAAGCCCTCACCGATCGCCAGCACCAGCGAGCCGCTTTGCAGCCCCTTCAATGACTGCAACGACTCGAGTAGAACCTCCTGCTGGGCCAGACGCTGCCGGTAATACTCCAGTACCCGCTCGCCCGCCTCCGTCGGTTTGACCCCGCGGCGATGGCGCTCAAGCAGCGGCATGCCCAGCTCATGCTCCAGCTGGGTGATCTGTCGACTGACCGCGGAAGGCGCCACATTCAGGAAATCCGCCGCCGCGCGCACGCTACCGAGTCTTGCCGCCTCATGGAAGTGACTGATACGTCGATCCTGCACCAGACTCATCACGCCCCCAGCATTGCCCTGAAGGCAACATTAAAGTGAATTCTGGATTATTGCTGGAACACAGAAGCGCTGTCCATACTCGAGTCACCGGGTGCTACTCCCCCTTTCACCACGACAGGAATCACACAATGACAACAACCGTCGGTGTCATCGGACTGGGCAACATGGGCGGCGGCATGGCCGCGACTCTCGCCCGTCATGACTTCCCCGTCATCGGGTTCGATCTCTCTCAGGCTGCGCGTGACAAGGCGGCTGCGGCAAGCGTCACGCCGGTCGATTCCCTCATCGAGCTGCTCGCGAATGTTGAGGTGGTAATCCTCTCGCTGCCCAAGGCCGAGCATGTCGAACGCCTGTGTCTGGGCGGCGATGCAGCAGAAGACCGCCAGGCCGAAAGCCTGCTGGCCATGGCCAGGCCGGGACTGATCGTGATCGACACCACCACCTCGACCCCCGAGACCAGCCGCAAGGTGGCGGCGGCGCTGGCGACGCGCGGTATCGACTTCATCGACGCCCCGGTGTCCGGCGGCCCCAAGGGCGCCGCGAGCGGCAGCATGTCGATGGTGATCGGCGCCGAGGATGAGGTGCTGGCACGCGCCATGCCGGTACTGGAGGCCATGAGCGGCAGCCGAGTGCATGTCGGTCGCTGTGGCGCGGGCAATGTGGCCAAGATTGCCAACAATATGCTGGCCGCCTGTCACCTGATCAGCACGGCGGAGGCCGTTGCCATGGCCGCCAGAGCGGGCGTCTCCCCCGAGAAGTTGCTGGAAGGCGTGAATGCGGGTTCCGGGCGCAGTGGCGCGAGCCAGGTGATGTTCCCCAGCTGGGTGATCAACAAGGCCTACGATTCCGGCTTCACCATGGGCCTGATGCGCAAGGATGTCGGGCTGGCCAGTGATCTGGCGCAACAGCTCGGGATGGAGCTGCCCCTCGCTCGCGCCGTCGCCCAGCTCTGGAATGAAAGCAGCGCGACGCTGGATGACAGCGAGGATTTCTGCGCCATCGTGCAACGCACTGACCCGACTCTCTTTGGCCACGGAGCATAAGCCATGCTGACCCACGACATGACCCCGGTACCCTCAACGACTCAGCGTATCGCGGAACTGATGCAGGCGTTTCAGGACAGCAGCCAATCTCATGACGACACGCTTGTCGTCAGTAGCCTGATCGGTGGCGAGTTCATCAAAGGAAGCGGTGAGAGCATCGAGGTACGCAACGCTCAGGATGACAGCCTGATGCTGTCCTTCCCGGATGCCGACATCTCTCAGGTCGCGCTTGCCAATGCCGCCAGCCGCGAGGCCCAGCAGCAATGGGCTGAATTGACCGCCCAGGCCCGCGGACGCGCCATCTACCGCATAGGCAGCCTAGTCCGTGAGCAGGCCGATACCCTGGCCGAACTGGAGGCGCTGAGCGCCAACAAGCCGATTCGCGATGCACGGGTCGAGGTGGCCAAGGTCGCCGAGATGTTCGAGTACTACGCGGGCTGGGCCGACAAGCTGCACGGTGAGGTGATTCCGGTCCCGACCTCGCACCTCAACTACGTCACCTACGAGCCGCTGGGTACCGTACTGCAGATCACGCCGTGGAATGCGCCCATCTTCACCGCCGGCTGGCAGATCGCCCCGGCCATCACCGCCGGCAATGCGGTGATTCTCAAGCCCTCGGAGCTGACGGCGCTGTCCTCGCTGGCGCTGGGCGTGTTGATCGAGCGCGCCGGTGTGCCGCGCGGGCTGGTCAATGTCATCGCCGGCTACGGCCATAGCATCGGCCAGGCGTTGATCGCCGAGGGCGACATTCGCAAGGTGGTATTCGTCGGCTCGCCCGCCACCGGCCGCCACATCGCCACCGCCGCGGCGCAGCGCTGCATCCCCTGCGTGCTGGAGCTGGGCGGCAAGTCCGCCAACATCGTGTTCGAGGATGCCGATCTCGAGGTGGCCCTGCGCGGCGCCCAGGCGGCCATCTTCTCCGGCGCCGGCCAAAGCTGCGTGTCGGGCTCGCGCCTGCTGGTGCAGGCCTCGATCTTCGACAAGTTCACCACTGCGCTGGCCAAGGCTGCCACGCAGTTCACCCTCGGTGACCCGCAGGACCCGAATACCCAGATCGGCCCGATCAACAACGCGAAGCAATATCAGCATGTGAAGTCGATGCTTGCCGGCGCCATTGAGGACGGCGCGCGTCTCGCCGATGGCTCAGCAGACCCCGTACCGGACACCGGCGGCTATCATGTCGCGCCGACGGTACTGCTGGGCGACAACGCCATGACCTGCGCGCAGGAAGAGATCTTCGGCCCGGTCGTGGTGGCCATACCGTTCGAGGAGGAAGCCGACGCCATCCGCATCGCCAACGACAGTCGCTTCGGGCTGGCCGGCGCCGTCTGGACTCGCGACGTCGGCCGCGCCCACCGCGTGGCACGTCAGGTGCGTGCCGGCACCTTCTGGGTCAATGGCTACAAGACCATTCACGTCAGCTCACCCTTCGGTGGCTACGGCGAGAGTGGCTATGGCCGCTCATCTGGGCTGGATGCGCTGCGCGAATACAGCGAAGTGAAGAGCGTGTGGGTCGAGACGGCAGCCGAGCCCGCCGCCAGCTTCGGCTATGGGGCGAGTCTGGAGTAGCCAGATGTGATCGTGTTGCCTGTCAGCAGGGCAGCACTCAAGACAAGCAGTGGTCAACGGGATGCATGGCCTTGAAATGCCATGCATCCTTGCTCCCTCCCCGCATGACACCGCAAGGCGCCGTGGATTTCCCTCCACGTCGCCTTGCGGCGTTTGACGGCATGCGCCAGCATCGACTCCCGACTTCTGATTTCCGAATTCTGAGTCCCGGCGTCGCGGCCAGTGGCAAGCAGTACTCTCGAGACAAGGCATCCGTCCATCGCCCCGACGACACAAGGATACGTGAATGCGCGTCAAGACCGACTTCCCCCATCGCGTCCGCGAGATCGAGCACACGCTGATTCCACTCTCCGACGGCACCCAGCTGGCCGCCAGAATCTGGCTGCCGGAAGATGCGGAACAGGCGCCAGTGCCGGCCATCCTCGAATACCTGCCCTACCGCAAGAGTGACGGCACCATCGCGCGGGATGCCCTCACCCACCCCTACTTCGCGGGCCACGGCTACGCCTCAGTGCGCGTCGACATGCGTGGCAACGGCGAATCCCAGGGGCTGATGGAAGATGAATATCTGCCATTGGAGCAGTCCGATGCGCTGGAGGTGATCGACTGGATCGCCAATCAGCCCTGGTGCAGCGGCAAGCTCGGCATGATGGGCATCTCCTGGGGCGGCTTCAATTCGCTGCAACTGGCCGCGCACCGACCCGAGCCACTCAAGGCCATCATCACCCTCTGCTCCACCGATGATCGCTACACGGATGACATCCACTACAAGGGTGGCTGCCTGCTCAACGAGAACCTGGCCTGGGCCGCCACCATGCTGAGTTTCTCCGCAGCACCGCCGGACCCGCGCCTGGTCGGCGATGAGTGGCGCGCCATGTGGCAGGAGCGTTTGGACGAGATGCCGCTGCTGGCCGAGACCTGGCTTTCGCATCAGCACCGCGATGCCTACTGGAAGCAGGGCTCCATCAATACCGATTACGCCGACATCGAAGCGGCGGTCTATGCCATCGGTGGCTGGGGCGACGCCTACAAGAACACCGTCGGGCGGATGATGGAAAATCTGACTTGCCCGCGCAAGGCGCTGATCGGCCCGTGGATTCACAAGTATCCGCACTTCGCGGTGCCCGATCCGGCCATCGGCTTCCTGCAGGAAGCGCTGCGCTGGTGGGACCACTGGCTGAAAGGCGCGGAGAATGGCGTGATGGACGAGCCGTCCGCCACCTTCTATCTGCAGGATGCTCTGCCGCCGAAGACGATGTATGCCGAACGTCCGGGACGCTGGGTGCAGACGGACGGCTGGCCCGCCAGCCATGTCGAGATGCACCAGATGTCGCTGAGCGAATCAGGCCTGAGCGACGACGCACATCAGGGTCAGCAGGCACTCGCCAGGCCGGTCGTGGTGGATTCACCGCTGACCGCTGGCCGCCATCAGGGCGAGTATTGCGCCATCTGGTTCGGGCCTGACCTGCCGGGAGATCAGCGTCTCGATGATGCACTCGCCGTGTGCTTTGACAGTGAACCGCTCGACGCGCCGCTGGATATCCTCGGCAAGCCCAGGGTCACGCTGTCACTGACCAGTGACCAGACCTGCGGCCAGCTGACGGTGCGCCTGAGTGACGTGCAGCCGGATGGTCAGGTCGCACGCATCACCTACGGCGTGCTCAACCTCGCGCTGCGCGATCATGACACTCCGCAACCTCTCACTCCCGGTGAGCCCGTCAATATCGAGCTGGAACTGGACATGGCGGGCTATCGGATTCCAGCCGGCCACCGTCTACGCGTGGCACTGGCGTCAGCCAACTTCCCGATGGTGTGGCCGGCGCCCCGGCGAGCGGCACTGACCCTGCAACCGGGCCTGCAGTCACTCGCGTTGCCGGTCTTTACCGGCGAGGCCGTCGACAACCCCTTCGCGGCACCGGAATCCGCCCCACCGGCCAACATCAGTGAGCAACGCGCTGCCAAGCCCAGCCGCAGCGTGGTAGAGGACGTGGCCAGCGGCGAAGTCACCACCATCGTCGAGGACGACATGGGCGCGATGACGCTCGAAGACACCGGCATGCGGGTCGAGTATCGCTGTACCGAGCGCTATACCGCGCATCCGCAAGATGCGGATCGCACGCGTGCCGAGATCGTCTGGCACTACCACGCCGGACGCGATCAGCACGAGCGTGACAGTGCGCTTGGCGAGACCACCCCGGGCCAGTTCGACGTCCGCGTCGAGAGCCACTACCGCATGCGCTGCGACGCCGAGAACTTCTATCTCGAAGCCGAGCAGATCGCCTGGCAAGACGACGAGGAGGTCCACCGCCGTGACTGGCAGCGCACTCTGCCGAGAACATCGGTCTGAGGCGCCCACTCAGGCGCCTGGCGCGTATCTGTCCTGCGAGTGTTGCTGCCAGGCGGCCAGCTCCGCCGCCAGATAGGGCATGAAGCGCTGCCCCTGACGCGAGACGGGATGAAAGCGCGAGGTGACCAGCGCGACATCCAGATTGATGGTCGGTGTGAAGGGCACGATGCGCAGATGGCAATCGCGACGTGCCAGCATCGCCTCCGCCGTCACCGGATCTATCAGGGCGATCCCCAGCCCTTCATTGACGAGCATCGCGACCGAGGGAAATAGATGGGTCTCGATGCTCGCCTGCAAGGTCATGCCGACCTGCTGGAAGGCCCGCGCGAGTTTCAGAGTGCTCTGGTGATGCTGGTCCAGCGTGATGATGGTCTCCCCGGTCAGGTCCGCCGGGCTCAGTGATGCCCTCTCGGCGAGAGGATTGCCTTCGGGAACCGCAAGCGCCATGCACAGCCGATACTCCTCGAGCACCAGCTCCTCGATGGCGGCATCCGACTCGATCACGCCGAGATCGAACTGGCCCTCGGCGACCCACTCGGCGATCTTGCGCGAGCTGAACGTCTGCAACGACAGGCGACTGTCGGGAAAATCGACCAGATAGCGCGCCATCACTCGGGGCATCACCGTGGGAGACAGCCCCGGCATCGAAGCCACGGTGAGCTTGCCGGCATGGCCGTCACGCAGCCCATCGGTCAGCTCATCAAGGTGGCCCACCGAGGCCAGCACCTTGTCGACCCCCTCGGCCAGATGGACGGCTTCCGGCGTCAACTGGGTGCCGTAGTGGTTGCGGCGAAAAAGCAGAAAGCCGACTTCGCTTTCCAGATTGGTGATCGCCGTGCTTACCGCGGGCTGGGTGATGGCCAGGCGACGCGCTGCCTGGGAGAGACTGCCCGTGCGTACCACTTCCTGAAAGATCTGCAATTGACGCAGGTTGTGTCTGAGTTTCATGACGGCTGGGCTCTCATCTCGTGGCAGGGCTCTCGTGGCAGAGCTCTTGTGACAGGGCTCTTGTGGCCAAGCTCTCGCGGCGGGGCAATCATGTCCGGATTCTCGAGACTAGCCTTTCTCGGGCAGACTCTAAATTGTTCTTATGACTTAATAGACAGCCTTTAGTTGTGCTTATACCCCCTGCGGTAGGAAGCTGACCAGACCCTCATAACCAACAACAAAGGGCCACAGACAATGCATATGATCGACCTCATGGGGCTATTGCTGTATTTCGCGATACTGCTCTACATCGGCTATCGCAGTGCCAAGAAGACCTCCAGCAGTGCCGACTTCGCCGTCGCCGGCAACAAGATCATCTGGCCGGTGCTGTTCGCCACACTCGCCGCCTCCTTCCTCGGCGGAGGTGCCTCGATGGGCCGTGCCGGCAAGGCCTTCGATGAGGGCTACGCCTTCATGTTCGCGGCCTCCGCCTTCCCCATCGCCACCATCATCGCAGGCCTCTACATCGCACCGCGCCTCAAGCGCTATGCGGGCGCCCAGACGGTCGGTGACATCATGGCGCATCACTATGGTCGCAGCGCTCGCCTGCTGACCGGCATCTTCTCGCTGATCTTCTGCGTCGGCATCCTCGGCGCTCAGGCGCTGGCCATCGGCACCGTCTTCAATGCCATCCTGGGCATCGAGATCAGCACCGGCATCCTGATCGGCATGGCAGTGGTACTCGTGTACTCCACGGCCGGCGGCATGTGGGCCGTGATCCAGACCGACGTGGTGCAGTTCGTGATGCTCGCGGTCTTCCTGCCCATCACCATGATCGTCGGGCTCGACAAGATCGGCGGCCCCGATGCCCTGATCGCCGCGCTGCCCACCGAGCACTTCAGCATCATGGGCGATTACACGCCGCTGATGTTCATCAGCATCTTCATCGCCTTCCTGCTCGGCGAGACCCTCGTCCCGCCCTACACCCAGCGCGCCCTGTCGGCGCCGGATTCGCGTCATGCCAAGATCGGCTACTCGCTGGCCGGCGGCTTTGGCCTGCTGTTCTATGCCGTCAGCTCCACCATCGGCCTGATCGCGCTGGTGCTCTATCCGCAGATCTCGCCGGATCAGGCCATGCCGGAACTGATTCGTGACGCCCTGCCGCTGGGCCTGACCGGTCTGGTGCTCGCCTCACTGCTGGCCGTGGTGATGTCGACGGCGGATTCCTACCTGAACTCGGCAGCGGTCATCTTCGTGACCGACATCTACAAGCCCTTCATCAATCCCGCCATGTCCGGCAAGCAGCAGCTGTGGATCGAGCGCGGCGTCAATCTGGCCATCGGGCTGGGCGCCATCGTCTTCGCGCTTTACGCCACCTCGATCATCGATGCGCTGCTGCTGAGCTACGCGCTGTGGGCACCGACCATCCTGCTGCCGTTCATCTTCGCCGTGCTGTTCAAGATTCGCTGCAAGCGTGCCGGCATCGCCGCGATGCTCGCCGGGGCACTGGCCACCAGCGTCTGGAAGTGGAGCAGCCTGGAACTTGAGGCACTGAGCGGCATCACGCCGCTGATCGCCGGCGTCATCGCCAATATCGTGGTCTTCACCCTCGTCTATCAGTTCTTGAACGCGGTGCCGGACCACAACGGCAATAACGCCCCGACCCAGCCCACCCACTCCTGAGGACCTGACCATGTTCGGACTGACCCTGTATGTGATCTGCCTGCTGAGCATCCTCACCGCCGTGGGCATCGCCATCGCCTCCTGGAAGTTCTACCGCGACAACTGAGCCATCGGCAGGGCCTGCGCCGCTCGACCATGAGTCTTCCAAGGCCCTGTCATGGCCCTGCCACCGTCTTCATCACGCCGATCATGTCGGGCAATCCGCCCGGCATGACCGGCAAAGAGAGTACGCGCGATGACCCCGCAATCCTCCGCCGCCGAAGCGGCGAGCCACGACAGCATTGCCGTCATTGGCGCCGGCATCATCGGTCTGGCGACCTGCCGCGCCTTGCAGGCACGTGGCTATCACGTTCGACTGTATGACCCGAACCCCATCGGCGAAGGCACCTCCTTCGGCAATGCCGGCCTCATCGCCAACTACGCCACCTCACCGATGGCCAGCGGCGATACCCTGCGTCAGCTGCCGGGCCACCTGCTGAGCAGGCAGCCCTCCCTAGCCATCGCCCTGCGCCACACGCCTGCCCTCGCGGACTTCGGCTGGCGTTTCCTCAAGGCGGCAACGCCCTCCAATTTCCAGCGCCACAAGGCGGACCTGATCGCCCTGCTGGCCAATGCCGTCGAACGACAGCATGCTCTGATCGATGATCTGCAGACCAGAGCGCCCACTGCGCTGGCCAGCCAGACAGGCTGCCTGCAGATCCAGCGCGACACCGCCATCACCCCGGCAGCGCTGGAGAAGATGGCCCAGGCGAAACGTCATGACGGAGTCGAATGTCAGGCACTGGGCGCGAACCAGCTGCGGGATCTGGAGCCGTCGCTCAACTCGAAGGGACTGGCAGGCGGCCTCTACTACCCTGATACCCGCCATCTCACCAGCCCGCTGTCACTCAGCCGCCAGCTCTTCGCACAGCTGGAAGAAGGCGGCCTTGAGTGGACGGCTCAGCAGGTCGATGCCCTCACGCCGCTTTCCAGTGGTGGCTGGCGCATCGACACCGCCACCACCTCACAGGAGGTCCCGCATGTGGTGATCTGCGCCGGTATCGCGAGCAATACGCTGCTGGCAGGACTCGGCAAGCGACTGCCGGTGGTTAGCGAGCGCGGCTATCACATCGAACTCGCCACCTCGCTGCCACTCGCACGCCCGGTGGGCTGGCTGGCGCATCACTTCTACGCCTCGCCCATGGCCGCAGGCATACGCCTGGCGGGCACCACCGAGTTCTGCGCGCCATCGCGCCCCGCCTCGCCGCAACGCTGGCAAGCCCTCAAGCAATGGGGCGAGACACTCTTCGGTCAGCCGCTCGACGTCGCCCGCCACTGGATGGGCGTGCGCCACTCCACTCCCGATGGCCTGCCGGTAGTAGGCGAAATGCCCGGCTGCCCCGGCCTGCTGCTTGCCTACGGGCATGGCCACCTGGGCCTGACACTCTCGGCCGAGACGGGAGATCTGGTGGCACGCACGGTGGCGCACGACCCCCTGCCGGAATACGCGCGCAGCCTGTCGCCCGCCAGGTTCTGCCAATGATCCCGCTCGCCTGAGCAAGCAGAACTGCACTCTTGCCCATGAAGACGAAAGCCCCTGACAGGCGAACCTGTCAGGGGCTTCTTGTTTCTTGCGTCATAGCCGGGCTAATCAGAGCAGGGCTCATCAGCGCAGGGCTTGCCAGAGCGCCCCACCCAACCCGCTCGTTCAGGAAGATGGGGGTTGTGGACGCCCGGGCTGGGACGCGTACTCGACGCCATGCGCCTGCAGATACTCGCGGATCAACTGACGGACGACCTGAGACGGCGTCTGATCCTGCGAGGCACACAGCTGCTCGAAGGCCTGCTTCTTGTGCGGGTCAATCATCAGGGTCAGGCGTGCGGTCTTCTTTTCCATCTTCAGCTCTCCCGAAATCATTAACATCAGATGGTAATGCCGGGACGCCGATACCGACAAGCCAATCCTTGTGAACCCGAGTCGATTCTTTGGGCAAGCGAATGACGATCATGCTAATTACATGTTAATGTTTTTTACCATGTGATTATCATGTAATCATGCCAGGGCAGTCCGTCACAGACGGCTGGCCTGCTGTCGCCTGGCGCAGTGACATGTTCGGACATGCCACGCCATGCCCTGAAACGGCCAGCACCAGGTTCAGCGTCGAGATTCCCTCCGCGAGGACCCGCCCCGATGACCTCCAAGCGCTCTCCCATGCGCCTGCCCCCGATTGCCACCGGCCTGCGCAGTGCATGGCACTCAGGCTACGGCCTCACCGATCTGCGTCAGGACATCCTGGCCGGGTTGACCATCGGCACCGTGGCAGTGCCGCTGTCCATGGCACTGGCCATCGCGGCCGGGGTCGCGCCACAGCATGGCCTCTATACGGCCATCGTCGCGGGGGCAATCATCGCCATGACGGGCGGGTCACGCGTCAACGTCTCCGGGCCCACCGCGGCCTTCGTGGTGATCCTGTTTCCCATCGTTCAGCAGTACGGACTCGGCGGCCTGTTGATCGCCACCATGATGGCGGGGGCGATTCTGATACTGCTGGGGCTGACGCACATGGGGCGGCTGATCCAGTTCGTGCCCTATCCGGTCGTGCTCGGTTTTACCGCCGGCATCGCCGTGGTGATCGCCGTCCTGCAGGTGCCTGACTTTCTGGGCCTGAGTGTCGGACAGCTCAGCGAGCACTTCGTCGAGAATGTCGGGCATATTCTGGCCGCCCTGCCGACGCTGAATCCTCATGAGCTCTCCATCGGGGTCTTTTCACTGGCCGTCATGCTGCTGTGGCCACGCCTGCACCTGCCCGTCCCCGCGCCACTGGTCGGCTTGATCGTCGGCGCACTGGCGGCCCATGCGCTCGAACTCGCCTTCGGCGGCGACACCCAGGGCCCGCTGGTGGAAACCATCGCCTCCCGCTTCAGCTGGGAAGCGGCGGGCAGCAGCGGCACGGGCATTCCGCCCATCGCCCCAACGCTGGTGGCTCCCTGGCAGCTGCCCGGCGCGGATGGCCAGCCGCTGACACTGGATTTCGAGTTGATCCGTGCACTGATGGGGCCCGCCATCGCCATTGCCATGCTGGGGGCGATCGAATCCCTGCTGTGCTCGGTGGTATCCGATGGACTGACGCGAACGCGCCATGACCCGGATGCGGAGTTGATCGGCCAGGGGCTGGGCAATCTGATAGCGCCGTTGTTCGCGGGCATCACGGCCACTGCCGCCATCGCACGCACCGCCACCAACATTCGCTGCGGAGCCCGTTCACCACTGGCGGCAGTGGTGCATTCCGCGGTGGTACTGCTTGCGGTGATCGCACTGGCGGATCTGCTGGGCAAGGTGCCGATGGCGACATTGGCGGCGCTGCTGTTCATCGTCGCCTGGAACATGAGCGAGGCTCGCCACTTCGTGCATAGCCTGCGTTCCGCCCCGGGAGGCGATGTGGCGATCCTGTTGATCTGCTTCGGCCTCACCGTGCTGTTCAACATGGTGCTGGCGGTGGCAGTCGGCGTCGGTCTGGCGGCGGCGCTGTTTATACGCCGCATGATGCAGCTGACGCAGACCCGCCAGATCACCGACACGCAAAAGGGCGAGGCGCTTCGCCAGACACCGTGCGAGGGAAGCGACAGCAGCGCCATCGCGCTCTACGACATCGATGGCCCCCTGTTCTTCGGCGTGGCCGAGAAGGCGCTGACCTCACTGCGCCTGGTCGATGACAGGGTCCGGGTCGTGATTCTCGACATGAGCGATGTGCCGAGCATGGATGGCACGGCCATCGTGGCCCTGAAATCCCTGATCGATGACATGCATCACCAGAGAGTGGCGCTGATTCTGGCGGGGCTGCCGAGCCATCTGATCGTCAAGCTGCGCCGGGCCGGGATTCGCACGCGTGCGCACAAGCTCAGCTGGTGCCGCAGCCTGCCACGCGCCGTCGCCGTGGCACGTCGCTGGCTGGGCGAACACTAGCCTTGCGAGCATCGTGCTATGCATATCTTCATAGGCCGCTTGCGCACCTGCAGGCCGCGTTTTCAAGTCTCCCGATACGACAATGCCTCTGATCGGTGACGATCAGAGGCATTGTCGTGGGTCATGACGCGTCGGCGAAACACTCACCAGTCGAGGCGCTTACCTGTTGTGGGACTAAGGCGCATGGACGCCTTCGAACATGCGTCGGCGCGCCCCTTCGAGATGCGCCCGCATCGCGCTTTCGGCCGCGGCGGCGTCCTTGTCGGCAATCGCATCGATGATCGCCTGATGCTCATCCTGAACGATGCGCAGGCGTTCCTCCGAGGCTCGCAGTGACAGGCCGCGCGTCAGGTTCATGCCCTCCTTGATGCTCTGGTTGAGCGAGCGCAGCACGGTGGCGTAGTAGTGATTGCTGGCCGCTTCGGTGATCGCCAGATGGAACTCGAAGTCTTCATCCGAGGCACGATCGTGGTTGAGATTGGCCTGGTTGATGGCTTCGAAGCGCTGGCGAATGTGCTCCAGCTGCTCCGGGGTGCGTCGCAGTGCGGCAAGACCCGCCGCACTGGCCTCGACATTGGTGCGAAACTCGAAGCAACGCTGGATGTCGGCGATGCTGGAGATGCGCGCAAATTCGAGCACGGCGCTGTCGGGTCGATTGATGACGAAGCTGCCGGAGCCCCGCCGCGAAACGACGAGATTGTCCTCGCGCAGCCGCGCCAGCGCATCACGCAGCACTGGGCGCGACACCTCATACAGCTCGCACAGGCGCGCCTCGGTGGGCAGCTTCTTGTTGACGGGGTAATCACCGCTGATGATGGCCGCCAGAATCTTCTCGTAGACCACCAGTGCCAGTGAATGCTTGGCTGCGTCACTCATCGTGTCATGTCGCCCTTTCTCATCACTCTTGGTCCACCTTCAGGCATGTCAGATGGTGTGCAATTCTACCGGAAACCCTGCCAGTTGAGGAAAGGCCACGGGACAGCGACGTTCCCCGGCGTCATCACTGCCGCTCGCCCACCCGCTCCACTCGGCTGACGTCCTTTCAGGCATCCTGGGGCTGAGTCGCTTCCTCTGCCTGCGGTGCCTTGCGCCCTGCCTTCACGCCATTGACGATGATCATGCTCCACACCGCCACCGCGGCAATGGCCAGCACCATGGCGATGGGGCGGTCCACGAAGGCGGTCAGGTCGCCATTGGACTTGAGAATCGAGCGCATGAAGTTGCTCTCGACGATCGGCCCGAGAATCACCGCCAGAATCATCGGCCCGACCGGGAAGTCGTTCTCGGCCATGAAGAAGCCCATCAGACCGATGCCGAGCATGATCCAGATGTCGAACATGGCATTGTTGGCCGCGAAGGCACCGACGATGCAGAACATCAGGATCAGCGGGAACAGGATGCCAGTGGGAATCGACAGGATGTGACGCGCCCCACGGATCGCCATGAAGCCCAGCGGCAACAGCAGCAGGTTGGCCAGCACGAAGACCATGAAGATGGCGTTCACCAGCGGTGCCTGGTCGGTGAAGACGTCCGGCCCCGGGGTGATGCCCTTGGTCATCAGGACGCCGATGATGATCGCCGTCACCGTATCGCCCGGGATACCGAACACCAGCGCAGGAATGTAGGCACCGGAGAGCGAGGCATTGTTGGCGGAACTGGCCGACACCAGGCCTTCGGGATGGCCCTTGCCGAACTTCTCCGGCGTTCGGGAGAACTTGCGGCTGACGGCATAGCTGATCCAGGAGGCGATGTCGGCACCGGCGCCGGGCAGAGAGCCGATCACGGTTCCCAGTGCCCCACCGCGCAGCACGCCGCCCTTGTACTTCCACAGGGTCGAGCCGACGCCTTCGAAGGGACGCTTGATGACCGGCGGTACGATCGGCGCCGGGTTGCGCGTCTCGGGCATGCGGCGAATCAGCTCGGAGATCGCGAACAGGCCGATCAGCACCGGCAGGATGGAGATACCGGCCAGCAGGTCGTAGTTGCCGAAGGTGAAACGCATCTGGCCGGAGACACTGTCCATGCCCACCATCGCGATGACCAGACCTGCCAGCATCGAGATGCCGCCCTTGAGCGGATCACGCCCCGAGACGAGGATCGCGCAGGACAGCCCCAGCAGTGCCAGCCAGAAGTACTCATCGCTGGTGAACTGGATGGCGAACTCGGCGATGCGCGGTGCGAAGAAGGCCAGGATCAGCACCCCGATCACGCCGCCGATCATCGAGCAGGTCACGTTGAGGCCCAGCGCCAGACCCACCTTGCCCTGCTTGCCCATGGCATAGGCTTCCTCGGTATAGACCGCCGAGGCTGGCGTACCGGGGATTCGCAACAGCGCCCCGGGAATGTCCCCGGCCACGATCGCCATGGCCGTGGCGGACACGATGGCGGCGATGGCCGGCAGCGGGTCCATGAAGAAGGTGACCGGCACCAGCAGGGCCGTGGCCATGGTGGCGGTCAGGCCCGGAATCGCGCCCATGAACAGCCCGAAGAGGGAGGCGGCCAGGATGATCAGCATCACTTCCCAAGTGAAGACCATCGTGGCGGCTTGCAGTAAGTCACTCATCAGTAAATCACCTTTTCCAGCAGTCCCAGCTCGAGCGGCACGTGCAGCAACTGGCCGAACACACCCCAGATCACCCCCGTCGCCGTCACCGCGATGCCGGCAGCGGGCATCCAGCGTCGATGATGGAAGGTGTAGAGCAGCAAGGTGAGCAATACAAAGGACACCACGGGGAAGCCTACCACCGGGGTGAGATAGATGTAGGCGATGATGGAGGCACAGATGGCCACCAGCGTCAGAATGAAGGTGATCAGCGGCACGGGGTGCTGCCAGGCAAACCAGACTTCACGATTGCGCAGCCCACGGACGAGCAGGATGGCCCCGAACAGTATCAGCAGTGCGCCGATAACGGTGGGAAAGGTACCGGCCCCATATTCCTGGCGCGGCAGGTTCTTCAGGTCGAGGGAGGCATATATGACGGCAGCCCCGAAGGCTGCCGTCACCACACCCGTTACCTTGTCGTTGGTACGCATGTGCGGTTACTCATGAAGACTCAGGAGGAAACGTTCGAACACGAAGCGATGCGACATGCTCAGTTGGCCAGCCCCAGTTTTTCGATGGTGGCAGCGTTCTTTTCATCCTGATCTTTCATGAAGGCACGGAACCCTTCGGCATCTTCCCACACGGTGCCGTAACCGCGGCTGGCCATGAAGTCCTGGAACTGCTCGGACTTCCAGACCTTCTCGGTGGCTTCAGATAGACGCGCGGTGACCTCTTCCGGCAGGCCCTCAGGACCGACCAGACCACGCCAGGAACCCTGGCTCCACTCGGAACCGGTCAGCTCCTTGGCAGACGGAATGTCCTCGAAGGAATCGACACGCTCATTGGCCAGTACCGCCAGCGCCTTGACGCGACCCGACTGGCGCATGGATTCGATTTCCGGCAGCGAGGAGAACACGACATCCACGCCACCGGCGGCCAGTTCCTGCAGGCCCGGTGCCGCGCCTTCGCTGGGTACCAGCGTCACGTCATTCGGGTTGATGCCCTGTTGATCCAGGAAGCCCGCGAAGGACAGATGGTAGGCCGCCCCCGGCGCAGAACCTGACACGGTGTAGTCACTGGGGTTGGCCTTCAGCGCGGACAGCGCATCATCCAGCGTCTTCCATTCGGAATCGGCATTCACCGTGAAGGAGGCGTAGTCCAGGTTGAGCAGCGCGATCGGCGTAAAGTCCTCATAGGACAGTTGCGCGGTGCCGATGTGCTGATAGGTGGCGATCTCTGCCGTGCCAAGCCCCAGGGTATAGCCGTCGGGACGCGCCATCTTCATGGCCATGTGCCCCACCACCCCGGAACCGCCGGTCTTGTTGACCACATTGACCGGCTGACCGAGCTCTTCCTGCAGGCCCGCCGCCAGCTGACGACCGACCGCATCAGTACCACCACCGGCAGACCAAGGCACGATCAGCGTGATGGGCTTGTAGGGATAGTCGGCTGCCATCACCGCGGAAGCGGACAGGGTCAGCACAGAGGCACAGAGGACTTGTGACAATTTACGCATGGCGAAGACTCTCTCGTTGTCTTGTTATGGAGGCGTTGCGTGGCTGTGTCGATTGTGGCGTTGCAGCGTGGGGCAGCCGCTTTGAGGGTTGGCGTTGACTGCCCCGAATACGCAGATCAGTGTCAGCGGGATGCACGAATTTTACAAGTTATGACAACTTGAACTTTAGACCAATCCAAAAATGGACGGCAGGGAGGGAGCGGGGATTGCAGGTCGTGACGGGCTGGCCGGATCAACCCCTAGGATAGCCGACCCCGGCCCCTGCGACCCTTATCCAATGGCCGCAATGTCTTGCGACTCATTGACCGATCCGCATCGAACGCGCCGCCATAAGCCGTTGATATAGATTATTTATCAGAGTTTTTACGACAAATCAGTCTCTTGCCTGATAAGCACAACCCCTTCCCCCTCCAGCCCCAGTCAGCACCGCGCGAACCAGGTCTCAAGACAGCCTTCTCACGTCATTTGATAGGCGGGACTGCACTAAAGCACTATTCGTTAGTTGTCATTATTTGTTTGTCGATCCTGTTTGTCTGGGCTAAGGTGACTCGTGCCGAGAGGGAGCCGATGCTCGCCGCAGGCCCCTCCACCTTTCATTCGCCATGCCGCCTCCAAGAGCGTACGGCTTTCCACCGTCAGGAATCCCACATGTTCACCGATCTCAAGCAGAAGAAAGTTCTCATCACCGGCTCTACCAAGGGCATTGGTCTGGCTGCCGCTGTCGCCTTCGCCCGTGAGGGTGCCGTGGTCGGCATCAACAGCCGTCAGCAGGATGACGCCGCGCGTGACGCCATCGCCCAGCTGGAAGCCACCGGGGCACGCTTTGAATATTTCGCACGTGATCTGTCCACCAGCGAAGGCTGCGCCGCCCTGGTGGAAGACTTCACCAAGGCCTTCGGCGGCATGGACGTGCTGGTCAACAACGCCGGTGGCCTGGGCGTGCGTGCGGGACTCGAGAGTCTGGACGATGCCGCCTTCGACCTGGTGATGGACCTGAACCTGCGCTCCGCGATCATGACTACCAAGTACGCCATGCCGCACCTGAAGGCCTCCGCCAAGGACTCCGGCACCACCGCCAGCGTCATCAGCACCGGCTCCATCGCGGGTCGCGAAGGCGGCGGACTGGGCGCCTCCCTGTACGGCGGCACCAAGGCCATGCTGCACAACCTGCATCGCAACTGGGTGAAGGAATTCACCAAGGACAACGTGCGCTTCAACATCGTGTCGCCGGGCACCATCGATACCGTCTTCCATGCCGACAAGAGCGAAGAGCTGCGCACCAAGATCGCCGGCAGCATCGCCATGGGCCGTTTCGGCACCTCCGAAGAATGCGCGCCGACCTTCCTGTTCCTCGCCTCGCACGCCACCAGTGGCTACATCACGGGCCAGGTGATCGACATCAACGGCGGCCAGATGTGCCCGTAAGGCATGTCGCCTGTCACCTTCAGCGCGGTGGAATGGCGTGAATTGACGCGCAACCCCCAAGGCGGTGACGCCTCGACCGGCCTGGCCTGTCGAGGCGGCTGCCCCCTTGTCCCACTGCGCGTCCTACGCACAGCACCTACCAAGCACCGTACGTCCCACGCACAGCACGCCCAACGAAAAGAGAGACGCCTCATGTCACCTTCCGATCAGACGACACTGCGCGGCCATCAGCTCATCGGCCAGCAGAGCCTGCTGGCTGACGGCAAGACGGTTCATGCCATCAATCCTGCCAATGGCGAACGACTGGCCCCCGGCTATCCGGCCGGTGGTTCCCGCGAGGTGGAGCTGGCTTGCCAATTGGCACATGACGCCTTCGACAGCTTCCGGGAGACGGACGCCGAGACCCGCGCCGGCTTCCTCGAGACCATCGCCGAGGAAATCGAGGCTATCGGCGAGCAGATCACCGAACGCGCCCTTCAGGAAACCGGCCTGCCGCGTGCACGTCTGGAAGGTGAACGCGGACGCACCTGCGGTCAGCTGCGTCTGTTCGCCGGTGTCGTACGCGCAGGGGAATGGCTGGATGTGCGCATCGACCCGGCCATGCCGGAACGCAGCCCGATGCCACGTGCCGACCTGCGTCAGCGGCGTATCGGTCTCGGCCCTGTGGCGGTATTCGGGGCCAGCAACTTCCCGCTGGCCTTCTCGGTGGCCGGTGGCGATACCGCCTCGGCCCTCGCGGCGGGCTGCCCGGTCATCGTCAAGGCGCATTCCGCTCACCCGGGCACATCCGAGCTGGTCGGCGGCGCCATCCAGCGTGCCGTGAAGCGCTGCAACCTGCCGGAAGGCGTCTTCTCGCTGCTCTACGGCAGCGGCAACACCCTGGGCCAGGCACTGGTCAATGACCCGCGCATTCAGGCCGTGGGCTTCACCGGCTCGCGCAGTGGCGGCACGGCGCTGCTCAAGACGGCTCAAGCCCGCCCGCAACCGATTCCGGTCTACGCCGAGATGAGCAGCATCAACCCGGTGCTGCTGATGCCGGCCGCGCTGGAAGCTCGCGCCGAAGCGCTGGGACAGGCCTTCATCGCCTCGCTCAACATGGGTGCCGGCCAGTTCTGCACCAATCCGGGGCTGGTGCTGGCGCTGGAAGGTGAGGCGCTGGAGCGCTTCCTCAACACCGCCGCCGACAACGTCGCGGCCAGTGCCTGCCAGACGATGCTGACGCCAGGCATTCATGACGCCTACCGCGGTGGCGTGGAGAAGCTTTCCGCCCTGCCCCAGGTACAGGAAGTGGCGCGCGGTGCGCTGGATGGCGATAACGCAAGCCCGTGTCAGACCGCGCTGTTCCGCACCACTGGCAGCGACTTCCTGAGTGAAGCCGCATTGCAGGAAGAAGTCTTCGGCGCCAGCTCGCTGGTCATCGCCTGTCGCGATCTGGACGAGATGCGTGCGGTCTGCGAGCACCTGGAAGGCCAGCTGACCGCCACCCTGCATCTGGACGATGCCGATATCGATGCCGCGCGCAGCCTGATGCCGGTACTGGAGCGCCGCGCGGGCCGCATTCTCGCCAATGGCTGGCCAACCGGTGTCGAGGTCTGTCAGGCGATGGTCCACGGCGGCCCCTGGCCTGCCACCTCCGACAGCCGCACCACCTCGGTGGGCAGCGCGGCGATCGAACGCTTCCTGCGTCCGGTGTGCTACCAGGACCTGCCCGAAGCACTGCTGAGCCCGACCCTGCGTGACAGCGCCGACCTGCCACGCCTGGTGGACGGCAAGCGCCAGCACTGAGTCGCGCCAGCACTGAGTCTGTCGGCAACTGGTACGCGACAATCAGTACGCGACAATCAGTACGCAACAAGTGACACGCGACCAGCAAGACGGCGCAGCACTATCGGTGCAGCACTACCATGACGGCGCGGCTTCGCCAGCCGCGCCGTCATGCCTGACAAATACAAGGAATGTCTCCAAGACAAAGGACACGCCATGATGTCTGAGCAAGCCAGCGCGTCTTCGACGCCCACCTCTTTCACTTCTTCCTCGCCACTGGAAATCCTCGCCTTTGGCGAAGCCATGGCCATGCTGGTCGCCGAGAGCGAGGGAGATCTTGCGCACGTCTCACATTACGAGCGCCGTATCGCCGGGGCCGACACCAACGTCGCCATCGGCCTCGCCCGCCTGGGCTTTCATGTCGGCTGGCTGAGCCGCGTGGGTGACGACAGTCTCGGGTGCTATCTGCGCCAGACCCTGCAAGACAATGGCCTGGACTGTCGCCATCTGACTCGGGACAGCGAAGCGCCCACCGGCCTGATGTTCAAGGCGCGCGCCAGTCAGGGCGAAGACCCCCACGTCGAGTACTTCCGCCAGGGCAGCGCCGCCAGCCGCATGAATGCACGCGATGCCGATGGCATCGATTTCAGCGCCCTGCGCCACCTGCATGCCACAGGCATTCCGCCGGCCATCTCCCCCAGCTGCCGCGAGCTGTCCTTCCACCTCTTCGAGCAGGCCCGCGCCTCAGGCGCCAGCATCTCGTTCGACCCCAATCTGCGCCCCACCCTGTGGTCGAGCGAGCGTGAGATGCGCGACACCCTCAATAAGCTGGCAAGCCGCGCTGACTGGGTACTGCCGGGACTGGCGGAAGGCGAACGTCTGACGGGCCACAAGACCCCCGAGGCCATCGCGGGCCACTACCTCGAACAAGGTGCCAAGGCCGTCATCATCAAGCTCGGCCCCGAGGGCAGCTATTACCGTGGGCTGATCGGTGGCCAGGAAGCCGCCTTCAGTGTCCCCGGCCAGCGCGTCGACCAGGTCGTCGATACCGTCGGTGCCGGCGATGCCTTTGCGGTGGGTGCCATCAGCGCCTTGCTCGATGGACTGTCACCTGAAGCTGCCATGATTCGCGCTAACCTGCTGGGCAGTCGCGCGGTGCAGGTGCGCGGTGACATGGAGGGCCTGCCGGATCGCCAGACACTCACGGCGATCGAGAACGGAGAGGCCGCCAGTCTCGTGTCCTGAGCCGCGATCCAATCCTGTCGATCCGCGCCTGTCGAACGCTCATGAACTCAAGGAGACCTCCATGCACGCACAGCACTACTCGCCACAGGGAGCCAGCCAGATGGCCAGCGATGCGGCCAACCCCCTACCCCGCCGCAAGGTCGTCGTGCTCAAGGCACTCGACGATGACCAGATGAGCACCCTGCGCGAGCATCATGATGTCGTGGTGTTGCCTGAGGGTCTGTCCGCACAGGCGCGGGAAGACGCGCTGCGCGATACCCTGCGCGATGCCCACGGCCTGATCAGCTCAGGTCATGTGATCACGTCAGCGCTGCTGGACGCCGCCCCCAACCTGCGGGTGATCTGCTCGGTCTCGGTGGGCTATGACAACTACCCGCTGGCGGCGATGAACACGCGCGGCATCCTGTTGTGCAATACCCCGGATGTGCTGACCGAGACCACGGCGGACACCGGCTTCCTGTTGATCATGGCCACGGCGCGGCGCGCGGTGGAGCTGGCCTGCAAGGTTCGCGATGGCCAATGGACAGAGAGCCTCACACCGTCCCACTTCGGCACGGATGTGCACGGCAAGACGCTAGGCATGATCGGCATGGGGCGCATCGGCGCGGCGATCGCACGGCGCGGCGCGCTCGGCTTCAACATGCGCATCCAGTACTCGAACGCCTCTCTCAAGCCTGAGCTGGAAAGCGAGCTTGGCGCGACCCGCGTCGAACTGGACTCACTGCTCAAGACCAGCGACTTCGTGTGCGTCACCGTCCCGCTCAGCGAGCAGACCGAACGCCTGATCGGCAAGCGCGAGCTGGAGTTGATGCCCGCCAGCGCCTTTCTGATCAACATCGCCCGCGGGCGCGTCATCGATGAAGGCGCCTTGATCGAGTGTCTCGAGCGCGGCGGCATTCGCGGGGCGGGGCTGGATGTCTTCGAGCAGGAACCGCTGCCGGCAAGCTCGCCGCTGACGCGCCTGCCTCAAGTCGTGGCGCTGCCGCATATCGGCTCGGCGACCCATGAGACCCGACGCGCCATGGCGCAGCGTGCGCTGGACAACCTGCTGTTGGCGCTGGCAAGCGAATCCCCCTTGAGCACGGTCAATGAAGCCCACTGGACGCGCCGCTAGCACGGGCACGCCTGCCAGACCAAAGTGCTGAAGGGATAGCCGAGGGATTGCTCTATGCTGACGACAAGGAATTGGAACAATCCAAAACGCCAGCGCCCCAGCCCAGGCTTGGGATGACAACAAGAAAACGCCCAGGAACGACGCCATGAAAGCGCCCATCACGCCACCCCCTGCACGGGAAGATGCCGACCCGTCATCACAGGCCTCGTCATCGCAGGCCTCGTTATCACAGGGCCATTCAACCCCGGGCGCCTCGAGCAGCATCACGCTCCAGGATATCGCGGCCCACGCCAAGGTCTCGCGCAGCACGGTCTCGCTGGTGCTGCGCGAAAGCCCGCTGGTGGCGAAGCGCACCCGCGAGAAGGTCCAAGCCTCCATCAAGGCACTGGGCTATGTCTACAACCGTGGCGCCGCCGCCATGCGTGGCAGCCGCACCGCCACCCTGGGCGTGGTGGTCTATGACATCGCCAACCCCTTCTTCGGCTCCATGGTCGCGGGCATCGATGCCGCCCTGCATCAGGAAGGCTATGTGTCATTTCTCGCCAACAGCGAGGATTCCCCCGAGCGCCAGCAACGCTTCATCGAGCGCATGCGTGAACATCGCGTCGATGGCCTGCTGCTGTGCCCCGCCGAACACACAGACCCCAACCTGATCCATCAACTGGCCGACTGGGGCATGCCCTGCATCCAGGTGATGCGCTATCTGGACGCGCCGCCTTTCGATTACGCCGGCACCGATTTTCGGCGCGTGGCCGAGATGGCCGTCAATCATCTCGTCGGCCTGGGCCATCAGCGCATCGCCTTCATCGGCGGCGCGGATCACTCAGTCAGCCATGACCGTTGGCTGGGCTATCAGGCCGCGCTGGATCGCCACGGCCTGGCCTATCGCCGTCTGGTACGCGGCAATGGCGTGACCCGACGCGTCGGCCATGAATTGATCAAGAGTCTGATGCAAGAAAGCCCGCGCCCGACGGCGGTGGTCTGCCATAACGACCTGGTGGCCTTCGGCGCCATGCTGGGCCTGCGCCAAATGGGGCTCGAGCCCGGCCGCGACTGCGCCGTGATCGGCACCGATGACGTCGAGGAAGCCGAGCTGGGCGACCCGCCCCTGACCAGTATCGCCACGCACCCCTACGCCATCGGGGAACAGGCGGCGCGCCTGGCCTTGCGCCGGATTGCCAATCCCGGCGGCGAGCGAGAGAGCGTCATCATGCCGCCGGAACTCAAGATACGCCGCTCCTGCGGGAGTCCTGACGACGCCAGCGTCGCGACGCCCCCGAAGGAGTGATACCAAGCTTCAGCTGAACGGCACGTCATGCCTGGAGAGCATCGACAAGCCGCGCAGCACCCGAGCATGGACCGGCAGTCTGGAGACTGTCGGTCTGGCAAGCGCAAGACGGCAAGACCAGAAGATACAAGGCACAACAACAAACAACGCCAAGGAAAACGCCATCATGCTGAATTGGATCAATCCAACCAATGCCTCTCTCTCTCGCTCTATCTCCACCTCTACCTCTATTCCCACCTCTCCCTCCCAGCGCTCACCTCTGGGCTCCCGTTTGAGCGCCCGGCTAAGCAAAGGGCTAGGCAAAGGGCTAAGCAAGAGCCTGGCCGTCGCGGCCACCACCGGCACCCTGCTGGGTGCCACGCTCGGTGTCTCGGCCAGTGCCCAGGCGATGGAGCTGCGCTTCGGCCACGCCGGCACCGAAGATACCGCCTATCAACTCGGCGCCGAGCGGCTGCGCGACCTGCTCGCCGAGAAGACCGATGGCGACATCACCATGACCATCATGGGCAACTCGGTGCTGGGCCATGAGACCGAGATGTTCGAGCAACAGATGGCCGGCGCGCTGGACATGTCCATCGTCAGCCCGGGGCTGATCACCGACTTCTCGCCCACCGCCAACGTGTTCACGATTCCCTTCCTGTATCGCGATGTCGATCACTGGCAGAAGGTGCTGGATGGCGATGTCGGCCAGGAGATCGCCCAGAAGATCAGTGACGAGACCGATGTGAAAGTTCTGGCCTACTTCGGGGGCGGCAAGCGGCATATCGTCAGCTCGCGCGAGGTCACCTCACTCGATGACCTCAAGGGCCTCAAGCTGCGTACCAACCCGACCAAGCCGCTGATCGTCGCCTGGCAGGCACTCGGGGTCGAACCGAGCGTGGTGGCCTGGAAGGAGATCTACACCGCCATCCAGCTGGGCGCGATCCACGGGCTGCTCAACGAGCCGGAATGGACCCTGCGCATGCGCTTCCACGAAGTCGCGCCCAACATCGCGCTGTCCGAGCACGACATCACCGTGCGCCTGCTGACCATGTCCAAGATGTCCTGGGACAATCTGGATGAGCAGCAGCAGAAGACCCTGATGGAGTCGGCCCATGACGCGGCGGCCTATGCCCGCAAGGTGCAGCTCGAGCAGGATGCGGACGCCCTCGCCGAGCTCGAGAAGCAGGGCGCCAAGCTGCATGAGATCGACCGTGAGCGCATGCAGGAAATCGTGGCCGAGCCACTCAAGGAAGTGATCGCCGAGATGGGCCTCAAGGAAATCTACGACAAGGTGCGTGCGGTCAAGTAAGTCACGCCTGAGGGGCAGCCCTTCAGCGTCTGGCTGCCCCGCCTTCAGGTTGGCTTGAATGATCTCGCCGCCTTGCGTCGAGCTCCTCCCCCCCTCGCACTCTTCTTGAGGACAGTGCCATGCATCCTGTGCTCTCAGGGCTTTCGCGCCTGAACCGGACGCTCGAACGTCTGCTCTATCTCGTCTTGCTGGCGCTGCTGGCAAGCTTCATCGTCTTCATCATCTATCAGATCGCCAGTCGCAATCTGGCCTTCCTGCCTCGCCTGTTCTGGACCGAGGAATTCAGCCGCTTCGCCTTCCAGTGGATGGTGATGCTGGGCACTGCGGTCGGGGTGCTGCACGCCGATCACTTCGTGCTGGAAGCCTTTGCGCGTGGCAGCCGTGCCGATCTCGTCACGCGCTGGATCCGTGATCTCGCCTGCCTGTTGCTGGGGGTACTGTTCATCGTGCACGGCAAGGACTTCGCCCTTTCCGGTCTACGCCGCAGTGCGATGGCCTCGGGACTGTCGATGATCTACGTCTACTCGGTGTTCACCGTCAGCGGCATCTTCATCGTGCTGTTCAGTCTGCAACGGCTGCTGCATGCCTGGCTGCACGGCATGCAGGCCATGGAGAAGGCGCTCAATACGCCCAACGAGGCGGAAGCGCTGGCAATACCGGAGGGGACGGCAGCGGTTCTGTCTCCCGCCATCGCCAGCCATGCGCATGGCGCGACTGATCGGAGGCCCCTGTCATGATGCCGATGGACTGGCTCTACCTGATGCCCTGGCTGCTGTTCGGCGTGCTGGGCGTGTTGATCGTGATCGGCATCCCCATCGCCATGGCGCTGGTGCTGACGGCGACGACACTGATTCTGCTCGACCCGCGCCTGACCTACTGGATCATGTTCCAGCGCATGTACAACGGCATGGATTCCTTCGTGCTGCTGGCCGTGCCGCTGTTCCTGCTGGCCGGCAACCTGATGAATGCCGCCAGGATCACCGATCGTCTGATCACGCTGTGCATGCGCCTAGTCGGCCACTTCCGTGGCGCGCTGGCCCACGTCAATGTGCTGGTCAGCATGCTGTTTGCCGGGGTGTCCGGCTCCTCCACCGCCGACAGTGCCGGCGTGGGCACGGTGCTGATTCCGGCCATGAAACGCGAAGGCTATCCGGTCAGCTTCGCCGTCGCGGTCACCGCGGCCTCCTCCGTGATGGGCACCATCATCCCGCCGTCGATCAACATGATCGTGTGGGGCGCACTGACCAATACCTCGATCGCCGGCCTGTTTCTGGGCGGTATCCTGCCCGGCGTGATGATCGGCGTGGCTCAGCTGCTGCTCAATACCCGCTATGTCCGCCGCTATGATGTGCCGGTGCGCAAGCGCGCCACCCTCAAGGAGCTGGCCAGCTCCGGCAAGGATGGCCTGCTGGCCGCCGGGATTCCGATCGTCATCATCGGTGGCATCACCCTGGGCATCGTGACCCCCACCGAGGCCGCGGTGATCGCGGTGGTCTATGCGCTGGCGCTGGGCTTCGTGGTCTATCGCGAGCTGGATCTCACCAAGTTGCTCAATGCTTCCACCGACACCGTCAGGCTGTGCTCGCTGTCGCTGTTCAGCCTGGTGGGCGCGGCCATCTTCGGCTATCTGATCAGCTTCTATCAGATTCCGCCCAAGCTGATGGCGGGCGTCAGCATCACTGACCCTACGGTGCTGTTGATCGTGATGACCATCGTGCTGCTGGTGATCGGCACCTTCATGGATGCCCTGCCCGCGATGGCGATCATGGCGCCCATCTTCTATCCGCTGGCGATGTCGGCAGGTGTGCACCCCGTGCAGTTCGGTGTCATCGGCGTGATGGCGCTGGGGCTGGGCCTGATCACGCCGCCCTACGGCCTGTGTTTGATGATATCCGCCAAGATAGGCGGCATTCCTCTGCTCAAGGCCATGGCGACCACCATGCTGTATCTTGGCGTGATGCTGGCCGTGATCCTGTTGATGATCCTGTTCCCGGAATTCGTGCTGACCATTCCGCGCCTCATCGCCCCTGACTTCGTCTGACCCGGCGCACTATCCGGACATTCCGAAAACTGTTTGAGGAATGTCCGGAACTGCCAACTTCTCGTCCTCGCATACCTCTCTGCCTCCCCTAGCGGCTCATTCCTGCCCGCCTCATCCCAGCGGGCCGGGCCGCACTAGCGGCACGAACCCGCCCCAAAAGCGCGCCAACGTCGTGATCCGTCGAAGAATCCTCCGCAACTCAGGGTGAGCGCCACGCCACAGGTCATGGCATCGTCTTGAGCCTTTGCGCCGATAACACGCCCAAGATGAACGGCTGATTATCATGCTTTGATTGAAAGTCTTTACGCCATCTGCCGCTATATCCCGCCGCCTGCCCGTTCCAAGATTCACTGCGTCGATTGCCAGCGCATCGGCATTGTCCCCCTTCTTCCCATGACCAGACAGGCAGCCACCATGAAACGTCCCTTCTCTCTTGCTCTTCTCGGCCTCTCGGTCGCCTTCGCCAGCATGACCGCCCACGCCGATGACCACTCCACGCCCACACCGTCCAGTGAAGTCGTCCAGCAGTCCGACATCGACTGGGGCTACCTGAATCCGCTGCGCGGTGACCAGAGCCCGGCGGCCGGCGACCTGTGGGGCGACCGCACCAAGGATGGCGCTTCAGGCTTCCTGGTGAAGTTCAACGAAGGCTTCTCCTCACCGCCTCACATCCACAACATCACCTACCGTGGCGTGGTCATCCAGGGCGAGGTCCACAACGATGACAAGAACGCCGATGAGCAGTGGCTGCCCGCAGGCTCGTTCTGGATCCAGCCGTCAGGGGAATCGCACATCACCGCGGCCAGAGACAAGGTCAACATGGCCTACATCGAGATCAATGAAGGGCCCTACCTGGTACAGCCGGAATCCGAGGCCTTCCACAACGATGAAGAGCCGCTGAATGTCGCAGAGAACAACATGGTGTGGCTGGATGCCAATGACATCCGCTGGATCAACCTGCCGGGCAGCGACGACGCCGAGCAAGGCCCGAAGACCGCCTTCCTGTGGGGCAACCCGGACGTCGGCCAGCTGAGCGGCCGCCTGGTGAAACTGCCGGCCGACTTCTCCGGCGAGATCGAAAGCCACGCTGACGAATTCCGCGCCGTGGTCATCAAGGGCGACCTGACCCACGAGACCGAAGGCAAGGACGACAGCCAGAGCCTGGCGACTGGCAGCTACTTCGGCTCTCAGGGCGAGATCACCCATGACATCACCACCGGCGCCGACGGCGAGACTCTGCTCTACGTGCGCACCAATGGTGATTTCGACATCGTCGAGGAGTGAAAATTGAGCCATGCGCGGCTTGGCGCGCCTATCTGCGGCAACGACAACGGCCACCCATGGGTGGCCGTTTGTATTCAAACAGGGTGAGTGTCTGCCGCATCACAGCCAACCATCTCCTTCCAGCCTTCATCAACATGATGACATCAGGATAATGCCCTCGACGAATATTGTTGGATAATGCCCCATCACCTCCTGAAGATATTGATGTGCGAAAAATATTCAGCTCAACTGCTTAAAACAGCGTAAAGAGGTGAATGGCAGACGGCAAGAACGTGTTGATATGCTCGAAACATAATATCAACAACAGGAAAAATTCATGACGAACTCTTCGAAGCCTGGCATCTCTCTATGGAGCCAGACAGCAATCGAAAGAACGGAATATCCTGCGCTTCATGATCATCATCAAGCGGATGTCACCATTATCGGTGCCGGCTTCACGGGGCTACGAGCCGGGTTTGAACTTGTCAGCCAAGGCACCAATGTCATGATTCTGGACAGCCAGGAGCCCGGCTTTGGAGCATCAGGAAGAACGGGCGGCCAAGTCAATCCAATGGCACACGAAACACCCGATCAGATGAGAAGCAAGCTCGGTGATGTCTTCGGCACACGCTTGTCACAGGCCTATATCAACTCCGCTGACGAACTCTTTTCAGTCATCAAGAGCAATAACCTTGACTGTGAGCCTGTTCAAAAAGGATGGATAAGAGCAGCGCACTGCCGAAAGGCAGAGAAAAGCCTGCACTCCATGCAGCAGGGGTGGGCACGTGAAGGCCTGGATATCGAGATGATTGATACAGAAGAACTCCTTCGCCTATCAGGTTCCAACTCCTATCGGATTGGAACTTTGACAAAGTCGGCTGGCTGTATTCATCCGCTATCCTATTGCCGTAGCATGGCCAAGAAAATATCTTCCATGGGTGGCAAAATTCATGGAAACACACGAGTCACAAGCGTCGTGCCTGAAGGAAATAAATGGCGTGTCAACTTCCATGATGGCAGCGTTCTCAGTGATTGGGTACTCTTCTGCACCAATGGCTATACGGATAATGTACTAGCAGGATTGAACAAGACATTCATTCCCCTTGTCAGCTTGCAAGCAGCAACCAAACCACTTTCAAATGAACAATATAAGAAGATATTGCCCGAAGGCCATACGATCGCTGATACGCGACGTGTCATTTACTACTCACGACGAGACAATCGCAACCGTATCCTTCTCGGCAGTCTCGGGAGGACTCCGGAGTGCTCTCTAGCTTCCGACAAGCGACGATTGATTACTGCATTCAAGACTGTCTACCCCAGTATTTCAGAAAATGACATTGAATACTTCTGGGGAGGGCGTGTTGCTTTTACTCCCGACCTGCTGCCTCACCTTCATGAGCCAGCCCCAGGAATTCTTGCAGGACTTGGATTCAATGGTCGTGGCGTCGCAATGGGCAGTACGATGGGTAGAGTCATGGCACAAAGAGTGCTGGGGAAAGCCTCAAAAGATTTGGACATTCCCACAACTGATCTTCCGCGGTACCGCTTCTCCGATGCGAAGTCACTCGCCATCGGGCTAGTAATACCCTACCTAGAAACACGTGACCGTTGGGATATCAAGATATCTGGCGTTGCCTGAAGGGATCATGACATGAGAAAAATACACAACTATATCAATTCAAGCTTCACTGACTACCGTGAAAAAAATTCACTGAAGAATATTGACCCCAACACACAAGACATCATCAGTGTCTTTCACAATAGCAACGAGCATGATGTCAGAATGGCCATCATGGCAGCTCAGGATGCACAACCTGAGTGGGCTCGCCTGAAAACGACAAAGCGTGCTGAATACCTCCTCCTCATAGCTGAAGAAGTGATGCGTCAACAGGAAGTTATCGCTCTCCAGCTTGTCAAGGAACAAGGCAAGACACTTCCCCAGGCTAATGCTGAAGTCGCAGGTGCTGCACAATACTTGCTCTACGTTGCTGGGTGGGCACGACGCATCGAAGGTGAAGTTCTGGAAAGCGACAGAGAAGGTGAAACACTTTACCTTAGCAGAAAGCCGATCGGGGTCGTAGGTGCCATACTGCCCTGGAACTTCCCCTTCTTCATGATAGTGCGTAAATTTGCCCCTGCTCTTCTTTCGGGCAATACCCTAATCATAAAGCCAAGTGAAGAAACACCTGACTGTTGCGATATATTTGCACATATATTGCACAAGATCGGAATTCCTCCGGGTGTCTGCAATATTATCTATGGCGATGGCCTTGCAGGCGACCACCTTTGCAAGCAACCTGAAGTCGGCATGATCAGTTTTACAGGTAGTGTTGAAACAGGAAAGAAGATCATGGCCTCATGTTCTCAGAACATAACAAAGGTCAACCTTGAGCTAGGAGGAAAAGCTCCCGCCATTGTTTCAAGAAAAGCAGATATTGATCTTGCAGTGCAAGCCATAAAAGATTCCAAAATCATAAATGCAGGCCAGACTTGTATCTGCGTAGAACGAGTATATGTAGAACGAGCCATTGCAGATGATTTTCTGGGTAAATTGACCCAGGCCTTCAAAGAGACGACCTTTGGCGATTCCATCGAAGATCAGATGGTAGAGATGGGGCCGTTGATCAACTTCAATGCGCTCGAAAAGATAGAGAAAATGGTAAATGACTCCATCGCAGATGGCGCACAACTACTATGTGGTGGATCACGTTCAGTGAAGACGAATGGCGCTCATTACCAACCAACTCTGCTCGTCGTAGAAGATAATTCCATGGCAATCATGCAAGAAGAGATATTCGGACCAGTACTTCCTGTCATGATCGTGGATGATATATTGCAAGCAGTTCACCTGGCCAATGACTCAAGATATGGCTTGTCCTCTTCAGTCTACTCTGATGACATCAATGAAATAGGATATGCATGTGAGAATCTTGCGTTTGGTGAGGTATATGTCAATCGTGAGAACATCGAGACCATGCAAGGATATCATGCAGGGCGCCGGCAATCAGGGATAGGAGGAACAGATGGTAAACACGGTTTGTACGACTATATGGAGACACAAGTGACATATTGGCAATCTCGCCATCGTAGCACCCTTCAGGGAAATTGATTCTCGAACCAATATAATTACAAAAGGTGAAACAATGAAACTCAAGAAAATCGCATCAATAGTGACAGCTGCATTGATGATCCCCTCAGCATTCTCTTGCGTACAAGCTGATGAAACATTCAAGATCGCATTGGGTGGACCAGAAAGCGGTTCTCAGTATTTCATGGCATCCCAGTTCTCAGAAGAGCTTGAATCACTCACGAATGGGAAGTACTCGACTGATCTCTTCGTCAATAGTCAACTTGGAACAGAACAAAGTACCGTGAATGACGCCGCGATGGGGTTGCTCGACTTCTCTGTTGTCGCAATCAACAATATCACTCCCTTTTCCCCGACCTCTGGACTATTCACGCTTCCTTACATCTTCAACAATGAAGATGATGTCATGAAGGTCCTGAAGAGTGATGCAACTCAGTCTGTCGTTGACAATACAGTGCGTGATGCAGGCGTTAGAATCGTCGGATGGAGTCTATCTGGCTTCCGGTATCTGACCAACTCAAAACGAGAAATCAAGACACTTGATGACCTCCAGGGATTGGTTATTCGTGTTCCCAAGAATGAAATCATGATCGATACTTACCGTGCCTGGGGGATCAACCCAACTCCCATGGCATGGTCTGAAGTCTTTACTGCTCTGCAACAAAAAGTAGTGGATGGACAAGACCTCTCGGTTATTGACATTGAAAAATCCAAGTTTTACGAAGTGCAGAATTATTTATCTCGGCTGCACTACAACTTCCTTCTGGAACCTTTGATCATGTCTGAGTCGATTTTCCAATCTCAGCCCAAAGAGGTCCAATCTGCCATTCTCAAAGCAGGGAAACTCGCAACAGAAGAGAGCTTCAAGTTCCTTCAGCGCGAAGAGGAATCCGCTATTGAGTCATTGAAGACACAGGGCATGAAGATCACATCTCTTGATGAATCAGAATGGAGAGAAAAGGTAGTCAAGAATGTCTGGCCAAATTACTATGAAACCATCGGGCTTGACAATATCAATAAAGCATTGACCACGCTAGGGCGTGAACCAATTCAGGAATAGATCAGAAAGGGAGGGCTTGAACCATCAGCCCTCCCTACTGTGCTCTTCATGAATACACGAAGGAAGATAGAGAGTGCACCATGAGGTCTATAATTTTGCTGGATGCAACAGCATATCCGATGGTGATATTGTATTCTTGATCGCTTCACGAATGGAGAGAGGAATATCATCCTCCTCATGATGTACCAGGCGACATTTACGCATTGCTTCCCTGACATTGATATTCTTGCCGAGAAACTCAAAGATCACCCGCGCAGCCACGGGATAATGGTTACTACATGCAGAAGCGTATAATTGTAGACCAGGTATATAATGTTCAGAAGGTCGATTATTGGGCGCCAGAATGGTTTCTGACACTGTCGCATTCAGAAAGGGTTCTGTCTCTACAATGAAAATTCTATTGGCCATCATAATGACGACTCCATCGTATTTGACAGAAGAGCCACCGCCGAGTGAAACATCCGTCTTGCGCACGCGCTCTATGTGCTTGAGATACGTGACTCCATCTTCTTGGTAAATATGATTGAACGACCGATAGATATGCCCCGGGTAGCCATGCGAGATGAAGTATCGGTAATAATACCCTACAAATCTCTGCAATGATTCACCATGGTTGGTGATGACGGGATGCAGGCGTTTTACAAGTTTTGCAGTCGCATCTTCGGAATCATCTGCCTTGACAGGAGATATCTTCTTGCAAAAGTCATGATTATCGATAGTGATCTCTTCACTTTCCACACCAAAGAAGTCACATATTTTCTTCATGTTGGAAAAAGAGGGTAAGCATTCACCATGCAGATAGCGATTGAACTGTTGCCGATTGATTCCGATCTTTCTGCAGACCTCGGACGCAGAGGAATAAAAATGACAAAGATGCTGCAAGTTAGCTGAGAAATTCTGCTTTACCTGTCGAGTGCTCATTTTGATTCTCGTTGACTTGTTATAAATAGCTATTCGATAACGTTATTCGAAGATCATTGATCACTCTACTGAAGATATCTTCGATTCTTGTTTTCAACCCCAGAGGACTCATATGAATTCCATCCCCAGATTCATTCCATTTTCCAGCACCGATGTCGCTCCTTTTCAAAAGGATATCTCATCGTGCGCCACAGCCGGAAATCCACAGCAGAACGTCTGGCTATACTGCAACAATACAGCAGCAGGTGCACGATTCGGAACCTGGGACTGTCAGGCAGGCAGCCACCTTGCAACGATGGATGGTATAATCGAGTTCTGCTACATAATAGAAGGATCAGCTCAGGTGAAAAACCTTGGCACTGGAGAGACCCACCTCGTCACTACCGGCGATGCCTTTGTCATGGAGCCAGGTTTGAAAACTGAATGGTCAGTCGAAAACTACGTAAAGAAATATTTCGTCATCACCGATGCCAACATGCAAGACCAATAAACTCTGAGATGAGCGCCATCAGCATTTGTGCCAGCTCTCATCTTTAGCACGAAGTCCATTTCCGCATCAATGCCTCACGTCGTAATGCTCCTCAAGCAAAAAAGCTCAAAACAACGTGAGGCATGCATGACACCATACAGATACACAAACGGCCGCCCATGAGGTGGCCGTTTGTGTATCTGTCATCACGCGACGCCGTTATACCAAACGCTGGATCGCCAGCCGCTAGGTCGCCAACCGTTGGATCGCCATCTCGAGGCCACGGATTTCCGCCAGCCCTTTCATGCGCCCATACAGCGGGTACCCCGGGCGGGTCTCGCGGCGTGCATCGTCCAGGATGTGGTGGCCATGATCCGGGCGCATCGGCAGGGGCGCGCCGCCAGACGCCAGGCGGCGGCGCTCTTCTGCCACCAGCACACGGATGATCTCCACCATGTCCAGGTCGCCCTCGAGATGTTCAGCCTCATGGAAGGAGCGCTTGTCCTCGCTATCACGCCCAGTGGCCCGCAGATGGGCAAAGTGGATATGAGGGGCGAAGCGGCGCGCCATGATGCTGAGATCAATATCCGGATTGGCCCCGTAGGAGCCGGTGCAGAACGTCAGGCCATTGGCGGGGCTGGGCACGACGCCCAGCAGCCAATCGGCATCCACCATGCTCGAGACCACGCGCGGCAGGCCAAACATCGGGCGCGGCGGATCATCAGGGTGAATGGCCAGTCGAATGCCGACCTCTTCCGCCACCGGCACGATGGCCTTGAGGAAAGTGGCCAGGTGCTGGCGCAGTCGCGCGGCATCGATACCGTCATAGGCCGCAAGCGCCGCTCGGAACTGGGTCAGCGTGTAGCCTTCTTCCGCCCCCGGCAGCCCCGCGATGATGGTGCGGATCAACGTCTCACGCCCGGCATCATCGAGCGACGCCAGATGCCTGAGCGCGGCCTGCTGCTCTTCGCTGCTGTACTCGTGCTCGGCGCCGGGGCGCTCCAGTAGATAGAGATCAAAGGCCGCGAAGGCAACCTGATCAAAGCGCAACGCCGTGCCGCCCTCCGGCAGCTGCCAGGCGAGGTCGGTGCGCGTCCAGTCCAGCACCGGCATGAAGTTGTAGCACACGGTGCCGATCCCGCATTCCGCCAGGTGGCGCAGCGACTGCTGATAGTTGGCGATATGGCGATCACTGCCGGGCGCGGCCTGCTTGATGCTCTCATGCACCGGAATGCTCTCGACCACCGACCACCTGAGGCCGGCCGCCTCGATCTGCGCCTTGCGCTCACGAATGGCCTCCAGCGGCCAGACCTCGCCATTGGGAATCTCATGCAGCGCCGTCACGATACCTGTCGCGCCGGTCTGGCGAATTTCCTCGAGCGTGATGGGGTCCGCGGGACCGAACCAGCGCCATGTCGCTTCCATGTCATCTCCTTGACGGTCAAAGGGGACAAATGCCACCTGCCGACAAAATATGACAACTTGTATCAGCTGCTGCCATGCGACCTATGTCGCTGCCGGCGAGCGGCTCTCCCGGCGCACTTCCCTCTGAAGATGGGCTCAACCCTTGATCGCGTCTCGAGATACCAGGCCGACCAGATACCCATCGCGCTCACACCTCACAAAAAACCCCTTGCAATCAGTAGCTTGCCATCATTACCCAATAGCTCACCATCATTCCTCCTTGCGCAATCGCTGCCACACCCCTTTCGTGACATGTCTGTTGGTGGCCACCAAGACGCGCTTTTTGGGTCACGACACTAGACTTATTGCTCATCAAAAGTTGTCAATATTTGTTTGATCAGTCACTCCTTCCCCCCTATAGTGAGTCTCGAAAACACATCAGACGCACGTGTCGACTGATCACTTGGGCCAGGCACGTTGCCGAGAGCCGAGACTCCTTACCTATACTGACGACGGACGCCATATGACTGCCATTACCTCCACAGAGCATCCCAGCTACGCCGAGCTCTCCTCCGTGACCCGCGAGCGTTTGATGCGCGCCTCCACCGCCTCCCTGCACACCCTGCTGTTCAAGCGCGGCCTGCGGAACACCTTCATCCAGAACGTGGTGCAGATGAACAACAGGACCACCCAGATGGTGGGCCAGGCCTTCACGCTGCGTTACATCCCGGCGCGGGAAGACATCGATACCGTCGCCGCCTTCCGCGACCCCAAGCACCCGCAGCGTCTGGCGGTGGAAACCGTCCCGGCCGGTCACGTAATGGTGTCTGACTGCCGCCAAGACGCCTCGGCCGCCAGCGCCGGCAGCATTCTGCTGACACGTCTGGAGTATCGTCAGTGCGCGGGCTTCGTCTCCGATGCCGGCATTCGTGATTCAGGCGCCGCCGCCGAGATGAACCTGCCGATCTTCTGCGCCAAGCCGAGCGCGCCGACCAACCTGACCAAGCATCACGCGGTAGAACTGCAGGTGCCGATCGGTTGCGGTGGCGTGCCGGTCTTCCCGGGCGATGTACTGGTCGGCGATGCCGATGGTGTCATGGTCGTGCCGCTGGAACTGGCCGATGAGATCGCCGAGGAAGCCAGCCAGATGGAAGATTTCGAGGATTACGTGCTGGAAAAGGTACGCAACGGCACGCCGGTGATCGGTCTGTATCCGCCGACCGACGAAGCGCGCGCAGAATTCGAACGCTATATGGCCGCCAAGCAGTAATCAGCTCGCCAGCCGCCGTCTTGTCCACGGCGGCCACGGACGACAGGCCACGCCGACCTGTCGTCCGCCATCCCTCCTGCCTCAATGCGCCTCGAGTGACCACAACCATAACAACACTGGAGTCATGCCATGACCCATCTGAATAGCCGTCTCAATAGCCGTCAGGCCATCCCTCACGCCAGCTCTGATGCCAGTCAGCAATCCCGCGCAGACCGCAAGCGCCGCAGTCGACCGCTGCTGGCCTTGCTCGCCCCGCTGGCCCTGTCCGGCATGGTGGCGGCCTCACCCTTCGTCAGCAGCGGTGTGCAGGCCGACTATCCCGTGCGAGACATTCGCCTGATCGTGCCATGGCCGGCCGGCGGTGGTGCCGACGCCATCAGTCGCAAGATCAGCAACCTTGCCGAGCAGGACCTGCCGAAATCGATCTACGTCGAGAACATCGGCGGCGCCATCACCGCCACCGGCCTGATGCAGCTCAGCAAGGCGCGTCCGGACGGCCATACCGTCGGCGTGATGACCTATGACAGCATCATCACCCTGCCACGCGGCAATCTGGTGCCCGGCTATTCGCTGGACCGGATGATCCCCTTCGCCCGCATTACCAAGGAAGCGGATGCCATCGTGGTCTCCAAGCAGTCCGGTTACGAGAATTATGAGCAACTGATCGAGGCCGCACGCGCAAACCCCGGCACCGTGAGGATCGGTGTCGCTCCTAAAGGCTCGGGCCCCTATCTGGCGGTGCGCCGCCTGGAAGCGGCAGCGGGCGTCGAGTTCAATGTCATCAGCTATCCTGGCTCTTCCACCGCCGAAGCCGAAGCCCTGCTCTCCGGTGAGATCGACGGCGCCATCTCGAGCCTGGGAGACTTCTCCGGCATTCTGGATTCCGGCGACGCCCACGGCCTCGTCGAGTTCTCCTCCGAGCAGAATCCGGCCTACCCGGAAGTGCCGCCGATGAGCGAGCTGGGCGGCAATCTCGAGACCGGCAGCTTCATCGTGCTGGCCGTGCCCAAGGGCACCCCGGAGGATGTGGTCAGCACCCTGGAAAGCGCCTACCACAGCGCCTACGAGACACCAGAATTCCAGAAGTGGATCACGGGAGTCGGCGTCACGCCCAGCTGGCTGGGGGCCGATGAGGTCAACGCCTGGATCGAGGACTACCAACAGAAGACCTTCACTGCCATGGATGAACTCGGCCTGTAGACGCGCTGGCACGCGGCACCTCTGAGTGCCGCTGCCACTTCACATCTACCCGTCCCCCTTCACTCCATCGTCAAGCGGCGCTCGGCCACGGGCGCCGCCAGGGAATTCTGTCATGCCTCCTTCCGCCTCTCCTCCCGTCCGGCGTCACTGGTTGCTCAGCGGGGCGACACCGCTGACGCTGGTCATGACCGCCATCAGCGCCCTCTATCTGATCAGTGCCTTCCTGATGGCGCCGCCATTGGACAATGGCCGCCTGACGGCCTCCTTCTTCCCCGCCCTGATCGGCAGCATCGCGCTCGTGCTCTGCGTGGCGCAGCTGGTGAGCCAACAACGGGCGAGCCACGACTCCCGCAGTAGCAAGTCCGCCAGTACTGAGTCCACCAGCACCGAGACCGCCAACGATGACGCCATCAGCGCGCACAGCGACGCAAGCTCGCCTCTCTTCTCGCCGGCGCTGCGCCTGATGCTGGTGACCGCGCTCTATATCCTGGCGTTCTCGCATCTGGGTTACCTGCTCTCGTCAGCGCTGTATGTCTTCGCCGTGATGCTGCTGTTCGCGGGGCGCGACAAGTGGATCAGCAAGGCAGTGATCGCCTGCGCCATTTCCGCGCTGGGCTATGGCCTCTTCGAGCAACTGTTCAACGTCCATCTCCCTGCGCTGGATCTATCAGCGCTCGGCCTGGGCAACGGGAGCTGACCCATGGAATTCATCGCCCAGGTATTCTCGAGCTTCGCCCTGCTGCTCGACCCCGTGATTCTGTTCTACGTGGTCGCCGGCTTCGTGATCGGCACCATCTTCTCGGCCATTCCGGGTCTGACCGCGACGCTGGCACTCGCCCTGCTGCTGCCGCTGACCTACAGCCTCGATGTCACCACCGCCCTGATGGCGTGTGCCAGCATCTACATGGCCGGCATGTGTGGCGGCAGCATCACGGCCACCACCATCAATATTCCCGGCGCGCCGTCCTCGATGATGACAGCGCTGGAAGGCTACCCCATGCAGCAGCGTGGCGAAGGCGCGCTGGCGCTGGGCCATGCCTCCTTCGGCTCGATGATCGGCGGCAGCCTCGGCGCGCTGCTGTTGATCGTGCTGGCCCCCTTCATCGCCGAGGCCTCACTGCTGGTCAAGACGACGGGCAAGTGCGCGCTGATCGCCTTCGCGCTGATCGTGATCGTGGTCGCCCAACGCGGCAACATCCGCAAGGCCGGCATCACTGCCTGCCTGGGCCTGATGCTCGCGACCGTCGGGCTGGACGCCATGCAGCCGCTGGCCCGCTTCACCTTCGGCATCAGTGAGCTGACCGCCGGGATCGACCTGATGCCGGTCATCATCGGCACCTTCGCCATCAGCGAGCTGTTGATCCAGGTCGGCAACCGCAAGAAGGACGCCGCCATCCGCCAGCAACTCAAGGCCAGCAAGCAGCTCAAGCGGCGTGATTTCATTCCGCCGCTGAGCGCCATTCGCGAGATCGGCATCGGCTGCTATCTGAAGTCGACGCTGATCGGCTACATGGTCGGCACCCTGCCCGGCGCAGGCGGTTCGATGGGCGGCTTTCTCGCCTACGTGGAAACCGTGCGCACCTCGAAGAAGCCGGAGAGCTTCGGCAAGGGCAATCCCCAAGGCATCGCCGCCGCAGAGAGTGCCAACAATGCCGTGTGCGGTGGCGCCCTGGTGCCGATGCTGACTTTCGGGATTCCGGGCGACCCGGTAACGGCCATCGTGCTGGGGGTGCTGGTGATCAACGGCATCCAGCCGGGACCGCAGCTGATGGCCTCGCAATCCGGACTGATCGCACCGATGCTGGCCTCGCTGCTGTTCAGCGCGCTGATCCTGATTCCTCTCACGCTCTACCTGATGGGCCCCTACTTCCTGCGCATCGTCACGATCCGCAAGGACGTGCTCTATGGCGCCATCGCTCTGCTGGCCGTGGTCGGCAGCTTCGTGGCCACCTACTCCGTGTTCCAGATGATGATGACGCTGGTGCTGGGCATCGTCGCCTACCTGATGCGCAAACATGATTATCCGGTGATCACGCTGCTGCTCGGCTTCATCCTCGGCCCGAACCTGGAAGAATTCCTGCGTCGCGCGCTGACGCTCTCCAACGGCAACCCGATGACTTTCATCACCACGCCGGACAGCCTGTTCTTCGTCGTACTGACGGTGGTCTTCGTCTACTTCCTCGGCATTCGCAAACCGGTGCAGTTGAAGCAGGCGGATCCGAAAACGCAGAGCCAGCCCTTGAAAGGACAGGTTGGAAAGTGACAGCGTCATAGATTGCAATCACCGCTCGAGTCCTGACCAGACCATATCTCGATGATTAGTTGGCCCGACACCGAAAGGTATCGGGCTTTTTTGTATTCATCAGCCATACCAATTTTGCCAAAAGTGTTACTTGCCAATACCTCACAATGTTGGCACTTTATATTCGAAATCAAAAATCTAATACTCGCAGCTGATATATATCAAGAATGCGAGAATTCACTTCCGTAAGGCTTCGCAACGCTGGCCATCATGCCTCTGACAGGCTCGGATAGCAGCATTCAAGAGCCAGCAGTGCTGAAGTTGATCGGAGTCAATGGAAACGACAGGGAACGTCACATGAAGTCCTTTGCCAGTCTCGCCGCCCTCTGCCTGCTCTCTGGTTGTGCAGCCTTGCAGTCCACACCTCCCAGTTATGACAAGACACAGCACGCTTTTCTTTCACCGGGTTACCCCATCGAGCGGGTCAATCAACCCGAGGGCTTCAAGCTGGTAGGACAGGACAGTTCTGATTCTCGTGAAGGGTTCGCCAGTGCATCAACGGAGGGCAATGCACATGTCAGAAGAGAAGCTGTCGCCTGGAATACCGATGATGACAATACTGCTCTGATGATGGTGATTGCAGGGTCACTCGGGCACTCAGCGCGTTATCTCGAATGGACAGACACGGATGGCTACCAGTTCGTGGGTAACCAGAGAGTGCAATACAAGTTTGCTCAGGGGCGATTCGAAGACATGGTAAGTGAGTCCAGTCTTATCCCACGACTGGCGCCAGATTGCGCACAACGCATCACGCTCTCTGCCCACAACCATAACAAGAAGGTGACGGGCGTCTATATTGAAGGCGTGACCTGCTACGACCTTCCATTGATCAACGATTATCACCGCGAACAACTTCGCCAGAAAGCTTTCCGCCTATTCGGGCTGTAACGAACCCCACGATAATCGCTTACAAGTCCTGAAATACGAAACGCCCCACCCACTACCGCATCAGTGGGTGGGGCGTTTCAGGTATCGCGGTATCAGCCGCCGATCACCACTACTGCCAACACATCACACTTCCAGGCCGGTGCGCGACGATCAGGCAGGGGCAGAGCAGGCGTTGCGAGTAGCTGGGGCATTGCAGACAGGCGCCGGGCGAATGGAGGCGGGGTCTGCCAGCGCGGCCACCACGGATCTGACCTGCTGATAGCCGGTGCGCATCAGGAAGGTCGGCGCTCTGCCGTAACTCTTGATGCCGAGGATGAACAAGCCTGGCTCGGCATGCAGCAGTTCGGCCGCGCCGTGTTCCGGCACCGACCCACAGCTGTGCTGGTTGGGATCGATCAGCGGCGCAAGCTTGATAGGGCTCTGCGTCGCGGGGTCCAGCGAGACACGCAATTCAGACAGCAGCCCCAGAGACGGGCGGAAGCCGGTGGCCGCGATGATGCGATCCACCGCTGGCAGCCGGTGTTCGCCACTCTGTACTACCCAGCGCCCCGCTTGGTGTTCGATCGCCTCGACGGCAAGCTCGGTCACTACCTCGATCCGGCCTTCCTCAAGCAGTGCCTTGATACGCAGTTCGAGCGCCTTGCGTTCCTCCAGCTCATCATTGGGCGCCGGGCGGATGACCTCCTCGATATTGGCGGAGCGAACACCCCAGACGATTCGCATCCCCTCTTCACGGTCTGCCAGCGCGATCAGGTCCTGCAACGCATTCAGCGCCGAGTGGCCGCTGCCGATCACGAGTACCGACTTGCCGGCATACTCAGCCGCTTGTGTGCCGCGGATGTCCGGCACGCCATAGGCAATGACTTCGGCCGCCACTTGCTCACCAATGGCGGGAATGCCGTGCGCCCCGATCCAGTTGGGGGTCTGGTAGGTGCCGGTGGCATCGATCACCGCGCGGGCCAGCACATCGCGCGGGCCATCAGGGCCCTCGACGCGCAGCACGAAGGGCGCCTCATCGCGACCGCCACTGCGCAGCACATCATGCTGTTGTCGACTGACATGGGTGACGCGGCTATCGACATGCAGGCGCGAGCTGATCGACGGGTGCGCGGCGAGCGGTGCGACATAGCGGTCGAGAAACTCGGCCCCGGTGGGATAGGCAGCGGCGTCCGGGGCCTGCCAACCCTGTTCCTGCAGCAACTCGGCCGCTAAAGCGTCGATATTCCATGACCAGGGCGAGAACATGCGTACATGTCCCCAGCTGGCCAGGTTGGCGCCTGCGTGTGCGCCCGACTCGAAGAGAATCGGCTCCAACCCTGCCTCCAGCAGATTGATAGCAGCGCTCAGCCCTATCGGCCCGGCGCCGATGATGGCCACCGGCAGGCTTTTGATATCACGACTCATGGCAGTCTCTCGCAGCAATATGTTGTCAGTGACAACAAACCTAGTATCCCTCCACGCTAATGTCTACTGCCAGGCGCTCAATCAGTCACCCAGGCGCTGCCGCGCGGCAAGGGTCAGCTTGTTGAGCAGTGTCACTGCGCCCTCCACGACCTCCGGCGACAGGCCCTCGATCATCGAGGCCTCTTCCGCGACCAGCTCGGTGTGAATCTGCTGGTACAGCGCCCTGCCCTCCGGGGTCAGCGAAAGCTCAACGGCACGCCGGTCGTTGGGGTCCTCGATCTTGCGCACATAGTGCTTGCGGATCAGTGAGTCGGCGACCCGGCTTGTCGTGCTCTTGTCGAGGTACATCTCGTCCGCCAGCGCCTGCAGTCTCAGCGGTCCGCGCTTGACCAGCGTTTCCAGTGCATAGCATTGAGCGACGGAGACGTTGTGGTGGCAGATGCTTTCCCTGTCGCGAAACTGATGGACACGAATGAGCTGATTGACGGCTTCGTACAGTGCTTCTGCTTGATCCACTCTGGTGCCTCACGTGACGGTGGTCAAAAAAGGGGGCGTGGCTTGCCACGATAACCGAGCACGATACAGAGCGCACCGATATCCGGCAGCCCTTATCCAGCAACCCTTATTCAGCAACCCTTATCTCCAGCAACCCTATCGGCTTGCACGTGACAATGCCTTGCACGGGCAACTCAATCGCGGTCTTTCTCCCCGATACGACGCCAGCAGACCCTTCAGGCAAGAATTGTGCAAGAATCTTGCAATTCATTATTGAGAACGATTAGCATTGCCAGACGCAACATATAACTATTCAGAGCAAGGGATCTCACGTGCACCTCCGCCTCCATCCGCTTACCGCAGCCGTCCTCTCCGCCAGTGCGTTGACCCTGAGCCTCTCGGGCCACGCCTCGGCTGACGACATGTCCACCCTCGTCATCAGCGAAGACCGTCTCGAACAGAATGTCGTGATCAGCGCTGAAGAGATCGATCAGCGTCAGGCACGCGACCTGGAAGACCTGTTCCGCGCCGAACCGGGCGTCAGTGTCGGCGGTGGCATCGCCATCGGCCAGAAGGTCTATGTACGCGGCCTGGAAGACACCAACCTGAACGTCACCATCGATGGCGCGCGTCAGGGCGGCTACCTCTTCCACCATACCGGTCGATTGACCATTGACCCGGCACTGCTCAAGCAGGCGGAAGTCGATAAAGGCCCCGCGACCGCCGATGACGGCCCGGGCGCGCTTGGCGGCAGCCTCCGCTTCGAGACCAAGGATGCGCAGGACCTGCTCAAGCCCGGCCAGGACCTGGGCGCACGCGTCTCCGTCGGCACCGAAAGTGCGGCGGACGCCACCTCTGGCACCACGGCGTTCTATGGCCGTCTGGGGGAGAATCTCGGTCTGATGGGATATGTCAGCGGCCGCAACAGCGATGACTATGAAGTTGGCGGTGGCGGTGAGCAGGAACAGACCGCAGGCCAGCAGCGTGGCTACCTGCTCAAGATGTCACTGCTGGACGTCAATGATCAGGACCTGCGCATCAGCGCCGAGCGCACCACCGATCACGGCACCTATTTCACGCGTCCGCACATGCCGAGCTTCAGCAGTCAGCAGCCGACCTATCAGGAAATGGAGCGCGAGACCTTCACCGTCAATCATGCCTGGCACCCGGGCAATGACCTGATCGACACCAGAACCACCCTCTATCACACCACCCAGGAACTGGATCGTGTCGAGGCCGGCAGCACCAGCCGTTCCCGCGAATTCGGCGCGGATGTCCGCAACACCTTGCGCCTCAAGACGGGTGACGTGGCACATGCGCTGACCACTGGCGTGGACTTCTATGATCAGGACACTCGTCGCTCCGATGACTCAGGCAGCGCCGGCCCCAACAACGAAGACACCTCACGCAACCTGGGAGTCTACGCCCAGAACCGCATGACGCTGGGCCCGTGGGCCCTGTCCGTTGGCGCGCGTTTGGATGATTACGACAGTGATTACGGCGAGGCGGGCAGCGTCAGTGGCAGCGAGGTCTCCCCCAACGCGATTCTGAGTGTCGATGCCACAGACAACCTCACCCTGCATGCCGGCTACGGCGAGGCCATTCGCGGTGCCAAGGCACGTGAAGTGATCCTGATCGGCGATGACGTCACCATCGCGGAGGGGCTTGAGCCGGAACGCGCTCGCCAGCGCGAGATCGGTCTGGATTGGCATCAGCGCGATGCCCTGATGGCGAGAGATCGCCTCGGCTTCGCGCTGACCGGCTTCCATACCGATATCGAGAACTATCAGGCCTATGATCGCGGCAGTGATCCGGCGGTGCTCTACAACCTGGAGGGCGAAGTCGAGAGCCGTGGCTATGAAGCCAGCCTGAACTGGGGCGTGGGCGGCTACGATACGCGTCTGGGCTATGCCAAGGTGGTGATGAAGAACAACGACGGCGACCCGCTGGGTGACGAGATGAACATCGGCGCCTCCACCGGCGACAAGTGGACCTGGGATCACCAGTATCGCTTGCCAAACCACAACGTCACCCTGGGCTACACCCTGAACGCGGTGGAACGCCTGGATCGGGTGGCAGAAGGCGACGAGGAGAAGCCGGGCTACGTGACGCACGACATACGCGCCCAGTGGACACCCGCCTCATATCAGGACCTGACCCTCACACTGGCGGTCAACAACGTGTTCGACAAGCGCTACAGCGACCACAGCAGCTACCTGCTCAGCAGCGGTGACAGCATGCTGGAGCCGGGCCGTGACATCCGCCTGGGTGCCAGCTACAGCTTCTGACCCAGTCCCTGACTTCACGATCAGCTCGCGATGAGCTGACGAAAAAATGCCCCACAGGCCTGGCCTGTGGGGCATTTTCCTCTCTGGAGCTGGATGGCGTCACTGGCTCAGGCTTCAGTTCGCCCCTTCCGCCTCGGCGTCCTGCTGCTTGGCCAGCTTGTGACCGTCTTCTGATTGCCCGATCTTCCAGTAGCTGGAGACGTAGAAGTGGGACTTGGGGATCTCATGCACCTGCTTGAGGTGAGCACGCAGCGCTCGCATGCTGCCGAATTCACAGGCCGCCCAGACAGACACCTGACCCTCCAGGCTCGGCAAGGAGGCGATCTTGTCCAGCAGCGGCTGTCCGCTCGGGTCCGGTTGCGCATTGATGACCCAGTGCAGCTCGATGCCGGCCGGATGCTCAAGCGTCTGGATATCGGCTTCGCTGGTCACCTCGATGACGGCGTGGCCGCGCGCGTCTGCCGGCAGCTCGGCCAGATTGACGCTGATCGCCGGCAAGGCTGTCATGTCACCCGCCAGCAGGAACCAGTCGGCTTCCATGTTGATCAGCTTCTTTGGCCCCGGGCCGCCGATGGTGATGCGGTCCCCCGGCTGGGCGCTGACGGCCCAGGCAGATGCCGGGCCGGCGTGATCGTGCAGCGCGAAATCGACATCGATCTCGGTCGCACGCTGATGACGAATGGTATAGGTGCGCATCATCGGGCGCTCGCCTTCCCCGCGCGGAAACACCAGTTTGATATAGGCGCTCTCCTGCCCCTCGGGGATGGAGCCGATATTCTCCCCGCCCAGGGTGACGCGCAGCATGTGCTCCGTCACCGGGGTGGAACGAATCACTTCAAGCTCTCGCATTGCGGGCTTACCCATCTTGCGCACTCCTCTGGCAAACGCCTTCAAGTTGTTCAGCATCGCGTGCTTCACACTCGCTTGTATTGTGGATCATGGCAGATGCCGTTTTCAGGAATGTGGCGACCTCTTCATCGCTGAGGTCTCCCGCCATCCGCCGAGCGGTCTCATCTTCCAGGGCTTCAATCTCTTTGAGCATGTCGTGGCCCGCCGCGGTAGGGGCGAGAAACAGGCTGCGACGGTCCTGCGGATTTTCCGTCTTGACGATCAATCCCGCCGTCATCAATTCATTGAGCACCCGCGTCACGCGCGCCTTGTCCTGCCCAAGATGCTGCACGATCTTGTGCGCCGTGCACTCGGAGGTACGGCCAATGCCCTTCAGCACCCGAACGTGCGTGACAGGCAGATCAAGCTGGTAGCGCTGAATGCCCATGCGAAGCTGCCTGCGATAGACATGCATCAGCTGATGCAGCACATCATTGAGTGATGCCTGACTCATGTGTCATTCACCATATGGTTGGTATAGGTCAACTATATTGGCAGATGGTTGATACTGTCAACAAAAACATGATCGAGAAGCATTCTCATCTTAATGCCAAAAACCTCATGTGCCTATCACTCTTCCCTCCACTGCCAGGCGCGCTTTCGGCAACTCTTGCTGCGTGACATGGTGACAGCGAGCGGGAACCTGCTAAGGTCGAAGGCCACACATTCCTGACGCCCACGAGAGGCATCGATGGCTGAACTCTGCCTGCTGTTTGATTCCGATGGCACCCTGGTTGATAGCGAAATCCTCCTCGCCGAGGCCATGTCCAGCACCCTGCCCCGCTATGGTCTGCCGTTTACCAGCGACCGCTACATGAACGAGTTTCGCGGCATGCGCTTCATGAGCATCGTGCGCACGCTGGAGGCAGCCCATGGCGTTCTGGAAGAAGCGCCCACACGGCGCATGGAAGGCGAGATGCGCGCCCTGCTGGAAGAGTTGATGAAGGCACGCCTGACGGCGATGCCCGACATGGCAGCCGCCTTGATGGAGCTTGCAGGCTACCCCTGTGGTGTGGTGTCCAACGGGCCTGAGCGCAAGGTGCGTCTGGCGCTCGATACCACACGCCTGGCGCGCTTCTTCGATGGCCATATCTACAGCGCCTATACCCTGGGCGTGTGGAAGCCGGACCCGCGCATCTATCGACTCGCAGCCGAGCAGATGGGCTTTTCGCCATCACATTGCGTGGTGATCGATGATGCCATCGTCGGGGTACAGGCAGGGCTGGATGCCGGTATGCAGGTCATCCACTTCGCCCATCACGACGACGGCCATGAAACGCCGCGTGGCGCACTGCGCATGCACCACGCGCGCGAGCTGCCGAGGCTGGTGGCGCAGATTTCTCAGAAGCTCGCTGCGCAGTACTAGACATCGTCGCGCCTTCTCCCTCAGTTCCCGCCCCATGAAATTCCGCACCGAGAAATCCCGTCCCTAGAGGCGGGATTTTTCATGCCTGGCGCACAAGACAGGCTGCTTGTGGTGTGACTCGCTTTGCCTGTTGCAGCCACCAGCACTCCCGTTCGCGAATGCCGCAAGCCCACCCCTCCTACCGATACGAATAGGCACGTTTTAGCGACTATAGCGCCTATATATCGCCCTTCTCGATACTTATAGTGTCTTTACAGCAAACACGCACCAGATACGCAAGGCTCGCAGGACACGACCGTACGCAAAGCCAGTCGCAGCTGTCGTGCGCGCCCCTGACGTATCCCAAGCGCAACCGCCGCACACCTGCCATCAGGATCTTGACCATGACTCGCAACCAACCATTTGGCCCCAAGGGCTGGACCCCGGACAGAATCGGCTCGCTCGTCGGCAAGACCTATCTCATCACCGGCGCCAACAGCGGCGCGGGCTTTCAGGCAACGCGCATATTGCTGAGCAAGGGTGCCGACGTCGTGATGCTGAATCGCAACCCGACCAGATCAGAGGCGGCCATCGCGGCGCTGCAAGAGGAGTTTGGCCCCGCGGCGAATGTCAGTCATATACACATGGATCTGGCGGAGCTGGCCTGCGTGCTCAGCGCGGCCGCGGAAGTGCTGGATAAGGTCCCGCAGATCGATGCCCTCATCTGCAATGGCGCCATCGCTCAGGTTTCCCGACAGCAACTCACCGTCGACGGTTTCGAAAGTCAGCTGGGCGTGAATCACTACGGGCATTTCCTGCTGTGCGGGCTGCTGTTCGAGCGTATCGATGCCTCCAACGGGCGGATCGTCGTGGTCTCCAGTGAAGGCCACAAGATGGGCCTGAAAACCATCCAGTTCGATGACATGAACTGGGAGCACAACTATCACCCGAACAAGGTCTATAGCCACAGCAAGCTGGCGCAGATGATGTTCGCCTATGAATTGCAGGACAGGATTGAGGCCGCAGGCCGCCGGGTAAAAGTCTTTGTCTGCCATCCGGGCGCGTCCAACACCTCACTGATTCGTGACAACGCCAATCTGGCGACTCGACTCAGCTGGGCAGTGATGGTGAAGACGGGAATGGCGCAGACGGCCAAGAGAGGCGCTTACCCGGAAGTCATGTGCGCCACCGAGAAGACCCTCAGGCAGCGGGCCTACCATGGCCCGACGGGGCTGATGAATTTCGGCGGGCCGGTGGGTGAGTGCGAATTGGGGGCATTCGTTCTGGAGAAGAGCGTCATGACCCGGCTATGGCAAGTCTCGGAGAAGGCAACGCAGTTGAGCTGGCCGATTTGACCTTGAACCGACCACCGACCTTCCCGCCACCTTCAGGGAGGCGAATCCCATGAATGTACCACTGGTAGTCACAGGTCTCCTGATGATGATTCCGAACATGTCGTTTGCCAACCGCCTTTATGACGAGATCATCCAGCCGGAGACCTCGATTCAGGACAGTGAAGGCAATCTCTATCGTACCGTCAAGATCGGCGCTCAGACCTGGCTTGCCGACAACCTAAGAACGACTCGCTTTCAGGATGGCTCGCCCATCCGAACGGCATTCATCCCCAAGGATGACCCTGACAACCTGCTGTCATATGGCCGTCTGTATGACTGGCACGATGTCAGTGATGCACGCAATCTCTGCCCGGTGGGCTGGAGAGTCGCCTCGGATGAGGACTGGAAAGCGCTGGAACGCGCCATCGGAATTGCAGAAAAGGAGATCGACTCGACGGGCTGGCGTGGCGATGATGATATCGCCATCACGCTCAAGGCGGCTCAACCCGACTCCCTGTTGACGTCCTTCGATCAGGCGCGCATCAATCTCACCGGCTTTTCTGCAAGGCCGGCGGGCGTGAAGTGGAAGGGCTGGTATATCACCCAGGGCGCCTACGCCGAATTCTGGACCCGCAGTGAGGCGACGCCGACCAAAGCGTTTGCCAGAACACTGGCCTACTCCTGGTGGAATCCGCACAAGGGCGAGATCCGCCGAGCGACACTTGGCAAAAGTGGCATGTTCTCGGTGAGATGCGTAAAGGACTGATCAGGGCACAACACTGGGGGTAATGGGAGGGGCACAGTCGGTAGTGATATAGGCGCGAGGAGCGCTTGAGCAAGGACTCTGTTCCGCTGAATCACGCCGATTGAAGACATTCTGGCGTCAGCGATTGAACGCGTGGTTCAACAAGAATCCTTGCTGAAGGGTTCCTGCCGGTTCCGGGAGCAAGATGACATCGTCATGGTCAAGCGTCTTTCCGCAAATGGCGGGCTTCACGTTATTGTGTCGTGCTGATCATTGCTGGCTGGCAGCTAGCGCTCAGAAAGACTCGACCATGATGTCACGCACACTCCATCCCGGAGGTGATATCGGCTGTCAGGCGCTCTCGCTCAAGGCATGTTCGATGCGGGTGGCGGGAACACTCTTGCCGGCATCATTCACGAAATCCGTCGCGTGATTCTTGTCTTCAATGGCCCACTTGCGAGCATGTCCGCGGCTGCCTTCTTCACTCAAGGCATGCTGCACCCTGCCTGCCGCCACGCTCATGCCACTCTCCACATAGACTTGCGTGCTGCGCTCGGCCGGCTGCGCCTGCCCCATGATACGGCTCTCGCTCAATGCCTCACGGACACGGGTGTCGCTTTCGCCATTGTCGGCAAATGCCGCATTGCTCGCAGCACACAGCGCAGCTGTCACACACAGTACTTTCATGGCTTTCATGATGTCACTTCTCGTCTTTTGCGTTGGGTTGGTCAGATCTGCAAGACTTGCAATTTGCTGAACGTCAGATTGATGGTACGTAAAATAGATAGAACGTCAGGTTGGTGGCGCTAAGGGCCTGTGAGCTAAGGGCCTGTGAGCCAAGCGCGTTGTCAGCCGATAGATTCACCGAACAGGCTTCACTGGCCACCCTTGGCCACGCCTGACCTCACATATTGAACTTCACCAGCGTCACGATACGTGACAGGCCTTGGGCCGCCGCCAATGACTGCGCAGTATTGCCACGCGCATCCTGGATCGAGGGGTCCGCACCTGCCTGCAGCAACAGTTTGATGATGTCTTCATTGCCGAACAGGGACGCCATCATCAGCGCCGTCTGGCCACTGTAATTGCGATGATTCACATCACAGTCGGTATTGGCGATCAGCCATCTGGCTGTCTTGTCAAAGCCGCGAAACGCCACGCCCATGAAGGCATTGCTGCCCTTCTCATCGAGTGCACAGGCGTCAGCACCGGCGGACTTCAGCAGCGCCAGGGTGTCGGTATGTCCGTAGTAGGCCGCGAGAATGAAAGGGGTATAGCTGCGGGAATTGGTGACCGAGAGATCACCGCCCTGCTGAACATATTCACGGATCGCGGCATTGTCGCCATCGCGTGCGGCGTCAAAGATATCGATGTCGCCAGCCGCGACAGCCTGCCCCGCCATCACCATCATCAGCAGACTGGCCAACACCGCCAGCCATCTTCTGCCCAGGCCGTATTGCTGCTCGCTGGAGTCTGTGGCTCGCATCGTATGCATCTTGCGCTCCTCTCTCGTCTTTCGCTCGTGTTGAGCTCGTCTGGCGCACATGTTGCGCTCGTGTGCCGGCCGGCAGAGGAGCGCAAGCTCCCCTGCCGGGTCAATCAGGCCCGGGACTTCCGGCAGCGGTTGATCGCGATCGCATCACGCTTTTCTTTGTACGCTTTGCTTTCAGCCGCTGACTCAGATGTCTCAGTCCTCGATCAGCTCTTCCACGTCGTCCATGTCGACGTCTGCCACCTTGGCCAGACGCTCACCGTATTCGTGGTCGGCCTGGTAGAAGTGGCTGACCATGATCTCGCGGATCTCCTCGTTCTTGACCTTGCTCAGGTCAGTCCCCAGCGCCTGGATCAGAGCATCCTGATCCTGCTCGGAGAAGGAGCGATACAGCTCACCGGCCTGAGCGAAGTTCTGCTGCTTGCCGATCGGCTGCTGCTGGGTGGTGCCATTCAGGGTGTAGCGCTTGTACTCGTACTGGCTGTCATCCACCAGCGAGTCGGCGTTGCGGCTCGGCTGATAGTTGATGGAGCCGGAACGCGGCTTGGAGTAACCCGCGCCGTCCTGATGGTTGTTGTGCACCTCATTCTTGGGCGCATTCACCGGCAGCTGCATGAAGTTGGCCCCCAGGCGATAACGCTGGGCATCGGCGTAGGCGAACAGACGTCCCTGCAGCATGCGGTCTTCGGAGGGCTCGACACCCGGCACCAGGTTGGCCGGCGACATGGCCGCCTGCTCGGTTTCCTGGAAGAAGTTGTCCGGCGTACGATTCAGCGTCAGCTCACCGACCTTGCGGGCAGGAATCAGGTCTTCCGGCCACAACTTGGTGGTATCGAGCGGATTGAAATCGAAGCTGTTCAGCTGGCTGGGATCCAGAGTCTGGATATAGAGATCCCAGACCGGGTCATCGCCGGCATCCAGATGGGTGTAGAGGTCATCGGTCAGATGGTTGAAGTCAGTGGACTGCACCTTGGCGGCTTCTTGCGGCGTCATGCCGTGGTTGCCCTGACGCGACTTCCAAGTGAACTTCACGTACTTCCAGTCGCCTTCGGCATTGACGAACTTGAAGGCATGCACGCCGGAACCATCCATCTCACGCAGGCTGGTCGGAATCCCCAGCGGCGAGTAGAGGTAGGTCAGCATGTTGGTGCTTTCGGGGATATGGCTGAAGAAATCGAAGTAGCGATTCGGGTCCTGCAGGTTGGTACGCGGGTCCGGCTTCAGCGCATGGATCATGTCCGGGAACTTCATCGCATCGCGGATGAAGAACACCGGGAAGTTGATGCCCACGATGTCCCAGTTGCCCTGCTCGGTGTAGAACTTGACGGCGAAGCCACGCGGGTCGCGCAGGGTCTCCGGCGAGCCCTTGCTGTTGATCACGCTGGAGAAGCGCACGAAGACCGGCGTCACCTGGCCCTTGTCCTGGAAAGGTGCCGCGACGGTCAGGTCGGTCAGGTCCGCGGTGGCACGGAACTCACCGTAGGCACCGGTACCACGAGCGTGGACGACACGCTCCGGAATGCGCTCGCGCTCGAAGTGCGCCAGCTTCTCCAGCAGGTGGTGGTCCTGCAGGAGTGTCGGGCCGTTCGGGCCGGCGGTCAGGGAGTTCTGGTTGTTGCCGACCGGCGCACCATTGGAGCGAGTCATCACTTCCTGCTGCGCCAGACTGCTGGCAGAAAGGCCCAGCGCCATCACGGCCGTCAGGGTCTTCATGGGAAAACGTACGTTCAGCATCTCGCAAATTCCTCGTTAAATCAGGGAGTAACGGGGCGAGGAGTATTGGCGAGAAGTTCCCATAGCAAAAATAAATAATAACTAACCAGGGAATAGCGAAAACCTAACGTGTTGCAATATAAGCACCAGTTGATTCATCCCGCCAGCGAGGAACCCGAGGTGGCGTCCACCACGACGGCCACGACTTTCTGCATGTTCATGCATACAGGTGTCGCGCTGCTGCGGTTTTCAGGTCAGATGCAAACTTCACCGTCATCAATCTCCCAGCGAGAAAACGCGAATCCAAGGTCTGAGGGCAAGACGTTCAGGCCAGGATTGTTGCGTCCTGTCATCCAATCCGCGCGGCTCAAGATACTCGATGCTGGCCGTCGCCCACCTCGAATACAAATGACCAAGAGAAAGGGCCGAGCGAAGGGATGGGCATGGTATGCCTGAGCAAGGCCAAACCTGCTCCCTGTCAGGCGTGTCCATACGCCAGAAACGACAAGGGCCCCTCATGTGAGGGGCCCTTGTCGTTAGGTCTTGCGACGTCTCTTTCAGCGCATAGCGGTTACGCCTGGCGATTCGTCTTCTTCGACTTGCGCTGGAAGGCCGGCATGTCATCGATGACCAGTACCGGATTCAGCTCTTCCTTGGGGAAGTCATTCTTGAGCCAGCGCAGCATCGAGAGCGCCAGAATCAGCATCACCGGAATCATCGGCAGCGCCACCACGATGGTCGAGGTCTGCACCGTCTGCAGGCCACCCAACTGGATCAGCGCAACGCCGACGGCCGCGATCAGGAAGGCCCAGATCAAGCGGAACGAGCGCTTGGGCTCCTGATACCCGGACAGCTTGCGTGAGGTCACCGAGGCCAGCACGTAGGCCGAGCTGTCCAGCGTGGTTGCCAAGAAGATGAAGCACAGCAGGATGAAGGCCACCGTGACCAGCTTGGCATACGGCAGGGTCTGCAGAATGCCTTCCACCGCCAGCGGGATACCGCCACTGTCCAGCAGCGCCTTGATATCCAGCGCGCCGCTGATCTGCAGGTCCAGCGCGTAACCGCCCCACACCGCGAAGAACACCCAGGTTCCCAGCGAGCCGAACACCAGCTCCGCGATGATCAGCTCACGGATGGTACGGCCGCGCGAGATACGGGCCACGAACAGGCCCACCATCGGCGCGTAGGCGATCCACCAGGCCCAGTAGAAGACGGTCCAGTCCTTCCAGAAGGTGGAATCCCCCGCTGGGTCGGTCCACAGGCTCATCGGAATGAAGTTACCCAGGGTCTTGCCGAGACTGTTGACGAAGCCTTCGACCATGAACTGCGAGTCACCGACGATGAAGGTGAAGGCCAGCAGGAAGATCGCCAGGATCACGTTGACGTCGGAGAGAATCTTGATGCCCTTGGCCAGGCCGAACCAGACACTGGCGGAGAACATCGCCGTCCAGATGCACAGCACCGCGACTTCCAGCCCGAAGTTGGCTTCCATGCCGAGGATACCGCTGACCAGCTGTGACACCAGCGGTACCGCCAGCCCCAGCGAGGTGCCGACACCGCCGACGATCCCGAACACGACGATGGAATCCAGCAACACGCCCCAGGCCCCATCCGCATGACGGCCCAGCACGCCGCGCGAGGCGACGGACAGACGCACGCCATCACGCTTCTTGACGTACATGGAGTAGGCGATCGGCAGGCCCGGCAGGCAATAGAAGGCCCACGGTGTCAGCCCCCAGTGGAACTGACCGAAGGCCAGCGCCCACTCCGCGGCCTCACGGCTCTTGGCCGCCACGTGATAGGCCGGCGAGGTGTAGTAGTAGATCGGCTCGACCCACGCCCAGTTGACGATCGCAATCCCCATCCCGCAGGTGAAAATCATCGCCACCCAACTGAAGTAGGAGAAATCGGGCGTGTCCTCTGCCCCGCCCAGGCGGACGTTGCCGTAGCGGCTGAAGGCCAGCCAGATGAGGAATCCGACGACGCTCAGGCCGGCCACCAGATACAGCCAGCCGAACTTGCCGGTGGCGAAGGAGAAAGCAGCATTGATCAGCGCGGTGCTGGCCTCCGGGAACAGGATGACCGGGCCGATGAAGGCCAGGATGACCAATACGGCGGGGATGAAGACACGCGGGTCCAGATGATCGCCATCACTGGCGGGGGGAACTGCTTCTTGCACGACTACCACCTTAGTGAGAAAGCCCGAGCAAGAGGGGCGAGACATCGCTCTTGCTCGGGCAGTTCGCTGTATTCAATAATTTTTCGTAATGAAAAGAGCGCGGTATTATACATTTTTCTATTCCACGCGCATTATACTTTCCCGGAAACTGCGGGGAGTATGAATCGCGACACGGTATTTTCTCATGAAAACATGAATTTAATTCATTAATCTCGCACTGCGCACTCGCCTTCTCGCGCCCTCCTCGTACATTGACTTCCACCAGACGCGAACAGGCCGCCGACACGTCAATGTCGGCGGCCTGTGGGTCTCAAGCGCTCATGAGCGGCGACTGTCACGCAGAATCCTGCACCTGTCGCAGCAGTCTTTCGCCTTTGCATCGCGAGGGTCACGCCAGCCGATGCACCAACGTCATACGCAGAAGCCTCGACGTTCACCTCATGTCACAAGACGCTCAGCGCTTGAGCACTTCTCATGCGCCGGGAGCTGCCCCCTGCCAGCTCAGGGTCAGGCAAGCCGGCCTTGAGCAATCAGCACTGGCTGACGTACTGGGTCACGAAAACGCCCCACCTCGTGAATCACGAGATGAGGTGTTTGAACGTCTCAGGCGCTATCGACAGCCTTCAGTCGGCGGCCCTCAGTGAACAGGCACCGTATGGCGCGATCAGCTTGGCAGGTACTCCTCACTCCAGCTTTCGGACACCACGCCCTCCTCGATCAACTGATCGATCTCTTCATCGCTGTGATCAAGCCCCTTGAGTACCGAGCGGGTCGAGGCGCCGTATTTCTCGGCCGGCGACAGTGGGTAGATACGTCCACGCCGCGGACGGATGGCATAGGGGTCAAGCTGAGTGATCTCGTGACCACTGGGGTGGTCCGAGTAGACCGAGAACGAATAGCTGCCGGCATCGATCCCGGTCCGCTCGCCAGCCGGGTGGACGTTGTAGGAGCGCAATGTCTCCAGGTTCTCGCACACGGCCGCGGCGATATCCGCCGCCTGCAGTCGCTCGACCCAGTCATTGGCTCGCGCGCTGATGAAACGCGGTGCCAGGTAGGCGGCGCGCTCCTCACGCGGGATTTCCGGCAATTCTTCCAGTCCCTCGACCTTGCGGAATTTCTCCAGCTCCGATTCATAGGCACTGACCAGCAGGATGCCATCGGAGGCCGAATAGAAACGCGCCAGGTCATCGTAGCCGGTCGCCTCACGACCGGAGGGCTCGTCGAACAGGCCACGGCGCTCATAGTCATAGCAGAACGGCAGCTGGGCCAGACCGCTCAATGCCGACAGCGAGGTCTTGATGCGCGAGGTGCGGCCGGTCTTGAGCTTGCGATACAGCGCGGTGGCAATCCCGAGCGACGCGCCAAAGCCGCACATGACATCGATGGTGCCGACGTGGGCGTGCTCCTCGGGGGTGTCCATGCTGCCACCGAAGCGCAGCATGATGCCGGTGGTGGCCTGCACCAGATCGTCATAGCCGAGGTAGTTGGTGCGCGGCCCGGGCAGTACGCCACTGAAGCAGTCCAGCTGACAGAAGACGGCGTCCGGATTCAGCTCGCGCATGGCCTCCTCGCTCAGGCCCATGGAGGCCACCTGCCGGTCGGTGGCATTCCAGACCACCACATCACTCTGGCGAATCAACTCATCCAGGATGGCACGCCCGCGGGGCTGTCTGACATCGGTCAGCAGCGAGCGCTTGGAACGCATGTGCGACAGGCCGAAGATGACGGTATTCCAGCAGTCATAGAACGGCTTGGCCGGATCGACCTTGATGACCTCGGCACCGAAGCGCGCCAGATACGCCACCGAGTGCGGCCCGGCGATCACGTTGCACAGGTCCAGAATCTTGACGCCTTCCAGCCAGCCATCGCGGGCATTGCGTGCCCGCACCCGTGGCAGCTTGGTCTCGATGCGGGTCAGCACCGACAGCGCATGGGTGACGCTCACCCAGCGCCGCGGCCTGGGCGTCAGCATCTCCTGGCCGCTGTCGGCCATCCACACCATCGGGCCGGGCTGGATCATCAGCCCGAATTCCGGGTCCTCGACCTCGACCATCAGGCCCGCCGTCTCGGCGTGGTCATCGTGGATCCACTCCTGCAGCCAGCGCTGCGGCGCACCGGGGAACTTGCCCTTACCGAAGATCTTCTCCCACTCCTTGGAGGTGCGCGTGAGGAAGACCTCCTTCATGCGCGCCGCGATATGGTCCGCCCAGGACTTGGGCAACGGATAGACGCCCAGCGACATGTCGGATTGCCATTCGCTGCTCGGGCGATAGGTATCCGGCTCCTCGCTCATGCCTTCGGCGACCAGCTCATCGTAGAGGCCCAGTACCTTCAGGCAGCGCTTGGCGTGCTCGCGATGACTCGGACAGACCACATAGAACATGCGGCCATCCTTGCACTTGTAGCTGCGATAGAAGGGATCGAGCAGCTCCTGCAGCTCGTCGTAGTCGAGATTCATCGGCTGGCCCTCGATACGCCGACGCTCGATCTCCTTCTCGCGCTGGGTCTTGTAGCGCTCCGGCAGGCCCTCGATCTTGATCGAGTTGTAGCAGAGCCCCTCCATCAGCGCGCAGACCAGTGGTACCTCGATCTCGTCACCCATGCCGGTCCGCTCGCGGGCCTGCAGCGCCAGTACCACCGAGGAAGCCGCCAGCATGGTGCCGTAGGCCGAGCCCAGCGGCAGTGGCGAGAAGGACGGGTTGATGCCCATCAGCACCCGGTTGAGGCCCATGTCGGTGAAGACGCCGGAGTTGGCGGCGATCACGCTCTCGAAGGCGCGCCAGTCGCGGCGCAGGGTGTCATTGGAGGCAAAGCCGGGAATCGACAGCGTGATCAGCTCATTGCGCTCCTCGCGCAGGGCCTGGAAGTCGATGCCCAGCCGCTTCATGACCCCGGGGCGGAAGCTCTCGATCACGATGTCGGCCTCCTCGATCAGCGCCAGCGCCTGCTCGACGCCCTCCTCTGACTTGAGGTTCAGCGAGACGATCAGCTTGTTGCGATTGAGCGTGGCGTTGGCCGGCGACTGCCACATCGGCCCGCCGGGCGGGTCGACGTGAACCACGGTGGCGCCCAGGTCGGCGAGGATCATGGCGACGGCCGGGCCCGCCATGTATTGACCGAAATCGATGACCTTGACGTCAGTCAGCGGCAGGCGGGTTTCGGAGTGGATTGTCATCGGTGCGGTCCTTCTGTCCGGGGGGCATGCGGGTTGCGTCAGCCCCGGTGAGCGTCATGTGTTGAGAGAGACAGGAAAAAGTGCACTCAGCGAGGCTTGGCGTCATCGCGCGGGCTGGGGGTCTCCAGCACCAGATGCGGTTCCAGCACCTTGCGCGCGAAGTCCTGGCGCAACCAGCGCACCAGCGACCAGGTCAGGATGAACAGCACCGGAATCATCGGCAGCGCGACCACGATGGTGGAAGTCTGCACCGCCTTGAGGCCGCCCAGCTGGATCAATGCCACCCCGACACCGGCGATCAGGAAGGCCCAGATCAGGCGCACGCTGCGCTTGGGCTCCTGATAGCCTGAGAGCTCACGCGTGGTCACCGACGCCAGCACATAGGCCGAACTGTCCAGGGTGGTGGCGAGGAAGATGAAACACAGCAGGATGAAGCTTGCGGTGATCAGCTCGGAGAACGGCAGCGTGGCGAGAATCGCGGACACGGCGCCGGGGATACCGCCGTCGTTGAGTGCAGCCGCGACATCCAGGGTGCCACTCACCTGCAGGTCCAGCGCATAACCGCCCCAGACCGCGAAGAACACCCAGCAGCCCAGCGAGCCGAACACCAGCTCGGCGATGATCAGTTCACGAATGGTGCGCCCCCGCGAGATACGGGCGACGAACAGCCCCATCATCGGCGCGTAGGCGATCCACCAGGCCCAGTAGAAGACGGTCCAGTCCTTCCAGAAGGTCGAATCGCCCACCGGGTCGGTCCATAGGCTCATGGTCACGAAGCTCGACAGCATGGTGCCGAGACTGTTGACCCAGCCTTCCACCATGAACAGCGACGGCCCGGCGGTGAAGGTGAAGGCCAGCAAGGCGATGGCCAGAATCACGTTGATGTCGGAGAGGATCTTGATGCCCTTGGCCAGCCCGAACCAGACACTGGCGGAGAAGATCGCCGTCCAGATCAGCAGCACTCCCAGATTGAGCGCAAAGGACGGCTCGATGCCCAGCAGATCGCCGAGCAGTCGTGATACCAGCGGCACCGCCAGCCCCAGCGAGGTGCCGACACCGCCGACGATGCCGAACACCACCACTGCATCCAGCAACACGCCCCACCAGCCATCGGCATGCTTGCCGAGCACGCCGCTGGAGGCCACGGACAGACGCACGCCCGGGCGATTGCGGACATACATGGAATAGGCGATGGGAATCGCCGGCAGGCAATAGAACGCCCAGGGCGTCAGCCCCCAGTGAAACTGGCCATAGGCCAGCGCCCACTCGGCCGCTGCGTCACTGCCGGCCTTGACGTCAAATGGCGGGCCGGTGAAATAGTAGATCGGCTCGACCCACGCCCAGTTGACGATGGCGATACCGATGCCGCCGGCGAAGATCATCGCGACCCAGCTGAAATACGAGAACTCCGGCGTGTCTTGCGGGCCGCCCAGACGGACATTGCCGTAGCGGCTGAACGCCAGACCGATCAGGAACACGACGACGGAGAAGCCCGCCAGCAGGTAAAGCCAGCCAAAATTGCCGGTCGCGAAGGCGAAGGCCGCATTGACGGCAGCCTCACCGGATTCGGGAAACAGGATGATGGGAATGATGAGGCCAGCGATGACGAGCACCGAGGGCAGGAAAACCCGCCAGTCGATCTCGTCGCGGGCCTTGTGGGAGGCGCGGGGCTCGCGTGTCGGGCTCCCGCTGCCGGAAGCCGTCTTGGGCGCAGAACTGCTCATGTTGATCACCGTTATTGTGGTTATGCGATTCGGTGTTGAGACGCGGGGAGTTCCCTGCGATTGGCGTATCGCAAGGTCTCCATGCATGGCGTATCGGCAAGGTCGTGATATGGGTGGAGGAAGATGGCCGTTGTCAGGCCGATCGCGGCGGTAGCTCGACCAAATCGGCACCGCCAGTAGACTCCAGAATCCAGCCGGCGGCCTTCTCCGCGATCATCAGGGTCGGCGAGTTGGTATTGCCGCTGACGATGGTCGGCATGATGCCTGCATCGGCCACCCGCAATCTCTGGATACCGCGCACACGCAGACGGCTGTCGACCACCGCCATCGGGTCATCCGCGCGCCCCATGCGCGTGGTGCCCACCGGATGGAAGATGGTGGTGCCGATATCGCCGGCGAGCCTGGCGAGCTCTTCATCAGTCTGGTACTCGACACCCGGCTTGATCTCCTCGGGCTTGTATCGCGCAAAGGCCGGCTGGGAGGCGATATGCCGCGTGACCCGCAAGGAATCGGCCGCGACCTTGCGGTCTTCATCGGTGCTCAGATAGTTGGGCGCGATCGCCGGGGCCTGACGCGGGTCGGCGCTCTGCAGACGCACCGTGCCACGGCTGGTGGGGTTGAGATTGCAGACACTCGCGGTGATCGCCGGGAAAGGATGCAACGGCTGCCCGAAGGCCTCGAGGCTCAGCGGCTGGACGTGATACTGGATATTGGGGTGGGCGTAGTCATCGCTGCTGCGCGTGAAGGCCCCCAGCTGCGACGGCGCCATGCTCATCGGCCCGGAACGCTTGAACAGGTACTGCATGCCGATGCCCATCTTGCCCAGCAAGGTGCTGGCCATGGCGTTCAGGGTCTTGGCATTGGTGACCTTGTAGACTGAGCGGATCTGCAGGTGGTCCTGCAGGTTCTCGCCGACGCCGGGCAGGTCCTTCACCACCTCGACGCCATGTTCCTCCAGCAATGCCCTGGGCCCGACGCCCGAAACCTGCAGCAGATGTGGCGAGCCAATGGCGCCGGCACACAGCACGACCTCACGCTTCGCCGAGAGGTTGATGACCTTGCCATCACGCACGACCTGTAGCCCCGTGCAGCGCAGATCGGAGGCTTGCTTCGCTGCGTCCGTCGCCCCTGTGCCAGCCCGTGTTTCAGCCCCCATGCCCTGCTCGCCGCCCGCAAATAGCAGACGATTGACCTGGGTGGAATGCCACAGGGTCAGGTTGCTGCGCTTGAGCGCCGGGCGCAGGAAGGCCTTGGCCGTGTTCCAGCGCCAACCCGCCCGCTGGTTGACCTCGAAATAGGCCACCCCTTCATTGCTGCCGCGGTTGAAGTCTTTGGTGCGCGGAATGCCGGCCTGCTCGGCCGCACTGGCGAAGTCATCCAGCACTTCCCAATTGAGTCGTTGACGCTCGACGCGCCACTCCCCGCCGTGACCGTGGAAATCACGCTGCTCAGGATCACTGCTGGCGCCGTCATCCAGTAGCGCGTGATCCTCGTGACGCATGAAGTCAGCCAGACACTGCTCCCAACGCCACTCGTCGTCGCCGGACACCTCGGCCCAGTGATCGTAATCCCGCGCCTGGCCGCGCATGTAGATCATGCCGTTGATGCTGGAACAGCCGCCCAGCGTCTTGCCGCGCGGGTAGATCAGCGAACGGCCGTTGAGTCCCTTGTCCGGCTCGGTGCGGAACATCCAGTCGGTGCGCGGGTTGTTGATGCAGTACAGATAGCCCACTGGAATGTGAATCCAGTGGTAGTTGTCACGTCCGCCCGCCTCGACCAGCAACACGCGGTGGTCAGGGTTGGCGCTGAGGCGATTGGCCATCAGGCAGCCGGCGGAACCGGCGCCCACGATGATGTAATCGAATTCAGAGAGATCGTCGCCCGGTTTGGCGGGGCGAGCGTCCTGCTCGCCCTCCGGGGATCGATGCGGGTTGTTCTTGTTGTCTGACATGGCGCGTCCCTCTCCAGACAGCTGGCGTATGCTGGTAAGTAACCAGAATGCAGATGACTACGATGCAGATGGCGACAGTGCAGATGACCGCAGTCGCGAGCGACTTACTTGGCCGTCGGCATGGCGACTTACTTGGCCGTCGGCATGGCGAATTCGGCACCGGCATCGATGGAATCCGACCAGCGCTGCATGATGGACTTCTGCTTGGTGTAGAAACGCACCCCCTCTTCTCCGTAGGCGTGGGTATCCCCGAACAGGGAGCTCTTCCAGCCACCGAAACCGTGCCAGGCCATCGGGACCGGAATCGGCACGTTGATGCCGACCATGCCAACCTGAATGCGGCGCCCGAATTCCCGCGCGACACTGCCGCTCTCGGTGAAGCAACTCACGCCGTTGCCGAATTCGTGGTCGTTGATCAGCTGGATGGCGGTCGCGACGTCCGGCACACGGACACAGGCCAGAACCGGGCCGAAGATCTCTTCCTTGTAGATGGTCATGTCCGGCGTGACGTGATCGAACAGCGTGCCGCCCATCCAGAAGCCTTCAGTGCTGTCGCCGCCGATGTCGTTGCCGGTGAACTCACGCCCGTCGACGATCATCTCGGCGCCTTCCGCGACGCCCTTTTCGATATAACCGCAGATACGCTCATGCGCCTGACGGGTGACGATCGGGCCCATCTCGGCGTCCAGGTTCATGCCGTCCTTGATCTTGAGTTCGCGGGCACGCTCGGCCAGACGCGGCACCAGGGTGTCCGCCACATCGCCCACCATCACCGCGACACTGATGGCCATGCAGCGCTCACCGGCGGAGCCGTAGGCCGCGCCGATCAGGGCATCCACCGCCTTGTCGAGGTTGGCGTCCGGCATCACCACCATGTGGTTCTTGGCGCCACCCAATGCCTGGATTCGCTTGCCGTGACGTGCGCCGCGCTCGTAGATCAGGTTGGCGATCGGGGTCGAGCCCACGAAGGACAGGGCGCGCACCTTGGGATGATCGATCAGCGCCTCGACGGAATCCTTGTCGCCCTGCACCACGTTGAAGACGCCATCCGGCAGGCCCGCCTGCTTGAGCAGGTCCGCCATCATCAGCGAGGCGCTGGGGTCCAGCGGGCTCGGCTTGAGCACGAAACTGTTGCCTGCCGCGATGGCGACCGGGAACATCCACATCGACACCATCACCGGGAAGTTGAACGGCGTGATGCCGGCGACGACGCCCAGCGGCTGGCGCATCGTCCAGTTGTCGATGCCGGTGCTGACCTGGTCGGTGAAGTCACCCTTGAGCAGCTGCGGGATACCACAGGCGAATTCGACGATATCGATGCCGCGTGCCACTTCGCCCTGGGCGTCGGTGAACACCTTGCCGTGCTCGCGGGTGATCGCCTCCGCCAGTTCATCCTTGTGCTCGTTGAGCAGTGCGAGGAACTTGAACATCACTCGGGCACGGCGAATCGGCGGCGTGTCGGCCCAGGCCGGGAAAGCGGCGTCGGCAGCAGCCACGGCGGCATCGACATCACTGTTGCGGGCCAGCGCGACCTGACCGGTCACCTTGCCGGTGGCCGGATTGAAGACATCCTGAGTGGCGCTGGAGTCGCCTCGAGTCACCTGGCCGTTGATGAAATGCTGGATAGCGTTGGCTGCTGTCGTCATGGTGCTGATCTCCGCTGGCGGTGTTTTATAGGAATAAGCCTGTGTAATGCACATGTCTGGCGCTGAAGGTCCTTCGCCTGGTCTATGACGAATGAGGACATGCCATCAGCAGGTGTCCATGAAATTACGCCGCCACGCGCAGGGTGCAATTGAGTAATTCTTGGGTGAGATATAACGATTGCTGATATCCAATTTCGTTCGAAAACGCCTCAGCTCTCCTCGAGAACCAGAGAAGCAGTTAAGTGTTGGGAATCAATCAGTTATAACGATAAATAAGAAAGGAGTGCCGACAGCGACAGGCGCTTCGATCACGAGGCCTGTCCCGGGTGAACACGGCTTACCGCGACCAATGGCCAATAGGTGGCAGAGAACGCATTCAGGCCACAATGCGTGATGCAGGGCCAGCAGCACGTGTCTCGCCAGCCAGAAAATGCCAAACACATGGATGTCACTGATGCAGGATCTGTCCCGACTCAACGCCTTTGTCACCGTGGCGCGCACCGGCAGCGTGTCGCGAGCGGCGCAGGCGTTGCACCTCACCCAGCCCGCGATCAGCCTCAAGCTCAAGCAATTGCAGGAAGGCCTGGGATTGAGCCTGTTCGAGCGTCACCCCCATGGCCTGCTGTTGACGGCTGATGGCCAGGCCTTGCTGCCCAGTGCCGAGAAGACCCTGGCCAGCGCGCGTGGCTTCGAGCAGGCCGCTGCGGCACTGCACAGCACAGTGCGCGGCAAGCTGCGCATCGGCACCATCGTCGACCCGGAGTTCATCCGTCTGGGCAGCTTGCTGCGCCATCTACTGGAACGCGCGCCTAATCTGGAAACGGAACTCCACCACGGCATGAGCGGCTGCGTCCTCAAGGCGCTGCGCCAGAATGAGCTGGAAATCGGCTTCTACCTCGCTCCCCCCGGTGAAGGCCCACGCGATGACTCCCTCTGTTATCGCGAGCTGGCATTCTTCGACTATTTCATTCTCGCCCCCACCGGCTGGTCATCGCGCCTGACGGAGACTGACTGGCCCTCCCTGGCCGCCCTACCATGGATCGTGACGCCGGAAAATTCCGTCCACTCACGCCTGCTGGCGCATGCCATGCGCGACAGTCAGTGCACACCCCACCGCGTCGCGCAGGTGGATCAGGAAGTCTGCATGCTGGACCTGGTACGCGCCGGCGTCGGACTGACATTGGCTCGCGATGTATTGGCGCTGGCCGAGCGCCAGGAACGCGGCCTCAATATCGTGCCGGACACCCGCCTGCCCTGCGCCTTGAGCGTGGTATGGCGTCACGACAAGCAACACGAACCCTGTGTCGAAGCCGCCCTGCAAAGTCTCGAAGAGGTCTGGCCGTCTGAGTGAAGGAAGGTGACCTCCCGAGATCGGACAGCAAGCTATATGCTGTCCAGAGAGGCAGGTGTGCATTCCGACGTTCTCCCTTCTTGCACTGCCATGCAGCACACTTGATCGCCTCGGAGCTCTGGTGTCAGAGCACGGGGCTACTCCGTTGGCGCGGGATGGATTATTCTAGTCGTGATACTGAAAAAGCCGCATGTCCCGCCAGAGGCCGAGGGATGGCCCCTGCTCATGCGCTATCGAAGTATCCCCAGATGGCAGCACTGTCGAATCACAAGGTAATACAATGATAGATTTCAATAATAAAGGCTTTTTTAAACTCAAACAGAACGATGAATATGCCGAACGCGTCAATGACCTGCTGATCGATGGCGAAGAAATCATTTCAGCCTATAAATCAATGCGTGATGGGGTCGTGTTTACCAACAAGCGTATTATCGCTGTCAATGTTCAAGGATTGACAGGCAGCAAGAAAGACTTCACCTCCCTCCCTTACAAGAAGATTGAAACCTATTCCATCGAAACTTCCGGCACCTTTGATCTTGATTCAGAGCTCACGATCTATTTCTCGGCACTCGGTACGGTGAGATTTGAATTTACCGGCAAGACACGCCTTACCGAAATCTCACAAGTCATCACCACCTATGTGTGTTGACTCCCTGCTGCTTCAGATGTGAATTCCTTTGATCAAACGGGGTTACCCAGATGAGTGACATGTCAGTCGACCAATTCGAAGAAAGCATGAAACGCGAACTCGACAAGTTCGTGCGTAGTACCAACAGAACCGCCAGCTCAACCTCCCGAGAGACCGCTCCTCGCGCGCGTCCTGAAGCACCACGCGCCAGAGAGACCACCACTCCCCTCAAGGGGCTGCGGGTGACGCTTGGCGTCAAGCAGAAGCGACTGGCATTGGAAGTGCCCTTCACGGTGCAGACCGACAGCATCTCGCGAATGGAAGCGCGTATCCATGCCGAGAAGGCGGCACGCAAGGCCGGCTGGAAGATCATCAGCCATGTGATCGACTGGAATGATACCGAGCGAGAACCCGACGTTCGCTGATACTTCGGTTACTACGCCTGAAGGGGGTGACATCGGTTGCGCCACTAGCCCATATCGAGATTACCGAAAGGCAATCACGCCTTGGGCGGCATAGGCTCTGTAGACACACTCACGGTCTAGAGGGGTATGCGCATGAAACACTTCGATTCATTGTTCTCGCTGTTCGCGGCGGTCCTGTTGTCAGCCCTCCTGCCTTTTACTATGGAAAGTGACGCAAGGTCTGCCTCTCACGACCCGCAACCTTTCTCATCCCCTCTGGCAGAAGGCTCGCTCAAGGAAGACGACGGCGGCGAGACAGCAGACGCGTGAGTCGCCGACACGGGACTATCCCGATAGGGGTCAACTTGCTGTGTAATGCGTATCGTTCGGACAATCGTCGCGATATTTCCCAGGAGCGAACGCTTTTGCACCACTATTTCACTTGTGTAGCCCTAGGTTCTGTACGAAAAGTCGGCTGGTAGGCAGCGGCGTATGCAAGCTACGCATACCATCGCATAAAAGCTACGGGCCAACTTCTCATATCGCGTCGCAATACGACGGAACTCTTTCAGCCAACTGAAAGAGCGCTCCACGATATTTCGCTGACGGTACATGGGTTTATCGAAACCGCGTGGGAAACCTGGCCGGGGTTTCCGCTTCATCTTTCGTTGAGCGATGACCGGCTTGATTCGTACACGGTCGCAGTAACGGTGCAACTCGTCACTGTCATAGCCCTTGTCTGCCACGATGTAGCGGCAACGTTTTCGTGGCCGACCAAGACTTCCTGGTAGATGAACCTTTACCAGAGTGGGCATGAAGTACCGTGTATCCGACTCTTGCCCCGCCGACAGCGTGAAGGCGACGGGCCAGCCAAGGCGATCACAGATCAAATGGATTTTGGTCGTGATGCCGCCACGACTCCGGCCCAACGCATGGTCTAAGGGGTCTTCAGATCCCCCTTTTTGCCTCCACCAGCGGAGGCGCGTGTTGCACGAACGGCGGTTGAGTCGATCATCCAGGTCTCGAGATCCATCAGGCCATCTTCACGAAGCCGAAGTTGAAGCCGCGACAAGACTGCCTCAAAGGTACCGTCATCACGCCATTGTCGGAACCTGGCGTAGACAGTACTCCAAGGGCCATAACGTTCGGGAAGGTCGCGCCACTTGGCGCCAGAACATAGGGCCCAAAAGATGCCGTTCAGTTTCTGTCTGTCGTCTTTCCTGGGCCTGCCCATCGATTGAGCCGGTGAGACAATGTCTTCGATCAACTGCCATTGGCTATCCGAGATTTCGTAGCGTCCTGCCATGCCGCACCTATGCTGGATATGCATGGGTGACATTAGCAAAAATGACTTTTCGTACAAAACCTAACGAGACCTCAAACGCTATCTCTTCAGCACCTGCAGGGCTTCGCACTTGAGCGGCTTATCAGTGAACTATCACCCTCGATGACGCTGTCACTCTCATCGGGTGCTCTCACTGCCGGATCTGGTCTAACAATACCCCATCTTGGTTAAACTTTAGTCTCCTATACTCACCTTACACGCTTAAGCCCATTCCTCAGCCACCCCAAGAACCACGCGGCCTGGCACTTCACTGGCCCTCCTCCTCTCCTATCGCGATCTCATATGAGGCACCAGCTCCTCTTCCCTTCTCTCATTGAAGATTGTATAAAATATAAATCATCCAAATGAGGCGCAGCGTGCCCTCGTTCCGCCACAACAACTCTAAAGGTGTCCCATGAAGCGTGTGCATGTCATTGACTCTCATACTGCCGGTGAGCCGACGCGCCTGGTGCTTGATGGGTTCCCGGCTCTCAGGGGCAGCACTGTAGCCGAGAAACTCATTGATCTACGTGAGAACCACGATGCTTGGCGACGGGCTACCGTTCTTGAGCCGCGTGGGAATGACGTGCTGGTGGGGGCACTATTGTGCGAGGCCACGGCCCCGGACTCCCTGTGCGGGGTCATATTTTTCAATAACAGTGGATACCTGGGCATGTGTGGTCACGCCACGATGGGGTTAGTCGCCTCTCTTGCCCATACAGGAAAGATCACCTCAGGCATTCACAAGATCGACACCCCGGTAGGAACCGTAACGGTGCAACTAGATGAAGATGGCGCGGTTACCGTTCACAACGTGCCCTCATATCGCTTCCGGAAAGAAGTAGAAGTAACGCTTCCGGAGCATGGGATCGTTAAGGGAGATATTGCCTGGGGGGGTAACTGGTTCTTTTTGATCAGCGACCATGGCCAGCAACTCAGCTTGGAAAATGTTGATGCCCTAACAGAATATACCTGGTCTGTTAGGCAGGCATTGATTCAACAAAATATACAGGGGGAATGTGGCGGCGACATTGATCACATCGAGCTATTTGCAAAAGGAAGTAATTCCGATAGTCGAAATTTTGTACTGTGTCCGGGAAAAGCCTACGACCGCTCACCATGCGGTACTGGGACAAGTGCGAAATTAGCATGCCTTGCGGCTGAAGGTGCACTGTCCCCTGGCCATACTTGGCGGCAGGAAGGTATCTGTGGCGGTATATTTGAAGCTTTCTTTACACAAGAAGGCACTGACCTCATCCCCTCTATCAAAGGGCATGCCTATATCAGTGCAGAAAGTATATTAGTAATTGATGACGATGACCCCTTCGCCTGGGGAATACACCACTAGTGCGGTTTCATACAAACGCATACAACAATACGTCAGCTCTCAAGAGCTCGCATTAAACACCCTTTATAAAATTAGGATAAACAATGAATCATTCCATTTTTACTGGCTGTATCCCGGCTCTCATGACTCCTTGCAACGCAGAACGTCAGCCTGACTTCGACGCACTTGTTGCGAAAGGGCATGCACTGATTGAGGCCGGCATGAGTGGTGTCGTGTATTGCGGTTCCATGGGGGATTGGCCGTTACTGACAGAAGCGCAGCGACAGGAAGGCGTGGCACGACTGGTAGAAGCGGGGATACCGACGATTGTGGGCACTGGCGCAGTCAACTCAAAAGAAGCGGTGTCTCATGCTGCACATGCGCATAAAGTCGGCGCCGCCGGTCTCATGGTCATTCCTCGTGTGTTATCGCGTGGCTCTTCCATTACCGCACAGAAGGCGCATTTCTCGGCCATCCTGGAAGCCGCACCTGACCTTCCGTCCGTGATCTACAACAGCCCTCATTATGGCTTCGAAACGCGCGCTGACTTATTCTTTGATTTGCGCAAAGATCACCAGAATCTGATTGGTTTCAAAGAATTCGGTGGCGCAGAGGCACTCCGCTATGCCGCAGAAAACATTACCTCTCAAGATGAAGATGTGACTCTGATGGTGGGTGTCGATACTGCGGTCTATCATGGCTTCGTCAACTGTGGTGCAACGGGAGCGATTACTGGTATCGGTAACGCACTTCCCAAAGAAGTTCTCAAGATGGTGGAACTTAGCAAGAAGGCCGCCAAGGGAGATGCCACTGCACGCCGCCAGGCCCAGGAACTGGAAGAGGCCCTAAATGTTTTATCCTCTTTCGATGAAGGAGCCGACCTCGTTTTGTATTACAAGCACCTGATGGTCATCAATGGGGATAACGAATACGCCTTACACTTCAATGAGACAGACAAACTGAGTAAATCTCAGCAACGCTATGTAGAGATGCAGTACGACCAGTTCCGCAGCTGGTATGCACAGTGGTCAAAGGCAGAAAACCTGGTCTAACTCTCCCCCCTTGCTCCATTCATCATCGGCCCCTCTCGAAAGGGGCCGATGCATCTGTCGTGAGGAGTTGAGCATGCATCCTCTAACGCTAGACGAAGCCCATACGCTGGCCTTGAACGTATTGAGTCGCCACGGGTTCAGCCAGGAACAATCCCAGGCACTGGCCCGTGCCGTTGTCGCTGGCGAGCGTGATGAATGCCGATCGCATGGCCTTTATCGATTGCTCAATTGCATCAAGACACTCGCCGCTGGCAAAGTCAATGCAGAAGCCGCACCGATGATCGACGACATTGCCCCCGGTATCGTCCGAGTCGATGCTCAGGGCGGTTTTTCCCAACTCGCCTTCGAATCAGGCTTGCCATTACTCGCCTCTAAGGCTCGGACACAGGGTATCGCGGCAATGGCGATCAATCACTGCGTCCATTTCTCTGCCCTGTGGATAGAGATAGAAGCCATTACCGGCCACGGGTTAGTCGGGCTTGCCTGCAACCCAAGCCATGCGTGGGTCGCCCCGGCGGGTGGAATCTTACCGGTACTTGGCACCAACCCGCTGGCCTTTGGCTGGCCTCGCGCTGCCAGCCCACCTTACCTCTTCGACTTTGCTACCAGTGCCATCGCGCGAGGGGATATCGAGCTACATCGGCGAGAGAACAAGGCATTGCCTGAAGGCTGGGGAATTGATCGTTGTGGCCATCCCTCTCGCGACCCTGAAGCCGTGCTGGAAGGCGCTATGTTGACGTTCGGCGGCCATAAGGGGTCTGCCCTGTCCACCATGATTGAATTGATTGCAGGCCCGTTGATCGGCGACCTGACCAGTGCCCAGTCACTCAAGCATGATGCAGGGGCAGGAGGCTCCCCGTACCACGGAGTGCTACTGATCGCCATGGATCCGAAGCGCTTCCTTGGCGAGAGGACGGAACACTTCCTCCAGCAAGCCGAAGAGGTGTTCACCTCCATTACATCACAAGGTGCACGCCTCCCCTCACAGCGGCGTTACGAGGCACGCGAACGCTCTCAGCGCGAGGGTGTCTGGCTACCTGACCATCTTTATCAAGAATTATCATCATTACTGTAAAGATTTCCCCCTCTTACTACTACGGAGATTTAATATGCTATTGGAAGGAAAGATGCTAATCGGTCAATCCGCGATACTGGGCGACCAAGCCCCTATTTATGCCATCAACCCTGCTGACAATCAGCAACTCAGTCCCGCTTATCCAGGCGGTAAGTCATCCGATGTCAACAAGGCATGCCTGTTGGCAAGCGACGCTTTTGAGGTTTATCGCTCAACGTCGATCGAGAAACGCGCGCAGTTCCTGGAATGTATTGCCGAAGAGATCGAGTTGCTCGGTGAGCATCTCACTCAACGTGCTCTTCAAGAAACAGGGCTCCCGTCAGCACGCCTTGAGGGAGAGCGTGGAAGGACTTGCGGTCAACTTCGCCTGTTTGCCAATACGCTTCGTACCGGGGAATGGCTCGATGTGCGGATTGATCCAGCACAGCCAGAGCGGGCTCCCTTGCCTCGTGCAGATCTTCGACAGCAGCAGATTCCACTGGGGCCAGTCGCTGTATTTGGCGCCAGCAACTTCCCACTGGCCTTCTCTGTCGCAGGGGGAGATACGGCGTCAGCACTCGCAGCAGGCTGCCCGGTGATTGTGAAAGCACATTCTGCTCACCCCGGCACCAGTGAATTGGTCGGTCGGGCTATTCAAAAGGCAGTGAAACGCTGCGAGCTGCCTGAGGGCGTCTTCTCCCTGATATTTGGGTCAGGACGTGAAGTGGGCCAAGCGCTAGTGAAGCACCCAGAGATTCAAGCCGTCGGGTTCACCGGCTCGCGTAGTGGTGGCACCGCCCTACTGAACCATGCCCAAGCGCGTCCGCAGCCCATCCCCGTCTATGCAGAGATGAGCTCAATCAACCCCGTCATCTTGATGCCATCGGCACTTGAATGTCGCGCCGAGTCTCTGGGCGCAGCATTTATCGCCTCGCTGAACATGGGAGCAGGACAATTTTGCACCAACCCGGGCCTTCTGATCGCCCGACGTGGGGCTTCCCTGGAGGCCTTTATCGGTGCAGCACGCCAAGCCGTAGAGCAAAGCGCCTCCCAAACGATGCTGACCCCAGGCATCCATGACGCCTATGTAAAGAGTGTCGACGCACTAAAGCGCAATGACAAGGCACGTGAAATCGCTCGTGGCACCCAAGGCGAGGCAGCGAATCAATGTCGCACTGGCTTATTTGTGACCACTGCGACAGATTTCTTGCAGGACACCTCACTACAAGCCGAAATCTTTGGCGCGACTGCGCTTATCGTAGCGTGCGACAGTGATGAGGAAATTCGAAGCGTTCTCAAAGGTCTGGAAGGCCAGCTGACAGCAACCCTTCAGATGGACGAAGCCGACTATGCTCTCGCCTCAAGCCTACTCCCGATATTGGAACGAAAAGCCGGCCGCATCCTAGCCAACGCTTGGCCAACAGGCGTAGAGGTCTGCGATGCCATGGTGCATGGCGGCCCCTATCCGGCGACATCCGATGGCCGCTCAACGTCTGTTGGCACTGCCGCCATTCAGCGCTTCCTGCGTGCGGTGTGTTATCAAGACCTCCCAGAGGTCTTGCTGTCAGATGCGCTCAAACAGGGGAACCCCCTCTCCCTGAAACGCTTGGTGAATGGCAGCCGCGAACAATGAGCTCACGTGCACTACCGGTGACAGGCCTCGCCGGTAGTGCCCCCCAGGCACACCATGTATGCCTGGGGGGAGGAGCTCAATGGGCGCACCACTCTATCTCGAGGCTTCCACGCAGCTCGACAAATAGACTTCTGGGACTCCTTGTATACAATGTGCAAACTTATATCCGATGACAGGGAGTTCCCATGGCAGCGTTCAAGACTCGAGCTCAACTCGTCGCTGACGACCTGAGAAGCCGCATCCTCAGCGGTGAGTTCAAAGGGGGAACTCAACTGCGACAGGATGCACTGGCCAGCGATTACAGTGTCAGTCGCATTCCTGTCCGCGAGGCGTTGCTCACCTTGGAAGCCGAAGGGCTTGTAGAATTCCATGCTCACCGTGGTGCTTTCACCACGGAGCTCTCCATCGCCAAGATTCGAGAATTATTTGACCTAAGAATCTTGCTGGAGACTTACGTACTCCGCCACTCTATCGATCATTTGACAGCGCAAGATTTAGATAAGGCGGAGGCAATTCTCAATAAATACGATGAGGCCTTGGACGCCCGCGGAGAGATCGATAATTGGAGCGAATACAATTTTGCTTTCCACCAAACGCTATATGCGCCCGCCAACTTGCCAGAAACGATGGCGCTGATCAGTCACCTCAATACCAAGTCCGATCGCTACATTCGTATGCAGCTGCTGTATACCCAAGAGATCGAAAAAGCAGAGCGCGAGCATCACGCACTCTTGGAATTCGCGCGCCACGGCAAGATCGAAGAGGCTTGCCACCTCTTGGAAGTCCACATCAAGGAGGCCTGCGATGGCATTATTACGCTTCTGGAGAATCGCACGCTCCCCGAGGAACGCCTCTAACCTGCCCCCCCTCGCAGCGGGGCGCTGATACGCTGTCTCGGCGGGCCCTTTCAAATAGCGAAGCCCCCCTCCTGCCGCCCCGCGCAACCCGCCGGATAGGAGGCAAACGTGCGCGATCTCTGCCCGTCCTCTTTACCGTTTTCTTATCCGGCCTTAGATGTCGAGTCCGATGCCAGCCGCTGATCATGAGTACGCTTCGCCAAGTGGACAGGGGCCGATAAAACCAGGTACCTGAGGGCCCAAGCGCATGCCTAACGGATGCGCTATCGCTTCATGAATCGCAGACGAATGCCTGCCGCCATGCTCAGTCAGGCCTGCCCAAGCCTAAACGCCCCCCCCCCGATGACTGATACGCCAATGTATCCCAGTTTCCCTTTCGCGTAGCCCACGCCTCCTGCCCCCAGCCTAGCTTCACTCACAGGCTTCTTGCTCCCCCTCACCATGCCATGATTGATACCTCCTCTGCTTGGTGGTGCGGCCAGTCACCTGGCCTTAACGGTCCAATGAGTCATCCCCCATCGGCCCGTTCGTCTTGCCACACAAGAACGGCACGACCGACGCTCCCTCAGAGACTGCGCAATATCGACGAGCATTCGAGCGACCATGATCGCCTCGTTCAAAGTCGCGCAGGCGTCTAGCCTCCTCCGCCTGCGCCGGGTGATGCGTCCCCGATGGCGCCGAGTCGGGGGCAGCTCTAGCGACACTCCCCCGACTTTAGTCACAGGGTTATTGCTCCGGACGACCCGCTAACATATATTTTATACAATCGACAAAACAACAACACAGGGCAGACATCATGGGCTCGGTAAACCGCACACACGCGGCCGTCACAGCGGGTGACGACATCACGATCGTCGGAGCAGGGATTATCGGCGTGGCCTGCGCCTTGTCACTGGCTCGCAAGGGGAAGAAAGTGACAGTCATTGACCGCCAGCTCCCCGGGTATGGCGCTTCCTGGGGGAATGCCGGTCACATGGCCACCGAGCAAGTCTTCCCGATTGCGGATGCCAGCCTACTGAAAAAAATTCCGGGCATGCTGACAGACCCCATGGGGCCCCTGCGTCTGGATTGGCGACACCTTCCCCGCGCAACCCCCTGGTTCACCCGCCTCTTGTTCAACCTGCGCGCGAGCCCTTACGCCCAGAGCGTAACGGCATTGCGGGTCCTCAATGAATCCAGTCTGAGGGCCTGGCGCGCATTGCTCTCGTCCATCGGGGCGCAGGACCTTCTCAAGGACCATGGCTCGTTCCTGATCCATGAGCATGCCAGCACCCGCCGTGATCTCATGGCCGTCCACGCCCGAATGGCCGCGCAGGGCGTGACCGTCGACCTATGGGAAGGCGCAGCGATCCGTCAACAATTGCCCGCCCTTTCCTCCCGGATACAAGGCGGCTTGTGCTTCCCGGAGACGGGCCATGTCGTCAATCCGTTCACGGTAACCGAGGCGCTCGTTCGCGCAGCGCGGCACACAGGTGTCGAATTTCAGACGCAGGAAATCGTCGGAGGCAAACTGACCTCCAGCGGCGTGGCATTGCGCACGCATGATGCGCAAACGCTGGAAGCGTCCCGGGTACTAATCGCCTGTGGCGCGCATTCCGCCGCACTGACCAAGGCCCTGACGGGCGTCAACGTCCCGCTGGATACCGAACGCGGCTATCACCTGATGCTGCCGAGAGAAGCGGACCGCCTTCCCAGCGCCGTCACATCACTCGAGCGCCGCTTCATCATGACGCCCATGCAAGATGGACTTCGCCTGGCAGGCACCGTCGAATTTGCCGGACTGAAACGACCGCCTAACATGCAACGCGCCTGGCAACTTCACAAGTTGACCGAAGGATTGTTCGAGACTCCCCTCGACACCACGAACGCCACGCCATGGATGGGCTTCCGACCGTCACTGCCAGATTCGCTCCCGATTATTGACCAAGTACACAACGGCAGAGTGCTTCTGGCCTTCGGTCATCATCACCTGGGTTTGACGCAAGCCGCGATCACCGCAGAGATGGTCGCCCACCTCGCCAGCACGCGTCAGCCTTCCCTCGCAAGTGCCCTCCCCGAGATGACGCCCTATCGGCTCACTCGCTTTTAATCGCAATAACGACAACAACGCAAAGGAGAGATCATGTCTACCACTACGGGCCCAATACGGCTGCCAACCCTCAGTGAGGTGCTGGCCGTGATGGTCGGATTCATTGCCATCATGTTCCTGAGCATCAATGTGCTCCACCTTCCCATCCAACTGGCACTCTTTGCCTCATGGTTTCTGGTCATGGCGCTGGGGCTTAGGCTCAAGGTCAGTTATGCCAGCATGCAGGAAGGCCTCATCAATGGCATTCATAACGGCATGGAGGCCGTACTGGTCTTGACCACGGTCGGGGCACTGATCGGGACATGGATCGCCGGGGGGATTGTGCCCAGCATCATCTATTACGGGCTAACGGTCATGAATCCGCAGATATTCCTGTTTGCGGCCTTCGTGATCTGCGCACTCACCTCGCTGGCCACCGGCACCTCCTTCGGGACAGTCGGGACAGCCGGGGTGGCCATGATAGGGATCGGCCACAGCTTTGGCATACCGCTGCCGCTTGTCGCCGGTGCGGTGATCTCAGGGGCCTATGTCGGTGATAAGATGTCGCCGTTGTCCGATACCACCGTCATGACCGCCTCACTGTGCAAAGTCAGCCTGATCGACCACATTCGCTCGATGATGCTCGTCAGCGCACCCGCGATCGTCATTGCCTCGATCATGTTTCTCATCGTGGGCTTCTTTTATGTGAATGGCGACGTCGATACCTCACGCGCCACCCTCGCCATGCAAGCCCTGGAAGAGCACTTCACGATCAGCCCCTGGTTGCTCTTGCCTGCCGTGGTCATCATCGCGCTGCTGACGCGTAGCTACCCGGCGATTCCAGTCATTACCTTTGGCGCACTCCTGGGGAGCGTCTGTGCCTGGTGGGTGCAAGGGATCAGCCCGGTTGAGGCGATTCAGATCGCCTATGTCGGTAACGCGATGCATTCGGATGTCGAGTTTCTCAACACCCTGCTCAATCGAGGGGGCATTGAATCCATGCTGGGAGTCGTCGTGTTGATTCTCTTCGCACTGGGGCTGGGCGGATTGATGGAGCGTATCGGAATTCTCAAAGCCATCAGTGAAGGCTTCCTACGCTGGGCCAGCACTCCTGGGCGCCTGACGCTCTCTACCATGCTGGGGGGCTTCTTCGGTAACTTCTTCGGCGGAGCAGCCTACGTCTCGTTGATTACCGCCAGCACGATTACCGAGAAAAATTACGATGACCAGGGCATCGACCGGCGTGTCCTGTCACGCAATGCCGAAGCTGGGGGGACTGTCACGACCCCGATGGTGCCCTGGACGGATGGCGGGGTCTTCATGGCGACCACGCTTGGTGTCTCCACACTGTCGTATTTGCCCTTCCTCTGGTATCACATGCTGGTCTTGGCCATCACCTTGTTGTACGGCTACGCCAACATCGCAGTATGGCGCACGACGCCTGGCGCCAATAGCTCCACGCCCCCTGCCGTGATGCCCGCGCCGCAAGCGGCAAGTTGACGCCACTCCCGCCTCTCGCATGTCCTGGCCAGCCTCCTTGAGGCTGGCCTTTTTGACGGCCATCCGCGCCGCGCCTCCCTGACCGCCGGCGGCATTGCGCCTGCCTCGGCGCTCCTCGACCGCTCACGTCTACATCACGGCCCTTATTGAAGGTGAGTCGGGGATTCAAGCGCTTGCGCACTACCGTGCAGCCGCATTTCCTTCGTCAATGCACGACAATGCCCCGACCTGGCGACAGGACGGGGCATTGTCGTAGTGAGTGGGTCACATCAGGTGTACTCACCCGCTCTGACGGGCTACTGACCGCCAGCGTTAGCGCCGAAAGACCACGCTCAGATTGTTCGCCGGCATCTCGACCACCTTGTCGAGGGTCAGGCCGTTGCGCTCCGCCTCCTCGATGACCGCCTCCAGATCACGCACGCCCCATAACGGGTTGCGGCTCTTGAGCTGCACATCAAAGCCTTCGTTGCTCGGCGCCGTGTGCTGCCCTCCCCGCTTGTAGGGACCGTAGAGATACAGCACGCCGTCCTTCGGGAGACGTCGACCGGCCTGCAACATCAGCTCGGACGTGACTCGCCATGGTGATATATGGATCAGATTGATCGCCACCAGCGCATCGCAGGCCACCTCAGGCCACTCGGCCTGCACATCCAGCGTGATCGGCACCTTCAGGTTGGGCAGTGCGGCTTCGGCGCGCCAATCCGCGATGGATTCCAAGGCACGCGGGCTGGCATCACTGGGTTGCCATTCGAGATGAAGCAATCCGTGAGCGAAATGCACCGCATGCTCGCCGCTACCACTGGCGAGTTCCAGCACCTGACGCCGCTGTGCCAGCACATCCCGCAGGACATCAAGAATCACGTCACGATTGCGGGCGACCGCTGGGCTCGCGAGACGCTGACTGTGCGCTACCTCGGCATCCTGCTGCGATGATCGCGACGTCGCGCTTGGCAAGTCATCGGGTAACTCGGGGGTGGCCATGCAGCACTCCTTTCAACAGGGCAAATGACTCAGAACGAAAAGATGGCTAGATCATAACAAAGCGCCGCACCCCTGAGGGGTGCGGCGCTTGAGCAAACAGTGATTGGATCAGGCGATTTCGGTCAAGCTGTTTGAGTCAGGCCATTACAGACGACTCCGCTAGCGGGCACGCGCCACCGTCGAACGCGCACGCCAGAAATCCAGTACCCGCAGCGGGTCGCCCACTTCATGGGCCTTGTGTTGCGCGTTGTGCGCCATGGCACGCGTCGCATCACGGTCGCCCAGCAGGCGCTCAAGGGCGGCTGTCCATTCTGCCGAGTCATCCCCCACCAACAGGCCATCGACGCCGTCCTCGATCAGATCGACATAGGGCGCCCGGCGACTGTAGATGCCCACCCCGCCCATGCGGGTGATATCGAGAAATCGCAGCCAGGAGGCGGCACGGTTGTCGGAGTTTTCCATCAAGGGCGCCAGACCGATGGCGATCCGACGCCGCGAGCAATAATCCTGAAAGGCCTCCCAGCTGACGGCCTCCATCGTCTTGAGGCGGGGAATATCGCTGAGCGCCAGCGGCAGATGGCGGCCCATCATAAGTTCCACCTCACTGTCCGAATGCCGCGTCTGGATATCGCGCAGCACTGGGGCCAGCGTGAGGATGTCCACACGATGCGCCAGAGTGCCGTGAAAGCCGATGCACCAGTCGCTCTGCTCGAGATGATGCAGATCCGGCAGCATGCCGGTCAACGGCGGCGTCAACAGGCTGACTTTGGGATGCAGACTCGCCAGAGCGGCCTCCAGCTGCTCGCTGACCACGACGACCTCATCCGCCAGCGCGAACAATCGCTGCTGCAATTGAGCCGCTTCAGCCTCAGAGCCTGCTTCAGGGGTGGAGGTATCTTGCTCCGATGGCAGCAACTCAGGCGAATACAGATGATCGACGAGGTAGCAGATACGACCGTGCTGCTCACGATGTGCTTCCAGCATCTCGATCCATTCCCGCCCCAGGCTACGCGCGATCAGCAGGCAAGCGCCGGTAAGGCGCGCTTGGGCAAGCTTGGGAGAGAACTTCCAGCGGCGGGTTTCAAAACGCTCGACACGTGTGCCTTCCTTGCGCAACGCGGCCATGGCAGGCAGGAAGAAGTAGATATCTTCCAGCGCCTGGGCTTCATCACTGAGTACGATCCAACGAGGAGTGGTCGGGAAGGCGGTCATGTCAGTCTCCTTTACTCGAGGCATTCATGGTCCCGGCACGTTCGGCGTCACCGCCAAACAAGCGCGAGCGAGAGCACACACTGACTCTGGGACGCTTACTTTGAGCTTAATGATTTCTGGGCATCACACCACTCAAATTTTGCTGATGTGTAGCGGATGTAATCAACGTGTTACCTGCGTTGGACGCCAAATCGCCGCTGGCAGCGCCCTATTGGACGGTCCAAGTCCAGAAACGACAAGGCCCGCAGGGTAAGCTGCGGGCCTTGTGGGTTGATGAATCCGATGTCGAATCGGGTCAATTGCCTTGCGTGAAGCTGACTCTCATCACGCCACGCGTATCAGTTCATGGCGGTCTTCACCGAGCGCCGTGGCGCGGCGCACATCCTCCAGTCGCTTGAGCAGGTACTGGCCATAGCCAGTCTTGCTGAGACGCTGGCCGAGCGCGAACATCTCATCGTCATCGATCCAGCCATTGCCCCAGGCGATCTCTTCCAGGCAAGCGATCTTGAGTCCCTGACGATGCTCGATGGTCTGCACGTACTGCCCCGCCTCCAGCAGGCTGTCATGCGTGCCGGTATCCAGCCAGGCGAAGCCACGCCCCAAGCGCTCGACATGTAGGTCGCCCCGCTCCAGATAGGCATTGTTGATGCAGGTGATTTCCAGCTCCCCCCGAGAGGAAGGCTTGACGCGCTTGGCGATCTCCACGACATCGTTGTCGTAGAAATAAAGGCCGGTCACCGCAAAGGGCGAACGAGGATGGGCAGGCTTTTCTTCGATGGAAAGCGCCTTGCCCTGCTCGTCGAACTCCACCACGCCAAAGCGCTCCGGATCCTGCACCAGATACCCGAAGACCGTCGCCCCCGTGGCGCGGGACGCGGCGTGCTGGAGCTGACCCGTGAAGTTGGGGCCATGGAAGATGTTATCCCCCAGCACCAGGCAGACATCATCATCACCGATGAAGTCCTCGGCGATCAGGAAAGCCTGAGCCAGCCCATCAGGGCTAGGCTGCACGGCATATTCAAAGCGAACGCCATATTGCTCGCCACTGCCCAGCAGCTGCTGATACTGCGGCAAGTCCTCAGGCGTCGAGATGATCATGATGTCCTGGATGCCGGCCAACATCAGGACCGAGGCGGGATAGAAGATCATCGGCTTGTCGTAGATAGGCAGCAACTGCTTTGAAACGCCTAACGTGATCGGGTGCAAGCGAGTGCCGGAGCCCCCCGCGAGAATGATGCCTTTCCGTGCCATGTTACGCTCCCTGTCCCTGCTGAATTTCCGCTGTCGTCGCGGATCAGTCAGTGCCTACGCTCCCTGACCCAGTGAACTGACAAGCTCACCGGGCTCCCTGACGCAGCATCTGATTCAGCTCATAGCGTAAACAGCAAGAAGGCCGCCTGCAGCATGGTTTTCGCCGCAAGATTGCGCATTTTATTGCTATTTATACTGCTTATCAAAATATCACTAAATCAATATATACAGCTCAGAGCTGGGCAAGGCAGGAGCATGATGAGACTCATGCCAAGTCACCTCAGGCAGTTGAGTCACTTCACCTCCTGCGCGTTGCCCGGATCAGATCTCGGCTCCCAGACGCTCTCCCTGGTAGCGGCCATCACGAATCCGCTGCCACCACTCAGGATTATCCAGATACCACTGAACCGTCTTGCGCAGGCCCGACTCGAAGGTCTCCCGCGGCCGCCACCCCAGATCACGCGCTATCTTGTCGGCATCAATGGCATAACGCAGATCGTGCCCGGGCCTGTCGGTCACGAAGGTGATCAGATCACTGTAGTGCGCAAGGCCTTGAGGCTTTTGCGGTACCAAGGCTTCCAACGTCTCACAGATCAGGCGAACCACGTCGATATTGCGCTGCTCGTTATGCCCGCCGATGTTGTAGCTCTCCCCCAACGGCGCCTCACACGCCACCTTGATCAAGGCACGCGCGTGGTCCTCGACATACAGCCAATCGCGCACCTGGTGGCCATTGCCATACACCGGCAGTGGCTTGCCCGCCAGGGCATTGAGGATGGTCAAAGGGATCAGCTTCTCGGGGAAGTGATAGGGGCCATAATTGTTCGAGCAGTTGGTCATCACTGTCGGTAGACCGAAGGTTCGCTGCCAGGCTCTTACCAGGTGGTCCGACCCCGCCTTGCTGGCCGAATAGGGCGAACTCGGCGCGTAGGGTGTCTGCTCCGTGAAGCCGGGGTCATCCTCAGCAAGATCACCAAACACCTCATCGGTCGAGATGTGATGGAAGCGGAACGTCTCAGCCTTGGCAGGATTCACCAATGCCAATTGCTTCCAGTAACGGCGTGACGCCTCCAGTAACCGGCAGGTGCCCATGACGTTGGTTTCGATGAAGGCCTCCGGCCCATCGATGGAGCGATCGACATGGCTCTCGGCGGCAAGGTGCATGACGATATCCGGCTGATGCACACTGAAGATTCGTGCCAGTGCCTCAGCATCACAGATATCCGCATGCTCGAAGACATAGCGCGGATGATCACTGACGGACTCCAGCGAATCCAGATTGCCCGCATAGGTCAGCTTGTCCAGGTTGACCACTTCATGAGACGTCGAATCGATCAGCTCGCGCACCACGGCAGAGCCGATGAACCCGGCTCCACCGGTAATCAGGAACTTCATGCTTCACCTCAGCCACGCACTCGGCGCAGAAAGAAAATTGAGAGTGCAGAGAATCAAGGGTCAGAGTCATGGGGCTGCCACACAACGTCCCCAGGCTCGTCCCTTGTTGTCTCTCAGATGATACGCCACCGCCCCGCCCGCCCTTGGCCGATTAGCGTGCAGTATCACAGCTGAAATTCCTCGCCCGAATGGCATACCCACATAATGAGAACCAACTTATATAGAGAGCCAGATGACTCCGTCTCCAGTATGACAGGCACAAAAAAGCCCCGAACGCGTAGCGAACGGGGCTTTTCACTCTCTCGTCCATCATGAGAGAGGCCTGGCTTGCAAGGTGGCTAAAGGATGAGCCTCAGGGCTTGATGACACGCAAAATCTGACGGCAGCAATAAAGCTCACTGACTCCTGGCGCTGTCACAACGCCCTGTCACAAGGCTCTGTCACATGAGCCCGGGTCAAAGATCCCCGTTGTCAGCAGGCACGAACCAGGAAGCCTTCTCACCTCGCGCGGCGGCCTTGCGATCATCACGCTGCCGCTCCGCTTCCAGCACACGATATTGGAGACGATTGATCCACTCGAAGCCAAATCCCGGCAAGGGGGAAAAGGGAGTCGTGCGACTCATCCCCCACAGTGCAAAGCGTGTACTGCCCTGCTCTGCTTCACCACGCCCATGCATGCCATAGGTATTGGCGATCAACAGTGTGTTGGCCTTGACGGCAAAGTGCTTGACCTCGCCTAGACCAAATCGCTCGAGATCCCCTTCATCCACACGGAAAGACCCACGCTGCGTGTATCGATTGGGGTGGTCGCGTGCAATCAGGCTCATGTGTCTTTCCCACGACAGACGCGCTGACGACATGCGCGTGGAGCCCGGGACAAACATGAAAGGCCCTTGTGCAGGTGTCACATCCTGAAGATACAGCCAGAACTTCATGGTGGGCTGGAAGGTATCCACATGCAGGGACTTCTGGGGGTCGCGCTCATGGCTTTCCAGCACGCCATTGTGAATACGCTCCAGATGCATGATGGGCTGTCGCGCATGTCCACTGCAGTAACGCATCAGGCGCCGGAATCGCTTGTCACGCATCAAGGCCTGCATTTCCGGCAAGGCTGCGACATTGTCCGGCGCCATCACACGACGACGGGTCAAGGTATCTGCCTGGCGGCACTGACGAATCTCGCCACGTGCCCCCTCAGCCTCCCTGACCAGCCGCTCATACTGCTCCGCAGGCAGAAAATCCTCCAGCAGCAGATAGCCATTCTGCTGAAAGGCCTGACGCTGTTCCCGTGGCACCCCATAGGCAAACCAGGCCTGACGTACACGCATCATCCAACGCGCGGCGCGCAAGCGCACAAGATGAAGCCCGCGACGGTTCAGCCCGGGGTTCCCCAGCACAGGATTGGCCACAAAGGACTTGGCACCTGTCAGTACCGCAAGGCCGGCAGACAATGTCTTGAGATGGCTCGACATGAAAAGGCCTCTTTACATCTCGTGAGTGCTTCTCCACTCCTGCGTCTGCGAATGACACAGGAGCCGGAAGAATCCTTCTACAATCGCTTGGTGGCAAGAGCTGGTACTGGCGGCTTATGACTGGACACGTCCGAATCAAAAACGCCGTACTGACGCAGAAAATCAAAGCTTTATATGCCTCAAAAATTTTCGATTTCACCCCAGTCTTCGGCAGCCAAAATTACCGCAGAACGTTTAGAAAGAAGATGTCTGACAACTTCTGTTACACTTTCAACGCTTGGTGAAAGTCGTAAAAATCACGAATGTTGCAAATAGGACGGTGCATGCATCAGACCATCCATGAGCAAAAACTGTTATAAGGCCGCTCAATCCTGCTGGCAATGCGCTACAAAGTCCGGTTTAGGCAGTTTTCATGCATTACTCTCGTCTGGGGCTTCCCCCCGCCGCCAGGCAGAACTTCAAGAAACCGCCCAAGGGTGCCCCCATTTGGACCGAGCCTTTGATGCCAGTGTCGGCAAGATCCGAGCTCGGGTTGCAGCGCCTGCCCACCACGTGCCAGATGGCACCCAAGACAGATGAGCCGGCGCTCGTCGCTCCGACACTCCCTCAATACCACCTTGAACAAGCCCATGCCCTCGGCCAAGCGAAAGGCCACCTCGCAACGCCAGGCCAACAACCGCACCAAACCTCAGACTTTCAAAACATCCTCTTTGACGGGTGAATTCTTTTTCAAGTCAACTGCTACTTCTTTACCGACAACACTATCAAGAAATTTTGGGGACATCCCGTAGCCCGGCCTTACACTCTTCACAGCATCCGCGGTAACCACCTCCCCAGCCTTCAGATCCTTGACGAAATATAGGGAGCGACGGAATTGAGCGTTCCCTTGCTCGCTTGACTTACGGCCATAGTCGATTTTTCCGAGTGCCTGCCAAGCAGTCTTGGTATCGCGACAAAGTGCGGCAAGCTCTGCCGGTTCAAGCGAGAAGCTGTCATCAGGGCCACCTCCGTCGCGGTCCAGGGTAAAGTGCTTCTCGATCAGGCTGGCACCCAGCGCCACACTAGTGATGGCGGTTGTATTGTCGATGGTATGGTCAGAGAGTCCAGTTACCAGGCCAAAGCGCTCGATCATGTCAGGGATAGTACGCAGATTGTAGTCTTCAGGTGGTGCCGGGTAACCGCTGACGCACTGCAGGATGGCCAATTGCTCACATCCGGCACCGCGGGCGGCGTCAACAGCCTCCTGGATCTCTTCGGCGTCGGCCATCCCGGTGGAGATGATCATCGGCTTGCCTGTCTTGGCCACATACTCGATCAACGGAAGATCTACGGCCTCGAAGGAGGCAATCTTGTAGGCCGGCGCGCCGAGTTCTTCAAGAAGATCCACAGCCGTGGTGTCGAAGGGCGAACTGAAGATGGTGATGCCCAGCTTGCGGGCGTGTTCGAAGAGCGGCTGGTGCCACTCCCAAGGCATATGCGCTTCTTCATAGAGTTCGTAGAGGGTACGTCCATCCCATAACCCCCCTTTGATCTTGAAGTCCTCACTGTCACAGTCGAGCGTGATGGTGTCAGGGCGGTAGGTCTGCAGCTTGATGGCATCTGCACCGGCCTTGGCGGCTTCCTCAATGATACGCATGGCCGTTTCCAACTTGCCGTTATGGTTGGCAGAGAGCTCAGCGATGATATAGGGAGGCTGATCGGCCGCGATACGACGGCCAGCGATTTCAATAGGGGGTAGCATCATGAGACGTCAGGCTCCTTGAAGTGCTTGCCATTCGCTGCGGAGTAAACCGAAGCCAATGACGTCGTGATAAATGTGACCATCAAAGTGATGGTCACGGAGATGAGCTTCACGGATGAAGCCCAGCCGCTCGTGAAATTTGAGTGAACGCACATTGCCGGCAAGCGCTTCACCACACAGCTTGTACAGCCCTAACTCTCCGAAGGCATGCGCTAGTGCGGCTCGTCCTAGCGCTTGGCCGCTGCCTCGCGGCGCCTGGGGAGCGAGATAGAAACCCCATATCGCACGCTGAGCCTCAACATCCTCAAGCTGAATGTTGACAAAGCCGAATGGCCGTCCTTCCGTTTCGGCCAGCAGCAAATGGCGATGTGGCTCTTGTTGGGAACGATGAAACCAGGCGCGATGCTCGGCCTCGACGATTTCATGCTGGGTATACATGAAACGACGTACCTCGGGATGGTTGCGCCATTGGCGCACCTGAGCGAGATCTGCTTCCTCAAGAGGGCGCAAGATAGTAGCCGACGGTGTCATACAGATACGTCCTCCTGCAGTATGGTATGGCAGAGAGTCATCACCCCCTCACCTGATGTCAGCTGAGCGGCGGCGTGGCTCATTGCCTGCAGGGGATGGGGCACTTGGAGGGCGGAAAGATGGTGGCACAGCCTATCGGCAAGCTGTTCCGGCCTGCCCAGACAGATCGCCGCCCCGGCTGCATCCAACGCTCGGGCAATGCCCTCCTGGTTCTCGGCCAGTATGAGCATCAGTGTGGGTAGGCCCAAGCAACAGCGCTCCCAGGAAGTGCTGCCTGCGGCGCCGATGGCGAGATCCGCTTCGGCCATGCGCCGAGCCATATCCGACACGCTGACCACCACCTCGGTGGGCCACGGCAATTCAGCAGCCGAGGTCTTGACGTCATCCAACCAAGGGGCCGTGGGGCCCATCACCACGGTGATCTCGAGTTCATCGGGAAGATGGCAAGCCTTGAGAGTGTCGAGCACCCGACCAGTAGCATTATCCTTGTCGACGCCGCCCAAGCTTATCAGCAAACGTTTGAGCCGCGGTTGCTGGCGTCGGCGAGCCTGGCTATTCCCCCGCATTTCGGCAAACTCCGATCGCAAGAGAGCAAACCGGGGGCCGGCCAGCACCTGGCAAGCTGCTGGCACCAGACCAATATAATCCTCGGCCGCACGACCCTGATTCTGATCGAGCAACACATCAGCGTGATGATGGCGGTCGGCCAAATCGTCAATGACCAGCAGCCGGGTAACGGGATTCGCCTTGGCTTCCGCCAGTACGGTCGATTCCCAGCGGGCATCAAGAGCGTAATGATCCACTACCAGCCAGTCCGGGGCCAATTGCATTATCAGGGGAAGACAGACCTCGGCGTCATGCTCCCAGGTAGTACCCAGCCAATGGGCATGATCGGGCTGGGTATCATCCACCTGTACGGCGCCTACCTGACTCACACCGGGCAAGCGATGAGCAGTAAAACCCTGCGCCTCGATCACCGAGATCAGGTGGCCCTGATGCTCACAACAGAGGAAGTGACAGTCGGCGCCCTGCGTCCTGAGGGCATCGGCAAGAGTCAGGCAGCGCATCACATGCCCAGTACCGATCTCGATCGAAGCATCGGCGCGAAAAACCACTACAGGGGCGGCTGCCTGATTCCCTTCAGCACTCATACTTGATCCTCTGGCCTCTTGGAGAGTTCAGCCTGCCAGGTTCGGAACAGCCACTCGGCACGCTGCCAATCTTCCGGCGTATCGATATCCTGCACGCGATGACGAGGGAGCTTCACCGGCACTGTACGCTGGCTGAAGATCGACATCCCGGCCAACCACGCTTCAGCCCTGCCCCAGTAGAACTGTCCGGCATCGTGCCACGCTTCCTCGAGGTCCTGCGAGCGGGTGGTGAAGTGCTCTGGCTGGAACATCTCCACGCGCCCTTCGTCCGTCAGACGAAGGGCGCGCTGAATGGGGAAGGCGTAGCTCGTCACCGAAAAGGCGTAGTCCACGTCTCCGCCCTGCAGCGCCGAGAAACCTGACTTCAGATCTTCTGCCTGCACAAAGGGCGCAGTAGCGTAGAGGCAGCACACTGCTTGCGGTGCTTCGCCCTGAGACTGAAGCCAGTCGATAGCGTGAGCGATGACCGGCACGGTGCCTGTATAGTCGTCAGCGAGTTGAGCCGGACGCCGAAAGGGTGCTTCGGCGCCAAGCGCAATAGCCATGGCGGCTATCTCATCATCATCGGTGGAGACAAGGACTCTGTCGAAGCAGCCGCTTGCCAAGGCCGCCTCAATCGACCAGGCGATCATGGGCTTGCCGCCAAACTCGCGAATGTTCTTGCGCGGGATGCGTTTACTGCCACCCCGAGCAGGAATGACCGCAATGGCCTGCAATTCTGTCGGCTCTGTCATGGGGCCTCCAAGGCTCGTGCCAAGGCCGTCACCACCTCGTCCTGCTGGACATCGGTCATGTTGGGATAGAGCGGCAGGCTGATCGCTTCGGCGTAGTAGGCTTCAGAGGCGGGGAAGTCGCCCTGCCGGAAGCCCAGTTGCTGGTAATAGGGCTGGGTGTGAACCGGAATGTAATGCAGGTTCACACCGATACCCTGCTCGCGCAGCGCCTCGAACACCTGGCGATGCGTCACATTGATCTGACCAAGCTCAAGGCGAATCACGTAGAGGTGGCGCCCGGAATAAGCATCCGGGTGCTGCCAAGGCGTGATCACGGGCAACGCGACTAACCGGTCATCATAACGAGCAGCGATCTCATTGCGCCGTGATACGTAGCTATCCAGGCGCTCAAGCTGGGAGAGCCCCAAGGCCGCCTGCAACTCGGTCATGCGGTAGTTGAAGCCCAGGTCGACCTGCTGGTAATACCAAGGCCCGTCGGCCTCGTGGGTCATTAGCGACGGGGCGCGGGTCACGCCGTGGCTGCGCAACAACTCCATACGACTGGCCAGGGCATCATCATTGGTCAGCGCCATGCCGCCCTCGGCAGTAGTAATGATCTTCACCGGGTGGAAGCTAAAGACGGTGATATCACTGTAGCGACCACTGCCGATGTAGTCGCCCTGATACTTGCCGCCGATGGCGTGCGAGGCATCCTCGATAATCCGAAAGCCGTAGCGCTGACCCAGGGCATGAATGGCCTGCATGTCGCAAGGCTGGCCGCAAAGGTGTACCACCACCAGCACCTTGGGAAGCCTTCCCGCATGCTCGGCCTGCTTGAGCTTGGCCTCCAGTGCCGTAGGGCACAGATTGTAAGTGCGGGGATCGATATCCACGAAGTCGACCCCCGCGCCGCAGTACAGGCCACAATTGGCGGAGGCCACAAAGGTGATCGGCGAGGTCCACAACCAATCACCCTCACCCAGCCCCAGCGCCAGACAAGCGATATGCAGTGCCGAAGTGGCACTGTTGACCGCCAGGGCGTGGCGCGCGCCAACCTGATCGGCCACCGCGCTCTCGAAGCGCGGTACCATCGGGCCCTGGGTCAGGAAGTCCGACTGCAGCACAGCAAGCACGGCATCAATGTCGGCCTGCTGAATATCCTGGCGTCCGTAGGGAATCATCAGATGGCTCCGATCTTGTCCCAGTTGGTATCAATCCATGCATCAAGCTCATCGTCACTCATCCAGTCTGCATTGTTATCACTGGAATAGACGAACCCCTCCGGCACCTTCTTGCCGTCCTTGATGCGGTTGGCATCCTGGTCCCAGCTATTGATCGCGGGCAGAATCTTGAAGTGCTCGGGGTACTCATAGGTGTAGTAAGCATCCTCGGCGCCAATCATCTGCTCGTGGAGCTTCTCGCCGGGTCGAATGCCAACGACCTCCTGCCGGGCTTCCGGTGCGACGACGCGGCCCAGGTCGGTAACTTTCATGGAAGGGATTTTCTTGACGTAGATCTCGCCCCCCTCCATATCCTCGAAGGCGTGCCACACCAACTCAACCCCTTGTTCAAGGGAAATCATGAAGCGGGTCATGCGATTGTCGGTGATCGGCAGCACACCCTTGTCGCGGATCGACATGAAGAACGGAATCACCGAACCGCGCGATCCCATTACGTTGCCATAACGCACGACCGCAAAGCGGGTATCATGGCCCCCGGCATAGGAATTGCCGGCGACGAAGAGCTTGTCGGAGGTCAGCTTGGTGGCGCCATACAGATTGATCGGGCTACTGGCCTTGTCAGTAGACAGCGCCACTACCTTCTTGACACCCTTGTCGATGCAAGCATCAATCAAGTTCATGGCGCCCTGGACATTTGTCTTGACGCACTCGAAGGGATTGTACTCGGCAGTAGGTACGATCTTGGTGGCCGCCGCATGCACCACATAATCGACACCATCCAGCGCCCGATAGATGCGATCCCGATCACGCACATCACCAATGAAGAATCGTACGCGGGAATCGCCAGCGAACTTCTTGGCCATCTCCCACTGCTTCATCTCGTCGCGCGAGTAAATGATCACTTTTTTGGGGTTGTACTTTTCGAGCACCATAGGCACGAACATATGCCCAAATGAACCAGTGCCACCAGTCACTAAAATAGTAGAGTTTTTCATCAAATCATCCTTAATTACAGTTCTCAAACTTCTCGACAATTCTGTCCGCTACAAGTTTCATTTTTTCATCACCATTCGTCAGAAACTCTTCTACCTTATCCCACCTCCACTTTGGAATACCAACCCTGTCATTTGTTAACTGACGCAACGAATATTGATTAACAATAGAAATTTCATCTGTTCCTAGGTAGCTCATTAAAAAAGCCGCCCTCTTTCTCAGCTCCGAACTGGGCTTAGGATAATCACTTGACAAAACAAACCTTTCATAATCCTCACGAGACTGAGGATAATTCAATTCTATTGGATAGTCATGCTTCCCAAAGTAAGAAGCCATCATAACTGGTACCCCTTGAGCACACAACTCTAGAGCACTAGATCCATTATAAAGCAACGCAAGATCAAGGAAAGGGGCCAAAGCATGGCCATTAATATCTTTATGGCCCAGAACAATAGTATTCTTAGGCACCACACATTTTATTAGATCTTCAAAGCTCTCGACCAAATCTAGAGCTATTTCAGGACGCAATTCATGTGGATGCGGCTTTACGAGCAAAATAATATCATCTGACATACTGGCTGTAGCTACAGTATGAGTTATCCAATCGGACATATCAGCATGTGCTGCGCCTCCATCGTAAGGAACATTTAAATCAACTGGAACCTTCCCGAAAGCGCAAATTATTCTCTTTCCTTCGCCTTTCTTCTTCTCCAAAAATTCTATCAACTTCTTTTCCTTTATATCAGAAGTTGAACCAACCCTATTAACATTAATCAAACTATTGGCATAATCAACATAATCAATATTGCTTTTATTTTTTTCGTACCAAGAATTGAATTTATCTTCCCTTGCCATAAACGGAGCGCGCACATTAGGATACAAGGTCATATCGGTTACGCACATAGTATTAGCAAATTTACTCCCAAGATTAGAGAAATATGCTTCATAAGCCACGTTGCAATTTATAAAACTCAATTTCGGATGATCTTTAAATCTAGCATAATCCCTGAAGACACTAAAGGGTGCGACATGGCTATTCCCTGAGACAAAAGCTACGGGAATGCCTTTTTTAACCACATTATCAAATATTTTTTCACATAGCCATAAACACGTGTCCGACCTAATCAAATAATTTTCAAAGTCAGAATAAACAGAGGGGACATTGATATCAACAAAGAAACGCCTGCATGAAGTTGAAAGCCTTTCATAAAATCCTTGGTAGAAATTAATTCCTTTTGCAGAAACAGTTTTTTGCTCCCAATCAATATACCAATCGTTTTTTCTCTCTGAATAAGACAAGTCAAGAGGAATTGAGCCGGCAAACTCATCAATATAATCAATGCCTGTCGACTGATGCACCGTCATACCTGAACATAGGTTAACAACCGCATAACCTTTTTTCTTCAACTGAAGCAAACTTGGGATCATCATAGCCAAGGTATTGAAACAGGTCTGGGAGGTCAGAAATATCACACCTTTTGGTAACCTCGGCTGAGGAATAGAGTTGAGTATATCACTCGACTCTTGACAAAATTTTATTTTTTCAGCATCTAACTCTACACTTACTTTCTTTGAAAGTGTAGCTGGACGCCTTGCCAATGTTTGATATATTTCTTTTGATGTCTCAAAGAAACCTCTTTCCCGCATCTGACGAGCGTAAAGAGCCATTATTTTTTCGTCATTTTTTACATTCTCTTCAAGGTTATGATAAAAATCAATAAACGAAACATCATCTTGACCATGCCTATAAAGTGACAGCATGTATAAAGCTCCAACAACTCCACCTTCAACCTTAAACAAAGGAGAGAAAAGCCTTGCAACATCAAGTAATCGCTTTTTCAAGAAGAAATTCCCAATGGCAAGAATATCTTTCTTTCTTAGATGAGAAAAACGATCTTTTTGTTCAGCCTGTTCTACTAAACGCATCCAAGATGTGGTTTTAGAAAATTTTAAAAACTCGCGACGAGCCTGCACATGATCACTTTGCACCATATGGAAAATAACTTTATTTAGCCAGGCGTCATCTGATCCTGAAAATTTCTCGTGTAGAAATTTCTCATAATTCCCCGCGGCTTTAGTTAATAAAGCATGACGAGTATTTGCGTCTCTCTCTGAGCGAGATGGCTTCTGAGCTAAAATGTGTGAAAAATGCTTATACACATTATGATTAAACTTCACACGGAAAAATCCAGAAATATAATCATCAAACGTATAATGGGGAATGTACTTAGTAACACTTTCTTTTTCAGACAATTTCTTCTGAGTCAAACAAATCAATCTTTCTGAGTCCTGATACTGAAGATTAGCTGAAAGACATTTTAAATAATCTCTGAGTAAACTTTGTGAGCCTTTGAAATAGCTTGCTTCTTTTAACAATTGGCTAGAGATATCGGGAATGATATCGAGAGAGCGCCCATTGGTCTGATAAAGAGAAACGGAAAGTGCATAAAAGAAGCTACTTATCAAAGAGAAATTCTTTGTGTGTACGCTAGATTCCTTACTTAAACCAGCTAGGCAAATATTAGTATAATAAACGAGAGAGTCATAGTTAGAAGTTCTAATTAACAAGTAACTAATTTGAGGATAGAACTTAAGCAACTCTTCTACTGAAGAGTGCTTAACAACCAACTCATGGATATTTGAAACATCACCCTCAGCAAAATTACCTGTCTCTACCAAATAGCTAAGAATTCGATAACTGCTCCCCAGGTGAGTTTTATACCCTTCAGCTTTTTTGAAGAGAGTATTATTCTGTAAGTTAAAGGTATTTTCATGCTTCAAAGCCTCAACTAAAAATTCCCCCGCAGTATACTCATAACTAACAAAAGTATCACTATAAATAGATATATAGCGGGGGTAAAGCAAATAAGAGGCAGCAAAAAGCTCAGTCAACAAAAGATTCCGTTTACGCCTTTTTACTTTAACTCTATCGTCTGTCAATCCCCAATTTGAGTAGAATGGTGCACCGAAAGTGGTAACTTTCAACCCATGAATTAGCGCTTCAAAGCCTGACAATGAAGTAATGGTATACACATGATCAGAAACATCGAATAGTTCATACAAACTTATCTCAGGAGAGACTATCGCACAAACATCTTTTAATTTATCAAGCTTAGTTTTCTGTTTTCGGATCCCAGACCAATAGTCGGGATGTGGCCTAAAGTATATATCCGCATCTGGAAAGTCCTTCCTAGCTTGCAAAACCAATGACACGTTATCTTTAATTCTAGACATGCCGCTCAACACTGAGGCATCATCTTCAACTTGCCCTATCACAAGAATAGAATAATTTCCTGTTCTTTCCAGCTTACCCTTTCCTTCATATGGCCTTGGATTATAATATTTTGTTAAGCGAGCATCTCGCATTAACTCCATACATCTTTCAGCTCTATTGAGCAATTCTGTATTACTAGAAAAATCATACTCATTAAGTATGCTTTCGAGATCCGAGGCCTGAGTAGCATCAAAGTATATTCCTTGCCAATCAATACATATTGAGCTTGGACGTGTATGTAAAAGCCCTGCACCTATCGACCTCAAAAAACCATCTTCAATAGACCCACACTTAACAGACTTACCTTTGTATTTATTAAGGTAACTTGCATAAAATACAAAACTTTTAGGTAACTTTTTCCCCCAGCCGATAAAAACGAATTCTTCATCATCGGAAAGATGATTTATAAAATTCTTTTTTACCCTAGAGAAAGAAGACTTCCCTTGAACAAAAGCAGTTCTATACTCAGGCAGATAGGCACTTATAATTTCTCGCTTCCAAGGGTTAAACCCATACAAAATAGCTATGGGAAGGTCACTCCCTTCCAACCAGTTACTTCCAACCAGCTCTACAGCTTCTCTTTTCCTTTTAACATTATCAAAAAACGCATGAAATGTTTTTACATACTTATAGATAAAACTGAGCGCGCTGAATTTCACAACAATCTCATCCTTTAGATATCGAATATAAATGACATAGCATAAGCTAAAAGGTTACTTACCCTTTACCAGGCTATCATGATATGATTTAAGAGCGTCGCCAATATCCTCAAACCATATTGCAGTTCCATTATGAATCATAATCCCGGATTGGCAGAGTTCTCTCAATATCCCCTCATTATGAGAAACGATGATCAAACTAGCCTTATTCACCTTATCTCGGAACGCATTTTTCGCTTTAGCTTTAAATGCTTTATCACCCACCGCCGTAGCTTCATCTGAGATATAAATATCAAAATCAAAAGCTAACGACAAACCAAACGCCAGACGTGCTTTCATGCCAGAGGAATAGGTTTTTATAGGCTCGTCAAAAGCAGGGCCGATATCGGCAAATTCTTCAACATAACGAATGATGCTATCGACATAATCTCCTCGACCATGCACGCGTGTCACAAACTTGACATTTTGACGCCCAGTCATACTGCCTTGAAAGCCACCACTAAGCCCTATTGGCCATGAAACTCGGCTATGCCGAATGACTTCGCCGCGTTCCGGTGTGTCCATGCCAGCGATTAAACGCAGCAGTGTGGACTTCCCAGCACCATTCCGGCCTACCAAGCCAACACTTATGCCTTTTGGGATTGTAAGATTAACATTCTTCAACACCCATTCATTACTATGATGGTTATGATAGCGCTTATAGAGGTTCTTTATTTCTATCATAGTTAATCACGATGCTCTTTGATCACCAACATTAGCATACTTGCAATAAATGCCAAAAGAATGGTAATCAAGGCGAATACCGTAATATTATATACCCTCTTTGGCTCCGTAGAATACTCTGGCATCAATGGGCTTTGTAGGATACTAACTTGTTTCAACTTACGTGCCGCCTCCAGCCTGGTACTTTCCAATGCGGCGATTGCACCAGAATAGGTTTCTTGCGCAAATTTCGCTTTCAATTCTAAAGATTGGTACTGAGAAGACACTTTATTCAAAGAATCCCCTGTTGCTTGGGCCAGCCTATCTCTTTGTTTCAAAATCTGCTCACGCATCGCCTCGACTTCAGAAGTAAGCCTTTTCATATCAGAGGAGCGTTCACTTTGGTAGCTTGCCAATGCTTTACGCTGCGCCTGTAGCTTCGCAAGCTGACCCTCTAGAGTTGCAACAACTTGATTGATACTCTCGACCGTGCTAGTGGGAGATATCAAGCCTTCTTTATTCTGAAACTTTAAAAGATCATCTCGAGTATGATTCAACCTTGCTTCTAGCCGGCTCATTTGCTTCTCAAGAAAATTGACCTGCTCATCTGCCAAACGACGCCCCATATCATTCATGTGAGCTTCGCCCTCATTGAGTAGTAACTGGGTCATTTGATGAGCAAACTCAGGCGTATAAGCCTGAACTTCCACGTTAAGCACACCAGCATAATCATCCATTTCAACACTGACACGCTTTAAATAATAATTATGTAGATCTTCAATAGGAGAATCTGCATCTCCCAGAGTGGAAAAAAAGTCTCCATGCTCACTATAGTGCCGCCGGAATCCTAATTTTTCATCAACCACCTTGAGCATATCAGTAGAAAGCAAATACTCTCTTAATAAAAGCAAATCTTTATCTGCCCCTCCTCCAGTTAATATTGAAGAGAAATTGATTTCTGTAGAAGTGATTTGAGGACTCTCCAAGACAACAGTTGCTTTGGAAACATAACGATCTGTTGCCCAGAAGCTCCAATAAAAGGTTGCAAGTAAAATAGCTAGTATCGCTACTGCCCAATGCGGCTGACGCTGAATAAAGGCTTTCATTGATTACTGTGCCTTGAGTTTATGTGAAAAACGAATATGTAGCATGAGGCCTAAAGCGTTAGACCCTAATATAAAGAACCAAAGATATAGATTACTAGTCCCTCTGACCATATGGTAGTTTTCAAAAAAGCCTAACCTAAGCATCTCTATACCATGCGGTATCGGGTTGATCATTGCATACTCAAGGAGCCAATGGGGCAAATGATTCAATGGGAACATCACACCAGAAATCATGAGCAAAGGCAAACTAAGTAGTTTAACTATTTTTCCTATTTCCTCAACTAGTGTTGCTAATGCCGATAGTGTCAATCCAAACCCTAAACCAAGCAGCCAGAGTGAAAACCAACTAAAAAATGCTTCTATTGCATTATCCGGATAGAGCTCTAAGCCCAACAACACTCCTATACAAACAAAAATCATTAAAACGAAGGTACGTAACATACCATCTAAAAAAATTCTAACTATGACAGGATCTGTAGTTTGTACTTGTCGATAAGTAAACAGTGCTTGACTTGCCTTAACCGCTCCCATTCCTCGTATCAATCCATCACGCAGTAAATAAAACCCCATTAAACCCGTTACCATCCATGGAATGAATGGGGCATTCATGATGAGCCCATCCCCTTTTATAAAGGAACGCATACCCACCATAAGAGCTACCATGGCGAAGGGTTCAAGTACCATCCAGAACCAACCCATGCGGTCAGTCATGGTGCGGCCAATTGCTTCACGAATGAACATGGCGTACCAGACACTGCGCGTTACGGCCCAACAAGTGCGAGCTTTGGATCCACTCGTACTGCCGCGAGATGGGAGTTCAGTTGTAGGTCTCATGTCTCCGTTCATGTCACTGGCCATGATCAGAGGTCTATCGCGACTTTGGTGGCGACGGCGACCTGATAGAGAATCTGCGTGATGCTGGTGGCCAGCTGCAGGTTCTTGGTCGGCGGTTCCGGCAGTACCAGAATCTGATCACCCGAGCGCAGCTCGACTTCCTCGGCACGACGCACGGCGCCGTTCTGACGCACGACCAGAATCTGGTCTTCATCCGCGTGCTGCGTGAAGCCACCGGCGCTGTTGATATAGTCCATCACCGTCATGCCCTGGGTGTAGACCATGGCCTGAGGCACCACGACTTCGCCGCTGATCAACAGGGAATCGCTGATTTCCGGGATGGTGATGACATCGCCATCCTGCAGACGCACATCAGCGATGTTGCCGTCTTCTCGTGCCACGACCAGTCGTCCGGTCGGCTCTTCCTGCTTCGCCTGCTCGACAAACTTCTCGATCATCTCAGCTTCCTGGACACGAAGCTCGGATTCTTCGGTGGTCGAGGAAGACGCGCCAAGATAGGTGGCCTGAAGACGCTTGAGGCTGTCCTGCAGTGCCTGCGCCTGCTGTTCCTTGACGCTCTCACGACGGATGGAAACGCTCTGGTAATCGGTCAGTCCTTTCGGCACCCCGACGGCATTGAGCAATTCACCCAAGTGGGCATCGCGCGGCAGTGCATAACGTGACGGGCCATAGAAGCTGCCTTCCAGCTGCACGACGATGGTCTCGTCACGCTGGTCGGCACTGAACAGCACTTCATCCCCTGCGCGCACGTCAGCAGCGCGGAATTCCGTCACTGGCAGATAGCGCGAGATGGGCCCGTCGGGACGAGAGCCCCGCAGCAGCACGTGAGAGACACCCGACTTGAGGCGCGCCAGGTTCAGGACGTTTTCACCACTCAGACGCGAGTCGGTGAGCTCATAGCGATAGTCACGCTCGACATCCCCGACCACGCTGATCGCCGGGCCACGCTCCTCGACGACGACGGTATCGCCATCGCGGAATTGCGGGCGGGCAATCTCGCCATTGATCAGAAAGTCATACAGATCGACCGTATTGATGACACGACCGTTGCGCTTGATCTTGATCTTGCGGTAGCTGCCGAGTGCCTGGTCGATACCGCCGGCCTGGTCGAGGAAATACAGCATGGAATCATTCGGCGTGCCGGCGTAGCGGCCCGGATTCTTGACATACCCGGTCACGAAGACGCCCACCGGCTGCACGCCCTGCAGATTGGTATAGACACTGACATTCTCGGGATACACCTCTTGAATGGCGCTGCGCACCTTGCCATCCAGCTGGCCATTGGTGGTGCCCTGCACATTTACCGGGCCAATACCGGGAAGGAAGATGTTGCCCTGCGCATCGACAGGCAGCACGGATTCGATCTCGACGCCACCCCAAACGCGCAGGGTGATCTGGTCACCCGGCTTGATGGTGTAGCTGCTATTGAGACCATCGGCCATCATGCCGCGGAAACCACCACTGAAGAGGTTTTCGCCGAACGGCGGCAGAGAGTCGGGGTCGGTCTGCTCCTGGGAGGTCAGCGGCCCGTAGGTTCCGCTGCGCCAATCGGCACGCGCCTTGTCTTCTACACTATCCGTCTTTTGCGGAATGCTGGAGGCCTGGTCATTGCTGGACAGGATGGAACCACTGTCCAGGCCGGCTGCCATGGCAGGGCTGGCGTTCAGGCACGCTACCGCCACCAGGCACCCGGCCCGGAGCAAGAATCTGGAAATTGTCATCGGGCTAGGCCCCTCGTAATGCAAAGAAAATCGTGCAAAAAGATAATGCAGTGTCAGTCAGGAATGGCAGCGCCGGCCAGGCCAGCCTGCTTCCTGCAATCGTCGTTTCACGCCAAGCCAGGTGCGGGCCTTTCAGCGAGAAGGTACCGAGAAGTTATTGAGAAGCTCCTCAGTGGGCCTCTTCCAGCAGGCCGGTCACCAACCGCTGGGTCACCCAGGTGCCTTCACCGGCCTTGCCGTCATTGCTGGTCCGGCACGCCAGTTCCTTGCTGGGCAGATCACGCTGATTGGAGACCGTCAGCTCACGACAGATACGCCCGCTGGCCGCGAAGTAGCGCTCATGGGCGACCACTTCGACGTTGCTGCCCCAGGGGCTGGTCGGCACGGCAACCACGCTGCCGGGGGCCGCGCTGTCGAGAAATGACGAGACATCCGCCGGCAGCGACGCAGCGCCGGTCAGGTTGGCCAGGTTGGTACTGCCGGCACCGGTGGATTCCGGATAGGAGGTCGCGCAACCGGTGATGGCCAGTGCCAGGCCAGCGGCACAGATCAAGCGACCGATGCGAGATGATGTCTGACAATAAAATTTCTGAATCATGAAAGTATCCTGATGCTGCAAAGGCCCGAACCACTGAACAGAAGGGGGGAATTTTTTGACCTGTCGCAACAGTGCAGAGCTTTAGAGACGGCCCTCGACAGTATCAGCAGCAATGCAGCGATCAACAGCCATTCCGCCGGCCAATGATTCCCGACAAGTCTTGCCGACACTACTGACGTCGCCATCAAGGTGGCAAAAGTACCTACGTGCTGTTCGATTTCCATTGACAAGCGTTCCCTTGGCATCCTGCCGCTACTCTTTGCTTTGCTCTGCTCTGTACTTTCGCTCGTGAGGTCTACGACTACCAAACCTGGGGATAGGTTTACTCTGTGTAAGCGCGACACATTAACAGCAAACCTCATGCCACTAAAGCATACGGCCAATAAGGTTAACCGATGAAAAATATACAAGCTAATAGTTTGCTTGCTAGCAACTTTGCCCATGAAGAGTTTAATTGAATTCAGTCGTCACTTTGCGTACTTTCCCTATTTACGAACTCTGCGTCAACGGTAATACAGAAAGTGTTGCGAGAATATTGCCGCCAACACGGGTGACAAGTTGAGCAGTATTTTCGGACTGTGCAACGGAGCTTTTGCCTGTTCGACGCAACCCAAAAACATGGATGGTGGCTTCCCATGCAGTCTCACCACATCTGCCAACCCATCTCTCGTGATGCTTGCAAGGCCCCGCATGGCGAGACTTTCCGGAAGGTATTGTGCTTTTCTCGCGCTATTTTTCTCCAGCCGCACCTGGATGCCTTCATCCCGGAGCTGCAGCCATTGACTCGGGCGAGCCTTCGGGCACGACTTGCCATGGCGCATCGCGCGACAGCAGACCATTTGCACTCAGTTAGGGCATCAACAGGCGGCACAGAAGAAGACACAAGTTACAATAATGTGAGAAGACCATTACTTTTTGGCTTTTTCTCTTGCAAAAAGCGAGCCCCTGTCAAAGACATGGCCGCCGCCCCCCCGCTAGACTTTTGTCGAACAAATACCACTGAGAAGCACGCGAATGCATGGCCTGACTTTGACTCAATGGCCGGCCAAGACCATAGAGAATGTCAGCAAAGGGCGAGTGCCGTTGTTGGCTGGGGCCATAAGGCAACCGCTAACAAGGCTCGCACCTACGCCAGACAACAGGCACTACCTTATATCGCGCTGGAAGACGGCTTTTTGCGCTCACTCACCTTGTCCAGCGCGGGCTATCCAGCCATGTCGATGGTGGTGGACTACCAAGGCATCTATTACGATGCGCGCCAACCGAGCGATCTCGAGCAACTGATCGATGAAGCGCCAGCTCGTCAGGGAGACGCATTGCTGGCGCGCGCGCGCGCGGCTCTCGAAAGCCTGCGCATGCATCGCTTGAGCAAGTACAACCATGCACCAGAGCGCAAGCTGCCAGCCCGAAAGCCTGGCATGCAGCGACTCCTCATCGTGGATCAGACCGCCGAGGATGCGTCTGTCGTGGGCGGCATGGCCAGCCCGGAGACTTTCCTTGCCATGCTGAGGGAGGCCTGTGCCATCGAGGGAGCCGAAGTGTGGGTCAAGGTGCATCCGGATGTGATCGCCGGCAAGAAGCGCGGCTATCTGCTGAAAGAGGCACGCAAGCTTGGCTGCACGCTGCTGAGTGACGACATCAACCCATGGTGCCTGTTCGAACAGGTCGATGGCGTCCATGTCGTGACCAGCCAGCTTGGGTTCGAGGCCCTGATGGCAGGCCTGCCGGTGACCTGTCACGGTATGCCGTTCTATGCCGGGTGGGGCCTGACGGATGATCGGCAGCAATGTCCGCGCCGAGGCCAGTCACGCACGCTTGAGCAGGTGTTTGCCGCGGCCTATCTCGAATACAGCCGCTATGCCAACCCCTATACCCAGCAGGCCGCGACGCTCGAAGAGGTCATTCAACTGCTTGCAGACCAGAAGCGAATGGCTGCCAGACTGGCAGGTCACTGGATAGCGCCGGGGTACTCGCGCTGGAAGCGTAATTTCCTGCCCGGCTTCCTGGGACCCTTGGCGCACTGCGACTTTGTCAAAAGCGATGCCATCGCACTGCAGAAGCTGCAAAAGACAGCTGGTGTCACCATCGCGCATGATCCGCGAGCATTGTCGCAGCGCGAACAACAGGCCCCACACCCTACCCGCGTGCTGAGCTGGGCGAGCCGAACCACAGCAGAGCTGGAAGCCTCCGTCATTGCACAAGGGGGCGCTCTGTGGCGAATCGAGGACGGTTTCTTGCGCTCAGTCGGCCTGGGGGTGGATCTCACGCGGCCACTTTCGTTGATCCTCGACCCGCTCGGCATGCATTTTGACGCCAGTCGCTCAAGCGCATTGGAGCAGTGGTTGATGCATCATGATTTCACCGATGCCGAGTTAGGCCGCGCACGCCAATTACGCGAGCGCCTGATCACGCTGGGCCTGAGCAAGTACAATTCGGAAGGTGATGAATTGCCGGACCTTCGCGCGATGGCCAAGGGCCGTGACGTGATATTGGTCGTCGGCCAGGTGGAGTCAGACGCCTCGATACGCCATGCGTGTCCCGGGATACGTACCAATCAGGCTCTGCTTGAGGCGGCGCGGGAATTGCACCCTGAAAGCTACGTGATCTATAAACCGCACCCCGACGTTGTCACAGGGGGGCGTAGTGGCGAGGTGGCGACTGAAGGCGGGACGTACGATCTCGAATTGACCACCGGCAATATCAGTCGGTTATTTGAGCAGGTGGATCATGTACACACGCTCTGCTCGCTCGCGGGCTTTGAAGCCCTGATACGAGGTGTGCCCGTCACGACCCATGGCCTGCCCTTCTATGCTGGCTGGGGGCTGACTAATGACCTTGTCGAGTGTCCAGGACGAACTCGGCACTTGAGCGTGGATGCCCTTGTCGCTGGTGCGCTGATCGAATATCCGATCTACGTGGATCCCGATCGGGGGGACTTATGCAATGCCGAAACAGTTGTCACAATACTTGAACGCCAACGAACCATGCTCAGGAATGGCACCATGCGACTTTCATTACCTTGGAAAACCCGGCTATATCGCGGCTATCGAGCATTGTTCATCGGGAAGCACTGACTCATGGAACATGGACGTCTGACACCACCCCTTAGCCTCACGCCACCAACCGGTGCCGACATGCCTGTCAGCGCAAGGCTTGGCCAGGCGTTGGAGCGGATCATGGGCGATGGCGCTCTTGCAAAGCTGTCTGATGATGCCGTCTTGACGCCCCCGCTGAATCACCCTTCAGCCCCTCTCATCAGCGATGGCTGGGCAGCATCGAAGGCACCCGATATCCAGCTGCGCCCCCGTGAGGGGGGACGCCGGCGCGTCTTCATGTTGCTGCAGGGGGTGTGCTCGCCCTTCTTCCTGCACCTGGCGAAAAAGCTCAAGCAGGGTGGCCATGAGGTCATCAAGGTCAACTTCAACAGCGGCGACAGCTTCTACTGGCGCCACGACAAGGCGTATGCCTATCGCGGCAAGCTCGAGGACCTCGGCGACTGGATCGCCGAACTCTGGCGCAAGCATCACGTCACCGATCAGGTATTGTTCGGCGACCGACGCCCGGTACATCGTGATGCCGTGCTCAAGGCGGAATATCTCGGCATCCGTACCCACGTGTTCGAGGAGGGCTACTTCCGCCCTTACTGGGTGACACTGGAGCGTGAAGGCGTCAATGGCCACTCCCTGCTGCCACGCGACCCTGACTGGTTCCGTGAGGCAGGCAAGCATCTCGAAGATGCCCCCACGCCACAGCGCTTCAAGGCGCCTTTCAGTGAGCGTGCGCGCCATGACATCACCTACCACCTGGCGGGCGCGGCCAATCCGCTGCTGTTCCCGCGCTACCGCCCGCACAGCATTCACGCCGTGCAGGAATACGCGGGCTATGCGACACGACTGCCCTTGATGCGCTGGTACAAGCGGCGTGATGCCAAGCGTATCGATCAGCTGATGGGCAGTGGCGCGCCCTACTACATGCTGCCGCTGCAGTTGAATACCGATGCCCAGATACGCCACCACTCGCGCTTCGCCAACATGCAGGAAGTCATCCAGCGGGTGATGAAGAGCTTCGCCCTGAATGCGCCACGTGGTGCACGCCTGGTGATCAAGAACCACCCCCTCGACATGGGGCTGGTGGATTACCCTAGGCTGATTCGCTCATTGGAGCGCCGCTACGACCTGATCGGGCGTATCGTCTATCTGGAGAGCGGCAACCTGGAGAAGCTGCTGCAGCAGGCCAAGGGCATGATCACGGTCAACAGCACGACCGGCAACGTGGCGCTGCAATATCGCTGCCCGACCTTCTGCATGGGCGATCCGATCTTCAACTTGCCGGGCCTGACCTTCCAGGGTTCGCTGCATGATTTCTGGACCCAGGGTCAGCGCCCCGACACCACGCTCTTCCGACATTTCCGCAATACGGTGATTCATACCGTGCAGCTCAATGGCGGCTTCTACTGCAAGCCGGGCATGCAACTGGCCGTGTTGGGCGCCTCCAAGATACTGTGCGCCGAACGCTCGCCGCTGGAGAACATGTTGAGCCGCTGCTGAACATGCAAAAAGACTGCTGGACCACGCAACAACGGTGAGATACGCCAATGATGGCAGCCTCTCTCACCCGACCATAACGAGAAACGCAAGGGAACTGCCGACCTTCGGTGTCGGGATTCAAGGAGACCAAAGATGACGGCCATGCCCCCCCAGCAGCCAGAGCCTACCGACGCTGAACGCGACACTGGCACTCACCGAGCGGATAGCCGGCCTGCAGAGAGCGACGCCAGTGCGAAAGCTGCCCAGGATGCCAGCCGCCAGCGGCGCGTCCTGATCACCGGTGCCACGGGCGAGATAGGCAGCGCCCTGGCGCGCGCCTACGCCGAGACGGGCACCACGCTGATCCTCACCGGCCGCAAGCAGCGCAAGCTCGATGCGATCGCCAACGACTGCCGCAAGCTGGGCGCCGAGGTGGAATGCACGGTACTCAATCTGTGTGATGAAGAGACCCTGTTCACCTGGCTGGATGAAGTCTGCGCGCGCGGCGTGCCGGACATCGCCATCGCCAACGCCGGCATGAACACCGATATCGGCCCCCAGGGCAACGGAGAGCGCTGGGAGGATTCACGCCGCCTGCTGCAGACCAACGTGATCGGCACGCTGGGCATGGCCCACCATCTGGCCATGGCGATGAAGCAGCGCGGCAGTGGCCAGCTGGTACTGCTCAGCTCTCTGGCGGCATGGCATGGCCTGGCATTGACGCCCAGCTACAGCGGCAGCAAGGCGGCGGTCAAGGCATATGGCGAAGGCCTGCGCAGCTGGCTCAAACCCCATGGCGTGGGTGTCACCGTCGTCATGCCCGGCTATGTCACCTCGCCGATGTGCGAGGCCATGCCAGGGCCCAAGCCCTTCGAGATGCCACCCGAGAAGGCCGCACGCCGGATCCTCAAGGGTGCAGCGCGTAACCGGGCGCGTATCAGCTTTCCCTTCCCGCTCAACTTCGGGTGCTGGTGGTTAAGCGTCCTGCCCGCCGGAATCTCCCAGCGCCTGCTCGGGTGGTTCAATTACACTCATTGATCGGGGCTTGCGTCTTCGTGAACCTGAGCCGTGAACCGTGAGACGGCCCGCCATGCGCAGCAGGCGATGACTCAGCGTTTTTCCATTGTCATGACAATGAGTTAGCGTAATACCCCAGCACCTGCCACTGGAGTACATCGTGCAGGATCGATAAAGAAGACAGTGGCGGGAACGCCAAAGCGACAGTTGAACACGCTGGAACGATCAGGACCTGGACACCAGAGCGCCTGAAAATACTGCGGCGAGGGGCCGACTTGTCACTCCCCTGGCCGCCATGGATCTTGATCAGGGTCGAGTACTCGACCGGACACTACACAGCCCCTGCGACGGCAGAGGCTAACGAGGTCGGCATTACATGGAGTTTGTCATTGCGTTTGTGTCTTTCATGGCCGGGCCACTGCTGGTCGGCTTCGGGCTGACGCTGGGGCTTGAGCATCTGCTGCTGAAACAGATGACGTCACCGCCAGCCGCATTCTGGCGCCGCCCCGTCAGCGCCAGGCTGGCACATGTCGGGTACTGGTGCGCCAGCTGGTCACTGTGCACCTTGATCACCCAGCGCCCCTGGTTCTCGCTGATCGTCGTCAATGCGCTGTGGCTGGTGGTGCTGCAGGTCAGCCACACCAAGTACGTGTCGCTGCGCGAACCCTTCCTCAGCCAGGACTTCGAGTACTTCACCGACGCCATCAAGCACCCGCGCCTGTATATCCCCTTCTTCGGCATCGGGCTGACCATCGCCGCGACCACGGCCGGGGCGCTGGCGATCGGTCTGGGACTCTGGCTCGAGCCCGCGCTGGGCTTCTCCGCCGCCTACTCAGGCAACGCCGCTCTATGGCTGGTGCCGTTGATCAGCGTTCTGATCGGCGCGAGCGTCTTGACCTATGCCCTGGGCAACCGTCTGGCCAGCAAGGTGATGCTGGTCCCCGAGTTCGACCTGAGCGAGCTGGGCATGGTGGCCTACCTGCTGGCCTATGCGCGGCTGGCGCGTCGCCCGCTGACGCCGCTGCGCAACCCCTTGGAGGAGGCACAGCGCGAGCTCGACGCCACCTTGCGCGAACTCGATGATGAAGATGCGACCAAGGCACTGCCCCATGTGGTCAGCGTGCAGAGCGAATCCTTCTTCGATGCCCGCCGCGTCTACCCCCGGGTACGTGACGACCTGCTGCCGAACCTGGACCGCTGCCACTTCATCGCCCTGGCCCAGGGCCTGCCGTGCGGGCGCCTGGCCGTGCCGGCGTGGGGCGCCAATACCGTGCGCACCGAAACCGCCTTCCTGACGGGCCTGACCGCCGAGGAGCTCGGCGTGCACCAGTTCAACCCCTACCATCAGCTGGCGCGTCGCGCCGTGCCCAATCTGGCCGCCAGCTACAAGGCAATGGGCTATCGCACGCTGTGCATCCATCCCTATCCCGGCACCTTCTATCTGCGCAATCAGGTGCTGAAACAGCTCGGTTTCGATGAATTTCTCGACATCGCCCACTTCAGCGATGCCGACAAGAGTGGCCAGTACATCAGCGATGCCGCCGTAGCCGCCAAGGTCGAAGACTGCCTGCTGGAAGCCGGCGACACGCCGTTGTTCATCCAGGTGATCACCATGGAGAATCATGGCCCGCTGCATCTGGAAACCTTCGACAGCGTACGTCTGGCGGAGTGGTATGACGGAGACCTGCCGGAGAACTGTCAGGAACTGGGCATCTATCTGCGTCATCTGGTGAATGCCGATGCGATGATCGACCAGCTCACCACCGCGCTGGCGCGACTGCCGCGCGGCGGGCTGCTGTGTTTCTATGGAGACCATGTGCCGATCATGCCCGAGGTCTATACGACCCTGGGCGAGCCCAATGGCGTGACCGACAGCTTCATCTGGTCCAGCGCCCTGCCGGAGTCCGACGACACCGCCCGCCAGACCATGGCGGCCGTGCGCGACAAGGACCCGCAGCTGATGGAGTGGGCCCTCGACTGCGAAGGGCCCTTCAAGACTGACGAGCAATGCCGCAAGGGCGACCCGCGCGTCATCAATATCGATACATTAGGAAGTGCGCTGCTGAAGGCGACCGCGAAACATGCTCGCCACAGTGCCGTGACTCAGAAGTTCAGGAGCTTGTCATGACCCGACGCGTTGCCATCATCGGCGCAGCCAGCCGTTTCCCCGGCACCACTCAGGCCACCCTGTGGGACGACCTCCTGGCCGGCAAGGACATGGTGACCGAAGTCGCCGACGACCGCTGGAGCAAGGAATCTCTCTCGCACCCGGACAAGAAAGCCCCGGGCATGAGCTACAGCTTCGCCGCAGGTTCACTGGGCGACATCACCGGCTTTGACCCCGCCTTCTTCGGCATCAGCCCGCGCGAAGCCGCCAGCATGGACCCCCAGCAGCGCATGCTGCTGGAGATGAGCTGGGAAGCCATCGAGCACGCCGGCATCCCGGCCGAGAAGATGCGCGGCTCACGCTGTGGCGTCTTCATGGGTATCGCGAGCCTGGATTACTCCTACCGCATGGCGGATGACCTGAGCGCCATCGGCCCGAATACCGCGACCGGCAATACCTCCAGCGTGGCCTCCAACCGCCTGTCGTATGCCTTCGACCTGCACGGCCCGAGCCTGTCGCTGGATACCGCCTGCTCTTCTTCAATGGTCGCCTTCCACCAGGCCTGCCAGTCGATCCGAAGCGGCGAGACCGACATGGCGCTGACCGGCGGCATCAGCCTGCACCTGCATCCGTACGGCTTCCTGATCTTCTCCAAGGCCACGATGCTGTCGAAGACCGGCCGCTGTCAGGTATTCGATGAGGCCGGCGACGGCTATGCGCGCTCCGAAGGCGGCGGCGTCTTCCTGCTCAAGGATCTCGATCAGGCCATCGCAGATGGCGATCGCATTCTCGCCGTGGTGGCCTCTTCCGTGGTCAATACCGATGGCTACAAGTCCGGCCTGACCGTGCCCAACCCGGCGGCGCAGATCCAGTTGATGGAACAGGCCTGCGAGCAGGCCGGCATCAGCCCGGACGAGATCGACTACCTCGAGGCCCACGGTACCGGCACCGCAGTCGGTGACCCGCTGGAAACCCGCGCCATCGGTGCCGCCATCGGCCAGAAGCGCTCCAACCCGCTGCCGATCGGCTCGATCAAGAGCAACATGGGCCACCTGGAAACCGCCTCTGGCGTGGCCGGCCTGGCCAAGGCACTCGGCGTGATCGCGCACCGTGAAGTGCCCGCGACGATCAAGATCCAGCGTCTGAATCCGAAGATTCGTAGCGACGAGTGGAATCTGGATATCGTCACCCAGCCGCGCAAGCTCAAGGCAGACGGTCGCCTGGTCGTCGGCGTCAACTCCTTCGGCTTCGGTGGCGCCAATGCCCACGTGCTGCTGGAAAGTGCCCCCGAACAGTCGGTAGCGCAACCGCATACTGAAGGCGAACAGACGCCGCCGCTGCGCCTGAGCGCCCGTTCGCCACAGGCGCTCAGGCAATCCGCGCTGGAGCTGGCAGAGCACCTGCGTGAGCTCGCCGCCCACGACATGGCGCCAGGCCTCTACGATCTCGCCTGGCAGCTGGCCGCCCGTCGTGAGCACCATGTGCATGGCGCCCTGCTCAGCGCAGACACTTTCACTACCCTGCTTGAGGACCTCGATACCCTCGGCAGCGAGGGGGATCTCGGCGACCATCCGCGCATTACCCTGGCGGACCGTCTGCCGGCATTGCCGAGCGCCAGCGACAATGGTGCATCGCCGCGCCAGGGCGCAAACGCCGTCAGCAGCGCGCAGCAGGAGCGCGGCCCGGTGTTCGTGTATTCCGGCAATGGCTGCCAGTGGGCCGGCATGGGCCGTGCCCTGCTGGAAGAATCCGCCAGCGTGCGCGCCTGTCTTGAACGCCTCGATGTCGCCTTCCGCGACTTCAATGGCTTCGAGCTGCTCAAGGAGCTGGACGGCAGCCTGAGCGACAAAGGCGAGAACCGCCTGGACGCCACCGAGATCGCCCAGCCGACGCTGTTCGCGCTGCAGGTCGCGGTCACCGAGTGGCTGATCGAACGCGGTATCCGTCCTGCTGCCGTCACCGGCCACAGTGTCGGCGAAGTCGCTGCCGCCTGGGCCAGTGGCGCGCTGACGCTCGAACAGGCCACCCGCGTCATCTTCCAGCGCAGCTATCACCAGGGGCGCACCCGTGGCACCGGCGCAATGATGGCCGTCGGTCTCGGCGAGTGCGAGATGCGCGAGTGGCTGGAGCAGCCGCAATGGGCGTCGCTGTCACTGGCTGGCATCAATGGCCCACGCGGCACCACCCTGGCCGGCGAGCGTGAGCTGCTGGAGGCGCTTAGCAAGGAGCTCTCCGCCCAGGGCACCTTCGCGCGAGTACTGGGGCTGGATTACGCCTTCCACAGCCCGGCGATGGATCCGATCAAGCCCGGCCTGCTCGAATCCCTCGACGGCCTGACGCCCCGCGCCACCCATACCCCGTTCATCTCCACCGTCACCGGCAGCGTCATTGCCGGCGAGCAGCTGGATGCACGCTACTGGTGGGAGAACATCCGCCAGCCGGTCATGTTCGAGGCCGCCGTCACGTCGCTGGTCAACTGGCACTCCGACGCGGAAGAGAACGCTTTCCTCGGCCGCCATCGCCTGCTGGTCGAGATCGGCGCGCACCCGATCCTGCGCAGCTACCTGAACGACATCCTCAAGGCGCGCAGTGACGAGGCACCCGCCGGCCAGGTGCTCGCCAGTCTCGACCGTCGCCATGCCGGGCTAGATGCCCTGGAGCACCTGCGCGGTCGCGTGCTGCTCTCCGGCGCCGTCGACATCACCGGCCTGTTCCCGGTCGCCGGTCAGTTCATCGAGCTGCCAAGCTATCCATGGCAACGCATCCCGTGCTGGATCCAGACCACCAGCGAAAGCCAGCGTCTGCTGGATCGTCATTACGTACATCCGCTGCTCGGCTATCGTCTCGCCCAGCAACGCCTGACCTGGGAAGCCCAGCTCGACACCCAGAAGGTCGCGTGGCTGGCCGATCACCAGGTCGGCGATAGTGCCGTCTTCCCGGGGGCCGGCTATCTGGAGCAATGCCTGGCCGCCGCCCACGAATGGCAGGCCGCCAGCGCCGATGCGGACAGCCTGCCCGACGTGCTGGATCTGGAAGACTTCGAGATTCGCGCCCCGCTGCTGCTCGATGACAGCACGCTGCGTCTGACCCGCCTGTCGCTGGACAGCGCCAATGGCGCCATGCGTCTGGAGAGTCGTGAGACACGCGCGGAAGATGCCGACAAGTGGAATCTGCACGCCGTGGCGCGCGCCTTCACCGCCACGCGTGGACGCCTGCTGGAGCGAGCCGCCCCGATCATGCCGACTCGCGCCGCCGATTTCGGCCGCGATGAGCACGTGGCGGCTGCCGCGCAACTCGGCCTGCATTACGGTCCGCATTTCCGCGCCGCCGAGCAGATCTGGGTCGACGCGGGCGCCGACCATCACGCACCGGGCACTGCGCGTCCGCAGGTGCTGGCCCGTTTCTCGCTGACCGAGGAAATGGCCAGCCAGGACGCAGACTTCCACCTGCACCCCGGCGTGCTCGACAGCGCCTTCCAGCTGTTCATTCCGCTGCTGGGCGTACTCAAGGGCCAGATGGCGGCCAGCAATGGCATGGCCTTCGTGCCGGTACGCGTCGGTCGCCTGCAGGTGCGTGAGCAGGTACGCGCCTCACAGATCGTCACCGCGCGTGTCGTGCTGCGCTCGCGTGGCCCGCACTCCCTGTGTGCCGACTTCGAGCTGTTCGACGCCGAAGGCCGCGCCGTGGCGGTTGCCGAAGAGGCCCGCTTCCGCGCCGTACGCCTGGGACGTGATGGCACGGCGCACCTGGATTACCTGGATATCGAACTGACTGCCGCCCCGCACCCGCTCACTCAACCGACCGCGCCGATATTGAATCTCGCAGGCCTGGTGAATGACGCCATGCAGGCCACAGAGGCTGCCGATGACGGTGAGGCGAATGTTGGTGAGAGTGTTGGTGAGAATGTGGGTGAGAGAGACGCGGCCGCCAGCGCACAGACGCTGCTGGCCGACAGCCAGTGTTTCCGCGATGAGCTGGAGCCGCTGCTCGACAGCCTGATGCTCGCCAGCGTCCACGAGACCCTGCTGCGTCACGCCGCGCCGGGTGACCCGGAACTGGCCCATCTCGATCACGAGGCGCTGTCGCGCTGGCAGCGCCGTTGCCCGCTGTTCAGCCGTGCCCTGCTCGACTGGGCCGAGTCACAAGGCCTGACGGAAGCACTCGACAGCGGCGACTGGCAGATCAACTCGCTGGATCTGCCCGCCGCCAATGACATCTGGCAGCTGCTGGTACGCGACTACCCGGGCCAGTTCCCGCTGACGCATGCCGCCGGTCGCCTGCACCTGCACCTGGATGAATGGCTCAATCGCGGCATGCCCTTGGGCGGGACTCAGTTAGAAGGGGCTCAGTCAGAAGGGACTCAGCTGGACGGTACCGCTGATGAAGTGGTGGCAGATCGCGAGGCGCTGCTCTCAACGGACGCCAGTGCCGCACTGGAGCATCTGCGCCAGCCGCTGATCCCGACGCTGCTCAAGACAGCGGTCGGCAATGCCGGCTGGCAGTGGTTGAGCTCACAGCTCGATCAACGTATCAGCAGCGCACTTGCCACTCTGCCTGCCGGCCAGCGCCTCGATGTGCTGGAGCTGGGTGCCGGCGGCCCTTGGCTGGGCCAGCGTCTCGCGACACTGCGCGAGGCGGATGTACGCAACGGTCGCTACTCAGCGCTGGATTACCGCTTCGTGGCCGCCAGTGCCGGCGCCCTCAGTGAAGCCAATCGTCTGCAGGATGACTTGCCGCTGATCGAGGTGATCGCGGGCGAGGCCTTCCAGGACACCGCCACGACCCACAAGACGCAGCTCGCCATCGTGCATCTGGACTTCGAGGCACCGTCACAGGCGCGCGAGCTGCTGACAGCACTGATCGCCCGTCTGGCCCCCGGCGCGCAGCTGCTGCTGTGTGGCTGTGAACCGGCGGCCTGGGCCGGGCCGATTCTGGCCCTCGATGATGGTGAGCAGCTGCGCAGTCATCCGGGCATCGCGCAATGGCAGCGTCTCTTGACCCAGCTGGGCCTCGACATAGAGTCATCAGCGCCTGCCAGCGATAGCCTGGCCAGCGATCACCTGGGTACTGAAACATCAGGCGCCTGGTGGCTGTCCGCGACACTTGCCGCTCAGGCACCGCTTGCGGAAGGCCAGACGGCGGCAAGTGGATCAGTCGAGAGCGAATCAGTAGCAAGCCAGGCCGCAGAAAGCCAAGCCGCCACGCTCTCCATCGCGTTGCTGGATTGCCCGCAGGCACCGGCGGATCAGGCACTGCTGACGCGCTTGAGCGACTCACTGACCGCGCGTGGTCATCAGGTCCGCCATCAGCGCCTGTCAGCCAGCCTGCCTGCGGACGTCTCCGCACTGATCGAGCAGCTTGGCGACGTTGATCACCTGATCGCGCTGCCAAGCGCTGCGACGACAGATGAGCAGAGCGACGCGGATCACACCAATGCTCTCCAGTGCGCACGCCAACAGCTGCTGGCACAGGTCGCCCAGGCCTTTGATAGCGCCCAGGAGCAGGACGACAGCCGCGTCGCCCCGACCCTGTGGGTGCTTACACATGACGTGGCGACGCTTTGGCAGACAGATGGCACCCCCGCCGCGACGCCACCGGCAGATGCCGCCAGCTGGGGCTTTGCGCGCAGTCTGGCCAATGAGAGCCAGTCGCTGGCCATTCGCCTGCTGGATACGCCGACGCTTGAGCACGACGACGCCTGCACGCCGGCCTTGATGGGCGCGCTGGTGCAGGAACTCGAAGCGCCGGATCACGAGCAGGAGGTGGTGCTGAATGCCACTGGCGCGCGCTTCGCGACACGCCTGCGTCAGGTGGCGGCGCCTCAGCAGGACGCTGGTGGCGAGAGCGCCCTCTCCCAGATCTCAGGCTCGCAGGCCTCAGGCGCTCAGACATCAGCCTCTAAAGCCCCAGGCGCTCAGCGCCACGGCGTCAGCCTCGGCTTCAGCCAGCCCGGCCAATTGCGCAATCTGGAATGGCAGCCACGCATTCTGCCCGCCGTGGCAGCCGGCGAAGTCGAAGTGCGTGTCGAGGCGACCGGTCTCAACTTCCGCGATGTCATGTACACCCTCGGCCTGCTGTCGGATGAAGCCATCGAACACGGCTTCTCCGGCCCGAGCCTGGGGCTCGAGTTCTCCGGCATCGTCACTAAGGTCGGCGCCAATGCCGAATTCAAGGTCGGCGACCGCGTGGTCGGCTTCGGCCCGGCCAGCTTCTCCGACCGCCTGGTGATCGCCGACACGGCGCTGGCCCATGTGCCCTACGGCGTCAGCCTGGAAGCCGCGGCGACCATCCCGACCACCTTCTTCACCGTCTACTACGCGCTCAAGCATCTGGCACGGTTGGAAGAAGGCGAGAAGGTACTGATTCACGGCGCCGCCGGCGGCGTGGGCATCGCGGCATTGCAGATCGCCGAGTGGCTGGGCGCCGAGGTGTTCGCCACCGTCGGCTCGCCGGCCAAGCGCGACTTCCTCGCGCTGATGGGCATCGACAACGTCTATGACTCGCGCAGCCATGGCTTCGCCGAGGATATCCTGGCCGATCTCGCCGCACGCCAGCAGCGCGACCCATCCGTTGATGCGCGCGGTGTCGATGTGGTGCTCAACTCGCTGGCCGGTGAAGCCATCGCCCAGAACCTGCGCGTGCTCAAGCCGTTCGGGCGCTTCTGTGAGCTGGGCAAGCGCGACTTCTACGAGAACACCCCGATGGGGCTGCGTCCGTTCCGCAATAACCTCAGCTACTTCGGCATCGATTCCGATCAGCTGATGAAGGAATGCCCGGGCCTGACCACGCGTCTGTTCCGCGAGATGATGGCGCTGTTCGAGGACGGCACCCTGGCGCCGCTGCCCTACACCACCTTCGATGCCAGCCAGGTGGTCGAGGCCTTCCGCTACATGCAGCAGGCCCGCCAGATCGGCAAGGTCGTCGTCACTCAGCGCGTAGCCGAACACGCCGCTGAGCAGACAAGTGCAAGTGCGGGGCCGGGTGCAAGTGCAGGATCCAATCAGCGCGACGCGCTAGCGGCCAATCAAAAGACACTGACGATCGACCCGGCGGGCAGCTATCTGGTCACCGGCGGTCTGGGCGGCTTTGGCCTGCGCAGCGCCGAGTGGCTGGCCGCGATGGGCGCGCGTGAGCTGGTACTGCTCGGGCGCTCCGGCGCGGCCAGTGAGGAAGCGCAGCAAGGTGTCGCGCGTCTCGAGGCCCAGGGCGTGAACGTGCATGCGCTGGCCTGTGATGTCGCCGATGACGCCGCGTTGTCAAAGGTGTTCGCACGCTTCGGCAAAGCCGCTGACGACGATGGCATCGCCCCGCTCAAGGGCATCATACATGCCGCCGCGGTGATCGATGATGCGCTGATTCGCCATCTCGATGCCGAGCGCATCCAGCGCGTGATGACGCCGAAGCTGGAAGGCGCGCGCCTGCTGGATCGCCTGAGTGCCGAGCATGCGCTGGACTTCTTCGTGCTCTACTCCTCGGCCACCACCCTGTTCGGCAACCCGGGGCAGAGCGTCTACGTGGCGGCCAACCACTGGCTGGAAGGCCTCGCCGCCAACCGTCGTGCGCGTGGCCTGCCCGCCACCTGCGCACGCTGGGGCGCGATCGAGGATGCCGGCTTCCTGGCACGCAACGAGAAGACCCGCGAAGCACTCAAGAATCGCCTCGGCGGTGATGCGCTGATGGCAGACCACGCACTGGCGTGTCTCGGTGAGATGATCAGTGCAGATCAGCACGCCCAGGCACTCGGCCTGCCGGGACGCTCATTGGGCGTGCTGGAACTGGACTGGGGCGCGCTTGCACGCTTTCTGCCGACCGCCGCCACCCCACGCTTCGAGGAAATCGCCCGCCGCGCCGGTGAGGATGACAACAGCCAGGCGCAGCAGGATGATATCGCCGCGGCACTGGCGGGCTTGAGCGGCGAAGCGCTGCAGACCGCCATCGTCGAGATTCTCAAGGGCGAGCTGAGCAAGATTCTGTTGATTGACGCCAGCGCCATCGACGTCAACAAGAGCGTCTACGACATGGGCTTCGACTCGCTGATGGGGGTCGAGCTGATGACGGCGGTCGAGGCGCGCCTGGGCATCAGCATTCCGGTGATGATGATCAGCGAAGCCGCCACCCTGTGGCGACTGGCGGAGCGTCTGATGCACAAGATGGGCAATGCCGACGGCGAGGAAGCCGAAAGCAACGCCGAAGACCAGGCCATGGCGCAGCTGGTGAAGCAGCATGGCGGCGAGACGGCCACGCTGACAGAGCGGGGAGAGATGGTCAGCAAGTAGCCGCCAGCCTCGGCGCCCAGCCCACGCCTTGATGCCGGATGGCAGGTGTGGGCTGGTGCCATGCGCCATCTTGGCGTAACGTCGACCCATTCGCGCAACGGTGACAGGCAGACGGACATCGCCAGATCGGGCCCTGACAGCAGTCCTCGCTCTCGCCAAGGCCCATGCCTCGTCAGCGCACACGATCAGCTTGAAGATACCCGACGGGCGGAGAGCCAAAGCTCTTGCGCCCGTTTTTGGGTCAGCATCACATGTGTAAGGAACTCGACTCTTGGCAACCCGCAATTCCCCCGGTTCATCCGCCAGTGACATGAAGCAGCAACTGCTCGACAAGGCGCGTGCGCGCCGCACTCGCCCGGCCAATACGCAGTCGAATGATGAGGATATCTTCGCCCACAAGAGCGCTGAACCGCTTCAGATCAGCGATGACTTCGTGCGCTTCGATCGCCAACCGGGCTATCAGCAACTCAGCATGATGCAGCAGGCCGGCGCCGCCTTTGGCGTGCCGGAGCCCTTCTTCCGCGTGCATGAAGGCTGTGCTGGCGCCACGACGCGTATCGAAGGGCGTGAGCTGGTCAACTTCGCCAGCTACAACTACCTCGACTACTCGCGCCATCCGGAGGTGGTCAAGGCCGCGGCGGATGCTGCCGCGCACTATGGCACCTCGGTGTCGGCCTCACGCGCCGTCTCCGGCGAGCGACCGATCCACCAGCAGCTGGAAGCCGCCGTCGCGCGCACCTACGACGTCGAGGATGCGGTGGTCTTCGTCAGTGGCCACGCCACCAATGTCTCCACGCTGGGCTATCTGCTCGGGCCGAAGGACCTGATCCTGCATGACGAGTGGATCCACAACAGCTCGCTGGTCGGCGCTCAGCTGTCCGGCGCCCGGCGCATGCCGTTCGCGCACAATGACCCGGACGCGCTGGAAGCGCTGTTGCGTGCCCAGCGGGGCAAGTTCGAGCGCGTGCTGATCGTCACCGAAGGCCTCTACAGCATGGACGGTGACGTGCCGGACCTGCCGCGCCTGATCGCCCTCAAGCAGAAGTACCGCTGCTGGCTGATGGTCGACGAAGCCCACTCCTTCGGCGTGCTTGGGGAGCGCGGGCTCGGCCTGAGGGAGCACTTCGACATCGCTGCGCGTGACGTCGATATCTGGATGGGCACGATGAGCAAGACGCTGTCCGGCTGCGGCGGCTATATCGCCGGCTGCAAGGAGCTGGTCAGCATGCTGCGCTACTTCGCGCCGGGCTTCCTCTACTCGGTGGGCATGCCGGCACAGGTCGCCGCCCCGTCGCTGAAGATTCTCGAACTGCTCCAAGGCGACGATGCCAGGCAGCGCATCGCACGTTTGCATGATGTCTCCGGCTACTTCCTCAAGCGCGCCCGCGCCCTGGGGCTCGATGTCGGCGACAGCCTGGGCGTTGCCGTCGTGCCGGTGATTCTGGGCAGCTCGCTGGTGGCCGCTCGCCTCTCCAACCAGCTGTTCGAGGCAGGCTTCAACGTCCAGCCCATCCTGCACCCCGCCGTCCCGGAGAAGAGCGCGCGGCTGCGCTTCTTCCTCTCCTGCGAGCATACCGAAGCGCAGGTGGACGCCGTCCTCGACACGCTCATGCAGCAGCTGAGCAATATCAAGGCGGGTCTTTGACCAGACTTGTGAGCCAGAGTTGTGAGCCAGAGTGACAAGTCAGCGCAAGAACTCAGAATCGTGAGCCAAGGCTGATCGGGGTTTCGCAATGCCTTCACTGCTGCCCACTCACAACAAAAAACGCGGCCCTGCTTTTCAGCGGGGCCGCGTTTTTTGTCACGACAGGAGTCAGTGACGGAGCCAGGCGTCAGTGACTCAAGACTTCTCTGCCATCAGTTCGCTCAGCACCTGCTCGAACACTTCCTTGGGCTGAGCACCGCTCAGGGCACTGCGGCGGTTGAAGACGAAGGTGGGCACGCTGGAGATGCCCATCTGCTTCCAGTGGTTCTCATGTTGCACCACCTGCTCACGTGCTTCGGCGTCATCGAGCTGCGCGAGCCCTTCCGTGGCATCCAGCCCGACCGCTGCCAGCGAGTCCGCCATCACGGCGCGGTCCGACATGTCCTTCTGCAGCGTGAAGAAGTCCGCGAAGAACTGCATCATCAGGTCATGCTGCATGCCTTGCTCGGCGGCATACTCGAGCAATACGTGCAGCTCGAAGGTATTGACCATGCGCATGTCGCCGAAGTAGTTGAAGACCAGCCCTTCCTCGGCCGCCAGGTTGGCGAGGTTCTGGCGCGCCTCGACACTGCCCTTGGGCGTGGTGCCGTACTTGCGTTCAGAGTGCGCGCGCAGGTTCTCGCCATGGGCCGGCATGTCCGGGTTCAGCTCGAAGGGCTGCCATTCGATCTCGACCTTGTCTTCCAGGCCCAGTGACTGAATGGCGCTCTCGAGGCGCTTGTAGCCAATGATGCACCACGGGCACACCACATCGGAGACGATGTCGATCTTGAGCTTGTCTTGCATATCCATTCTCCTGAGCGGCGAGGCAACACGCCTCACCGCTCGTCAATATTCGTGAGCGACTGCTCAAATTTGCGCGTACTGTAGACCCCGTGCGCGCTCAGGTCAAAGCCTCTCCAGAGTTCCGAAGCGCCAAGCGCTGAACCTCGAGAGCGTCATGCGCTGAACGCTGTCGCCTCTTCAGGTCTGACATTCCATGCAGACATCGCGATCAGTCATGCTTGGCTTGGGTTGTATCGCAAGCGGCATGCGACGCTGCCTCAAAGCGACGCTCGTGGGCGCACAGCGTACCCCAGACGATCGACAACCAGTAGGCGTAAACCATGACGCCGCTGGCTTGGGAGAACATCACCCAGGTCATGCCGAAGTCGAGGAAGGTCAGCGGCAGCAGTACCCCGGCGACAGCCAGTGAGCGCAATGTCAGGTCGTCACTGTCCAGGCGACGATAGAAGAGACGCAGTGGCACCAGATAGAGGGCCAGCAACGCAAGTAGCCCCAACACCCCGCGCTTGACCCATGCATCGAGAAACTCGTTATGGGGATGTTCATAGGGCTGCACATGGCGGCTCAGCTCGCCCTGCTCGATCATCGCATCACGCGCCTCGGCGTAGCCTGTCTCGCCCCTGCCCAGCCACGGCTGCTCGGCAATCATCAACAAGGCGCCCCGCCACATCTCGAGGCGCGCCCCCGCCGAGGTGCCGGCATTGCGGTCCTCCACGTACTTCGTGACATCCGAGACGCCGGCTTCGACACGTTGCTGGATACCGGTCGCCGGCGTCATCACCATCAAGGCGATCACCACGGCACACATGAAGACGCCCAACCGCAGCACACGCCGCGAGATCACCTCACCATAACTGCGATACAGCACCCAGGCGGCAAACGGGAAGCCGATCCAACCGCCGCGAGTCCCCGACATCAAGGAGCCGATGATGCCAAACGCACCGCCAATCAGCAGCACCAGCAACCAATAGCGCCGCCGAGCTCCCGCCTGACTCATCGCCCAGCCAAGGCCTGCCAGACACATCAGCCCCATCAACATGCAGATATCACCGAAGTTGATGGTATTGGTGAAGCCTCCCGCACGATGCACACCCCACACCAGCTTCTGCCACATCGCCCAACTGCCGGTCAGCACACTGCCGAGGATCAACCCGCCCCACATGGCCCCTAGCGAGGGGGGACACGACAACACCAGCAACAGCACCGGCACAGCCAGCAACAGACGAATCGGCACGCCTGTCGTCTGCCATGCATCCCCCTGCAGCAGGATGCTCACCAGCAACAAGGCAGCGAGGCCCGCCACCACGCCGATCACTGCCAGGTCTTGTTTGTGGGCGGCCCCCAACAGCCTGCGCGGCTCGCGCAGCAGACAATAGCCACTGATCAACACCAGCAACGCCGGCCCGAGGCTATAGCCAGAAGGCATCACCAGGCTGAGCAAGCCGAACAGGAAGACACTGCAGGAAACGGCGCGCGAGATCATAGGGGGAAAATACGGAGCAACACCGGATGAATCCGAGCGCGCAGCAGAAGCGAATGACGGCATACCTTGCCTTCCTGATCCAATGATGACGATGTGAACGGTGATACGGGCAACTCAATCGAATACGGCAAAGCGCTATCGTGAGCTTGATGAGCGAGATAGCCTGACACAACTGCCCTCCTCCTTGGCATCAGGCGCGCAGCATGAAAGTCATCACCTGCTCCCTCTACCCCGTACCCTGTGAACCCATACGAAAACGCCGCATCACGAGGATGCGGCGTTTGAGTCTTGATCAAGAATCAGAACTCTGGATCAATCGTTGCCGAACAGATCGCGGGTGTAGACCTTGTCGACCACATCAGCTAGCTCCTCGGCCATGCGATTGCTCAGAATGACATCCGCTTCCTGCTTGAACGCCTCGAGATCACGCATGACGCGTGAACCGAAGAAGGTGTCTTCTTCCAGCACCGGCTCGTATACCACCACTTCCACGCCCTTGGCCTTGATGCGCTTCATAACGCCTTGCATGGCACTGGCACGGAAGTTGTCAGAACCGGACTTCATCACCAGGCGATACACCCCCACCACTTGCGGGTTGCGCTTGAGTACGGATTCCGCGATGAAATCCTTGCGCGTGGTGTTGGCATCGACGATGGCCTGGATCATGTTGTTGGGCACTTCCTGATAATTGGCCAACAACTGCTTGGTATCCTTCGGCAGACAGTAGCCCCCATACCCGAATGACGGGTTGTGGTAATGCTGCCCGATGCGCGGGTCCAGCCCCACACCTTCGATGATCTGCCTGGCATCCAGGCCACGCGATTCGGCATAGGTATCCAGCTCATTGAAGTAGGCCACGCGCATCGCCAGGTAGGTATTGGCAAACAGCTTGATGGCTTCCGCCTCGGTGCTGTCAGTGAAGAGCACATCAATGCCCTGCTTGATCGCGCCTTCCTTGAGCAGACCAGCGAACACCTCGGCACGCTCGGAGCGCTCACCGACGATGATGCGAGACGGATGCAGGTTGTCGTACAGGGCCTTGCCTTCGCGCAGGAACTCCGGCGAAAAGATCAGATTCTGGGTATTGAAACGCTCACGCGCCTCTACCGTATAGCCCACCGGCACAGTGGACTTGATCACCATAACCGCGTCAGGATTGATGTCGCGCACATCCTGAATCACCGCTTCAACACTCCTGGTATTGAAGTAGTTGGTAGAGGCATCGTAATCGGTCGGCGTGGCGATGATCACGAAATCGGCACCACGATAGGCCTCTTCCTTGTCGAGGGTAGCGCGGAAATTCAGATCTCCACGTGCCAGAAACTCGTCAATCTCGGCGTCTTCAATCGGTGCGACACCACGGTTCAGCCCTTCCACTTTCTCCGGCACGATATCCAGTGCGATCACTTCATGATGCTGTGCGAGCAGCATGGCGTTGGAGAGGCCGACATAGCCAGTGCCTGCGATGGCGATTTTCATTCCAATAATTCCTATATTCGTTCATATATCAATTGACATCCGCCCACTCGAAAATTCAAGCATTGCGATGGCTACACCAAGAGCCGACTGCCGTCAAAAGGATACTGGCAACAAAGGATAACGTTGTTTAGCCATAACCCGCACTGCAAACCTGATATCGAATCGACGCAAATTTCTAATATGAGCAGCACGAGGTGCCCCGTTAACAACGAAAGGAGCCAAGTATCAAAAATTCCAGCGATACCCCCGACAGAAAGATACAGAAGGCCCCGATCCACAGGATCGGGGCCTTCTGTCGCATCAGCTTCGCACAGACAACCGAGCAGCTTACCGGCTCATGTCATGCGCTCAGCGTTTGGTGAAATTGTTGCGCACCAGGTCGACCACGTCATCCATGCGACCATTGAGCACCGCCTTGGCGGAGTAGAGCGCGGTGGAGGCGACCTGCCCAGCCTCCACGTGTGGCGGCATCACCAGCTCCATGCGGTTGACCTTGACCTCGAGCACCCCGGGGCCGTCCTGGGCCAGCAGGCTCTGCACCGCCTCATCCAGCTCGTGCTTCTCCTCGACGCGACGCCCCCACAGCCCCATCGACTGTGCCAGCAGCGAGAAGTCAGGGTTCTCGAGCTCGGTGTAGGTATCCAGAATGCCCTCGACCTTCTGCTCGAGCTCGACGAAGCCCAGCGTGCTGTTGTTGAAGATGACGATCTTGAGCGGGATCTTCTCCTGCTTGAGGGTCAGCAGGTCCCCCATCAGCATGGCAAGGCCGCCATCGCCACACATGGTGATCACCTGACGCTGCGGGTAGGCCTTCTGGATGCCGATGGCCTGAGGGTAGGCGTTGGCCATGGTGCCGTGCATCAGGCTCGGCAGGGTACGGCGCTTGCCGTTGGCCCGGATGTGGCGCAGGCACCACACCATCGGGCTGCCGCCATCGGCAGTGAAAACGGCGTCTTCGCTGGCGTGACGATCCAGCGCCAGTGTCAGCTCCTGCGGGTGGATCAGACGCTCGTCATCGGAGGTGACAGCGGCATCGTCACGCGCCTCGAGATACTTCTTGCGGCAGCTGTCGAGCCAGGCGCTATCGTCACGCGGATCGACGCGGGTCAGCAGCGCCGCGCAGGTGTCCTTGACGCTACCGACGACCCCGAGATCCACCGGGTGGCGGATACCGATCTTGCCGGGGTCCAGATCGACCTGAATCACCGTCGCCTTGTCCGGATAGAACTGGGTCCAGGCGAAGCTGCAACCGAGCAGCAGCAAGGTGTCACACTCCGCGACAGCCTCGTAGCCGCCCTGCAGCCCGAACACGCCGGTCATGCCGACTTCGAGTTCATTGTTCGGCTCGATGAAGTCCTTGGCGCGCGACGTCCAGGCTATTGGCGCCTTGAGTCGTCGTGCCAGCGCCAGCACTTCCTCCTGCGCGTGCTGACAGCCGATGCCGGCATAGATAGAGACCTTGCCCGGCGCATTCAGCGCCTCGGCCACGGCGGCCAGCTCCTGCTCGCCGGGACGAATCACCGGCGTAAAGCGATGGGCACGCCACGGCAGCGAGCCCTTGGGCTTCTGGGTGAACAGATCCCCCGGCACGATCAGCACCGCGACCCCGCCTTCCGCCAGCGCCTTCTGCGCCGCGATGGCGACCATGCGGCGAGCATTCTCGGGGTTGGTCAGGTACTCGCAGAACACGCTGTACTGGGAATAGAGCGCCTTCTGATCCACATCCTGCGGGAAGCCGACGCCCATCTCGCTGGTATCGATCTGCGAGGCGATGAACACCACTGGCGCGCCATTGCGGTGTGATTCGATCAGACCATTCAGAAAGTGCGTGCTGCCCGGCCCGCAGGTGCCGGCACAGCAGGAAAGCTCGCCACTGATGAAGGACTCGCCCCCTGCCGCGAAACCGGCCACCTCCTCGTGCCGCACATGCACCCATTCCATCTCGGAGCGCCGAATGGCGTCGGTGAAGTGGTTGATGGTGTCACCCACGATGCCGTAGCAACGCTTGGCGCCGGCCTCAAGCAGTGAATCGACGATGATCTCGGAGACGGACGCTGACGAAGATGTGGTTAGTGCCATGGAGGTGCTTTCCTTTTCCGGTGAACTTTCGGGTCAGGATGAGCAATGCATTCACTCATTCGAATAAACAGTGAACATGACCTTGGGTCCAAGCCGCGGAAAACAATGGCCAGCCCCGAAACTCACGTTGGCACACGGCGTTGCGTGTGATGGGGCGTGAACTTCATGCCCGAGCAAGCGATACCCGAGCTGGCCCAGCGTGCTGGGAGAGATACACCAGGACATGAGCACTGTCCCCTTTTTCACCTCCCGACTCTTATCCCTGCCCCCTCTCTGCTCCTACCTCTACTCCGCTCTCTATCCCCTCCTGCCTCTGCTCGCTGGCCTGCCGCCATCGGGCCAGGCGGCGCATCAGCGTTATTTTCTCTGTATTTCAAGAAGTTAATGTCGGAAGACAATCAATTTACATATGAATGAAAAAATACTGAAAAATTTCACTTGCGCGATTTTACTCGCCGTCTATTTTCATTTGTGACGCGTGAAGATTCATCGAGTGCTGTATCAGCTGCAGCGCATTCACTGACGATGGATGGGGACCTAGCCGGTTCGATGAAGGCGATGTCCCAGCCCCGCTCCCATGACAACAATAAAATCTGCTCTCGATATTCCTGTCGGCTTGTCAGGTGTCTGACGAGATCTGGCGTGGAGCATCAGGGCCCCTTCCTGGAGGCACCCCAGTGACAGCAACACGCAATCCCGCAGCGGCTGAGCGCGCTGGCAACAACGGCGTTCCGCGCTCATCCGGTCTGCTTGGCGACTACGATAAAGGGTTGTTCTGGCCCGTCCTCAGCATCTACACCCTGATCATGATCTATGCCCTGGCGGCGCCGGAGCAGACCGGCGCGGCGCTATCCGGCATACGTGACTTCCTGATCTTCAATTTCGGCTGGAGCTTCGTGCTCGGGGTCGCCGCGACGCTGATCTTCAGCTTCTATCTGTTGCTCAGCCCCTTCGGCGGCATTCGCCTGGGGCCAGACGATTCACGCCCTGAGTTCAGCTATGTAGCGTGGATCTCGATGATCTTCAGCTGCGGGCTGGGCATCGGTTTCGTGTTCTTCAGCGTCGCCGAGCCATTGACGCATCTCTATACCTCCTCGCATGTGCAGGACCTCAATCAGGTCGGCCAGCAGGCCGGGGTCTCGACCGCAATCCGCAACACGCTGATGGACTGGGGCATGAATGGCTGGGCACTGTTTGCCGTGGCCGCCTGGGCCATCGCCTTTCCGGCCTATCGCCTCGGGCAGCCGCTGACGGTCGCCACCGGCCTCTACGGTCTTCTGGGAGAGCGCTGCAACAGCAGCGTGTGGGGCAAGCTTGCCAATGGTCTTGGCGTGATCGGCACCATCGGCGGCAATGCCACAATGATCGGGCTGGGCGTCACCTCCATCAGCTATGCCTTGAAGGTACTGTTCGGACTCGAGTTCGGTGCCTTCGGTCAGGCCATGGTGATGCTGGTGATCATCATCGCCTATGTGGCATCGGCGGCGACCGGCATCGAGCGCGGCATCAAGTACCTCAGCCTGCTCAACATGATCATGGCCGGCGCCATTCTGCTGGCGCTGCTGGCCTTCGGCCACGCCCCGGCGCAGTACCTGCTGAACATGATCACCCAGCAGTTCGGTGACTACTTCGGCTCGGTGTTCGTCAACCAGTTCTGGACCGACGCAGGCAGCTTCGAACAGCGTGAGTGGGTGGGCTGGTGGATGATCTTCTACTGGCTCTGGTACATCTCCTATATCCCCTTCTGCGGCGGTTTCATCGCGCGCATCTCCCGCGGCCGCACCCTGCGCGAATTCGTGTTCGGCGTAGTGGTGGTGCCGATGCTGCTGTCGATCGTGTGGTTCAGCATCTGGGGTGGCTCGGCCGGCTATGCCGAGGTCAATCAGATCGTGCCGCTGTGGGAAAGCGTGCAGGGCAATCCGGAATCCGGCATCTACCTGTTGCTGCAGAGCATGCCCGGCGGCTGGTGGCTATGTCTCGCGGTGCTGTTCAACATCATCGTCTTTGCCGTCACCACCTCGGATTCGGCCTCGTTCTTCTCGGCCATGCAGGTCTCCAATGGCAACGAGAATCCGAAGATCCTGATGCGCCTGCTGTGGGGCGTGATCATCGGTGTCACCGGCATCGTCTTCCAGCTTGCCGGTGGCTTCAACGCCATCAAGAGCCTGGCGATCGTGGTCGGCGCGCCCTTCTTCCTCGTCAGCATCGCTTACATGTTCTCGGTCTATCGCATGCTCAAGGCGACCCATGAACAGCCCGCGACGGCCATGCAGCCGGCCCATCAGGTAAAGCCTATGCCTGCCGAAGCCGCTGAGCCGGAAGCCCCCAGCGTTGTGACACCCGCTACGCCAACTAGCACGCCCACGCCAACACCGCCCTCCCTCCCGGGGTCGGGAAGCCAGCCCATCCCGGGCGCGACCTGAGCGGCAAGACGGGCACACGTCGACTCGAGCAGGCAAGCCAGCCGAGCGCAACGCGCACGAACCAACACCGCCATTGATCGCCAATGACAATGATCACCAACAACGATCACCAATGACAACGATCGCCAACAATAAGACGGATGGTGACCCACGATGACTGTCAAGCAGCCTTACAACCCTCACTACGACCCTCTCAAGGACAGCTCCCCGGGCGAAGGGGTGGATTATGCGCCGAGCTACTGGCGCTACCACGCCGGGCCGCCGCCCGAGGATGATGGCCCGGTCACTGACGACATGGAGGCCGACGTGGTGCTGATCGGCGCCGGCTTCACCGGCCTTGCCACCGCGATGTTCCTGGCGCGTGAGCATGGCATCAAGGCGGTGGTGCTGGAGGCCAATCAGATCGGCTGGGGCTGCACCAGCCGCAATGGCGGCCAGGGGCATCTGGCCTGGGGGCGCCTGAGCCGCAGCCAGTGGGTCAGGAAATGGGGCGTAGACATGGCGCGCCAGCTGCACGCCAATAGCCTGGAGGGGTTCGAGGTCTTCAAGTCCCTGACCCAGGACCCGGAGGTGGATTGCGAGCCTCAGCCGCTGGGCAACCTGCTGATCGCCCACAGCCCGCAGGCCATGCAGCATCTCGAGGCCGAATCACGCCTGTGCAACAACATCCTCGGCTACCGGACCCGAACGCTGGACCGCGCGTCAGTGCATCGTGACTTCATGGGCGATCAGGAGAGTCACGGTGCGATGCTGGAGCCAGAGGGCATCGCCGTGCAGCCGCTCAAGCTGGCCTACAGCTATGCGCGTATCGCGCGCCGCCATGGCGCCCGAATCCACACCAGCAGCCCGGTGCAGCACTGGACGACCGAGAACGGCATCCACTATCTGCAGACGCCGGGTGGCACGGTCAAGGCTCGCGCGGTGGGCATCGCCACGGCGGGCTATACCAGCCCCAACCTTCACTCGCTGACCGCCTATCGCAACATGCCGATCATGGCCAACTCGGTGTGGACGCGCACGCTGACCGACGAGGAGATCGAGGCCTGCGGCCTGCATTCCACCATCTTCGCCACGGACACCCGCAAGCTGCGCCACTACTACCGACTGCTGCCCGAGAAGCGCCTGCAGATCGGGACGCGCAGCGCCATCAGTGGTGCGGATGCGCAGAACGCCCGACATCTGGATGTGGTGCATGAGGCCATCGCGCGCAAGTTTCCCGCGCTGGCCGGCATCGAGACGCCGTGGTTCTCGCATGGCTGGATGGATATCTCCCACGACATGATGCCGCGCATCGTGCAGCCGGACCCCAAGCAGCAGATCTTCTACTCCCAGGGCTACAGCGGCAACGGCGTGTCGTTCTCGGCCTATGCCTCCAGGCAGCTGGCCGCGCTGATCGCCGGGAAGTCGCTGCCGGAGGTTCATCTGCCGATCTTCAACTCGCCGCTGCCCGCCCATCCGCTCAGGCCTATCCGGCGCATGGGGCAACACCTGCTCTACAAGTATTTCCAGGTGCTGGACAAGGTGAGCTGAGTCACGCGCCGCGCGAGTTGCGCCACTGATCGCTCCTATCACTTCCCGCTATCACTTCCCGACACGCCGCGGCGCTCTCGAACCCCGTCGCGGCACCTCCCACTGACATGCCTCCTTCGGCATGCAAGCACCAGAGAGACGCACCATGAATCGTGAACAGATGACCGCCATGTTCGATGCCTTCAATCGCCACGCCATCGATGAGGTCATGGAATACTTCGCCGACGATGTGGTCTTCGACACCGTGTCCGGCGATGAGGCGCACGGCACGCGTATCGTCGGCAAGGCCGCCGTGCGCGACGCCTTCGTGAATACCTGGACGACCATGCCCGATGTGCAGTGGGCCAAGGGCGAGTTCTTCTTCGCCGATCAGCGCGTCGTCTCCGAATGCACCTTCATCGCGACCCAGCCCGATGGCCTGCGTGTCGAGGCCGATAGCGTGGATCTCTTCACCATCGAGAAGGGCAAGATCACCCGCAAACAGGCCTTCCGCAAGCAGCGACCGGCCTTTACGCCAGCCGCGTGATTTTCATGCGCAGCTCAGACGCAAAAGGCCAGTCGTGATGACTGGCCTTTTGCGTCTCAAGCCCTATCTCTGAGGTTCCTATCTCAAGAGTCTCTATCTCAAGTCCCTTATCAATACCCGCCAGCCCCCTATCAATCTCCGCCTCGACACGACGATTTGATAACGACACAGGCTTATCTCTCGACGCCGCATGCTGATAATCTTGCTGATGAAAACCGCTGCATGCTTTTCATCCACATGAAATGCCACTCATTGACCGCCAGCTCCCATTGCCAAGAGGAAACCGGATGACCACGGACTCAGACTCCTCACCGGCATCAACCGGCAGCACACTCAGCAATGCAGAACAGGAAGACCGCCGAATCGGCCGGCAGCTGCGCGACCTGCGAAAGTCCCGCCAGCTGACCCTCAGCCAACTGGCGGAACGCGTCGGCAAATCCGTCGGCTATCTCAGCCAGGTGGAACGCGGCGTCTCCTCGCTGCCCATCGGGGTGTTGCAGACGCTGAGTGACGCCCTTGGCGTGCGCGTCAGCTGGTTCTTCCAGCCGGGCGGCAGTGATTCGGCGGTCGAGCAGGAAACCATCGTGCGTGCGGATCAGCGCCGTGCCATGAACCTCGGTGCCATCGGTGCGCGGGAAGAATTGCTCTCCCCCCGCCTGAGCGGTCAGCTCATCCTGATCATGACCCGCCTGCAACCCGGTGGCAGCGGCGGCGAGACGCCGCGTGAACGGCGCGGTGAGGAAGCGGGCTATGTAGAAAGTGGCCAACTGGAGCTCACCCTCGGCGAGCAGGTCTTCCTGCTCAACCCGGGCGACAGCTTCTCGCTGACCGGGGAAGAACCCCACTGGATTCGCAACCCCGGCGAGACCGAGACCCGCATCGTCTGGGTGATGACGGGCGTGGAGTACTGAGGCATCGCGCTCAGAGTCCGCTTGTTCGCTCTCTTTTATTTTCTCTTGCTTATATACATCCCACTTATGCATAACTCTCGTGCTTCATACCCCCCCTCTCAGTGGGGCATCTTGTCGCGCGTGGTGTAATAGACGCTGTCGATATGCGAGAGCATGGCGCGTTCAGCAGCATCCGGGTCACCGGCACGTAGCGCCTCGACGATACGCACATGCTCTCCATAGCTGCGCTTGATCGAGCCATGTTCGGCCATGACCTGGCGGCGAATGTTGAGCGCGTAGGTATAAAGCTCATCGGCATAGCGGATCAGGATCTCGTTGCGCGAGTATTCGGCGATGACGTGATGGAAGTTCTGATCCGAGAGCTGGAAGTTCACCGGTGAGTCAAAGTGCTGCGACTGAGCCTCCAGCAAGGCGTCGAGCTTCTTGAGCCCCACCTCATCGATATGCCGCGCGGCGCGGCGGGCGATGGCCGATTCCACCACGATCCGGCTCTCGAAGACGCTCTCGATATCCAGGTTGTTGAGCTCATCGCCCTGCTGACGCGCGGGATGATTGCGGAAGCTGTCAATCACGACCTCACTGGCACAGACCCGTGACTTGCTGCCGTGCGAGACATTCAAGAGGCCATAGCCCGTCAACAGCGCCAGCCCCCCGCGCACGGTCTCACGACTCACTTCAAACAACTGCGCCAGCTCACGCTCGCTGGGCAGCTCATCTCCATCGCGCAGCAGCCCCGTCAGGATCATCTCGATGAGCTTGTCGGCGAGAATTTCCTTCTTGGTCTGATTCTTCAGCGCTTTCTCGAAGGCGAAAGGCGTCTGCTTCATGCAGCCTCCACTGGTATATATTTCATACCAGCATAACCGACAACCGCTAATCGCGCATCCACAAACCGACCATGGTCGCAATTTTCGAGAAAACCTTGACCGATCAGCGTGGGCTCGGCTAATTTTTATCTCAACTGGTCCGGTAAACCAACCAGCAGACCATAAAGTGCGAATTGATTGAAGAAACCAACAACAACGCCAACTCTCACAAGGCTGGAATTCACATGTCAGCAACACGCCCTGTCATTGCCCTCACCCTTGGTGACCCCGCCGGTATCGGCCCGGAGCTGATCGCGCGCCTGGTCGCGGAACCCGAGCAATTCGCCGAGACCCACAGCGTACTGGTCGCCGATCAGTGGCTGTGGGAGCAGGGCCAACGCCAGGCCGGTCTCTTCACCCAGCTGCCGCGCGTCGCAAGCTTCGCCGAGGCCCGCCAGCATGAAGGCCTGTCATTGATGCTGGTGGAAAGCGTGGCCCAGCAGGAGGTGACGCTGGCCGAGGAAAGCGCCGCCTGTGGCGCCTCGACCCTCGCGGTGCTGTCCCGCTGCCTGGAGGCGGCCCAGAACGAGGAAGTCGACGCCATCTGCTTCGCACCGCTCAACAAGCTGTCGATGAAGAAAGGTTGCCTCGGCCACGAGGACGAGCTGCACTTCTTCGCCGAGAAACTGGGAGTCGAGGGCTATTTCTGCGAGTTCAACACCCTGGGGACGCTGTGGACCTCGCGCATCTCCTCGCACATCCCGCTCAAGGACGCCGCCGAGTACGTCACCCAGGAGCGCATCATCGCCGCCAGCCAGCTGATTCATGACTCGCTGAAACTGGCCGGTTTCGAACACCCGCGCATCGCCGTCGCCGCCTTCAATCCCCACGGTGGTGAAGGTGGCACCTGTGGGCGCGAGGAAATCGACGTCATCGCGCCGGCCGTCGCGCGCTGCAATGAACAGGGCTACCCGGTCGAGGGCCCCTTCCCGGCCGACACCATCTTCATCAAGGCGCGCGATGGCGAGTACGACGCCATCGTGACCATGTACCACGACCAGGGGCAGATCGCGATCAAGCTGCTGGGCTTCAAGTCCGGCGTCACCGTCCAGGGCGGCCTGCCTATCCCCATCACCACGCCGGCCCACGGCACCGCCTTCGATATCGCCGGTCAGGGCAAGGCAGACGTCAACCCGACCCGCAATGCCTTCGCGATCGCCAAGCGCATGGGCACCAACCTGCGTGCGCTGCGCCTCGAGACCGCTTCTGCCTGATGCGCTTGCGCCTCTCGCTCATGAACCTGAATCAACGCCATCCACAACAAGGATAATTCGATGAAGATCACCAACGTCAGAACCCGCGTCTTCGAATGGAAAGGCCACACCGTCCCCCCGACCGCCCACTTCTGCTCCAACGCCATGGATGAGCTGTGGGACAAGGGCGACTCGATGGGCACCTTCCGCTTCCACGGCTGGACAGTGGTGGAGATCGAGACCGACAACGGCCTGGTCGGGCTGGGCAACGTGGCGCTGGCACCGCGCATCGCCAAGGCGATCATCGATCAGTACCTCACGCCGCTGATCATCGGTCAGGACCCCTTCGACTACGAATACCTGTGGCAGCGCATGTACCGCTCCACCCACGCCTGGGGCCGCAAGGGCATCGGCATGGCCGCCATCTCCGGCGTCGATATCGCCATCTGGGACATCATGGGCAAGGCGGTCGGCAAGCCAGTCTTCAAGCTGCTGGGCGGGCGCACCAAGGAGAAGATTCCCTGCTACGCCTCCAAGCTCTACCGCACCGACCTCAAGGGCATGCAGGAAGAGGCCCAGTCCTATCTGGATCAAGGCTTCACCGCCATGAAGATGCGCTTCGGCTACGGTCCGCGTGATGGGGTCGAGGGCGTGCGTGCCAACCTGGATAGCGTGGCCGCCGTGCGCGAAGTCATCGGCGAGGATGTCGACCTGATGCTCGAGTGCTACATGGGCTGGAACCTGGACTACGCCAAGCGCATGTTGCCGAAGCTGGAACGCTTCCAGCCGCGCTGGCTGGAAGAGCCGGTGATCGCCGATGACATCGATGGCTACGCCGAACTCAATCAGCTGACCAGCATTCCCATCTCCGGCGGCGAGCACGAATTCACCCATTACGGCTTCCGCCAGCTGCTGGAAAAGCGCGCCGTCTCCGTCATCCAGTACGACACCAACCGGGTCGGTGGCATCACCGCCGCGCGCAAGATCAACGCCCTCGCCGAGTCCTTCAGCGTGCCGGTCATCCCACACGCCGGCCAGATGCACAACTACCACCTGACCATGGCCTCACTGGCCTCCCCGATGAGCGAGTACTTCCCGGTGCACGATGTCGAGATCGGCAACGAGCTCTTCTACTACATCTTCAAGGGCGACCCGGAGCCGGTGAACGGCTTCATCGACCTCGACGAAGAGACCCCGGGGCTGGGCCTCGAGCTGAACAGCGACTACTTCGATCAGTTCAACATCATCGAGTGAGGAAGCCATCATGAGACTCGTCCAACTTCGCACCGCCAATGGCCCGCGGGTCGCCGTGGTCGAAAGCCGCGACCAGCTGCGCCTGCTCGACTTGCCCGGTGGCACCTATGAGCTGGCCACCCGCGCCATCGAGCTGGGCATCGGGCTCAGCGCGCTGATCGAACAGCACTACTCGCACACCCTGGTCGACTACAAGCAGGCGATCGATCGCCGCGAAGTGCTGCCGCCGGTCACCCACCCCGACCGCGCGCGCTGCACCGTCACCGGCACCGGCCTGACCCACCTGGGCAGTGCCGATACCCGCGATGCCATGCATGCCGCCGCCCAGGCACAGAGCGAGAATGACGCCAACGTCACCGACTCGATGCGCATGTTCCGCATGGGCCTCGAAGGCGGCAAGCCCGCCGCAGGCCAGGTCGGCGCGCAGCCGGAATGGTTCTACAAGGGTGACGGCAGCATCGTGGTCGCGCCGGAAACCGCGATCAGCGTGCCGGCCTTCGCCGAGGATGCCGGCGAAGAGCCCGAGCTGGTCGGCCTGTACCTCAACGATGCCAATGGCCAGCCGCATCGCATCGGCTACGCCGTGGGCAACGAATTCTCCGACCACATCACCGAGCGCGCCAACTACCTGTGGCTGGCCCACTCCAAACTGCGCGCCTGCAGCTACGGACCTGAGCTGCTGATCGGCGAACTGCCCCAACACCTGGAAGGCACCAGCCGTATCACCCGCGAAGGCCAGACCCTGTGGGAGAAGCCCTTCCTGACCGGTGAGGCCAACATGGCGCACAGCCTGGCCAACCTGGAACACCACCACTTCAAGTACGCCCAGTTCCGCGCGCCCGGTGACCTGCATGTGCACTTCTTCGGCACCGCCACGCTGAGCTTCGCCGATCAGATCAAGGTGCAGGAAGGAGACCGCTTCGAGATCGAACTACCGGCCTTCGGGCGCGCGCTACGCAACCCGGTCGCCTTCGAGTCCCATGACAACCAAGCGGAGCAGCCATCCGCCATGGCAGTGCTTTAGGGCCGCCGACGCTCACGGCAGTCAGCGCAGAGAGGGGCAAGACAGATCTGTAAGACAGACCGACAAGACAGCCCTGAGAGAAAGTTTAGCCAGTGTCGGGCGCACTCCCGCCAACGTCCGACACTTGCAAGAGCATGGACGTCACTCGCAATGCCACTCCCATCGTTCCGATGATGTGCCGTACGTCCAGGCTTCATGACAATAACAAGGGATCACACCACCTTCCGCCCTCCTGTCACCCGATCTGCGCCAGTGCACGCTCGACAAGGTACTGCACGACAACGCCATTCACTGGTACCGACTGCCGATTGCCGCTATCGCATCGCCTACAGGCGCTGCCGCTGTCCCCAGCTCCACCGCTACTACACCTTCTATTACGTCCTCTACTGCAGCCCACAAGACACCCACAGCCTGACTCAACCTGCCTCAGGGCTTCACTTATCAAGGAGAAGACACGATGTCACTCAACGGTCATCAGCTTATCGGACAACGCAGCTTCGCCGCTCAGGGCGAGGCGCTCCACGCCATCAATCCGGCCACGGGTGAGCGTCTGGAGCCCGCCTATCCGGGTGCCAACGCGAGCACGGTGGAAGAGGCCTGCCAGCTGGCCAGCCAGGCCTTCGATGCCTATCGCGCCACGTCGCCCGACGCGAGAGCCGTCTTCCTCGAGACCATCGCCGAGGAAATCGATGCACTGGGCGATACCCTGACCCAGCGCGCCATGCAGGAGACCGGCTTGCCCGAGGCACGCCTGAACGGTGAACGCGGCCGCACCTGCGGGCAGCTCAAGCTGCTCGCCAAGGTACTGCGCCGCGGTGAATGGCAGGATGTGCGCGTCGATCCTGCGCTGCCGGAACGCGCGCCCCTGCCGCGTGCCGACCTGCGCCAGCGTCAGATCCCGCTGGGCCCGGTGGCCGTCTTCGGGGCCAGCAACTTCCCGTTGGCCTTCTCGGTGGCCGGTGGCGATACCGCTTCCGCGCTGGCCGCGGGCTGTCCGGTGGTGGTCAAGGGACACTCGGCTCACCCGGGCACCTCGGAACTGGTCGGTCAGGCCGTGGCGCGCGCCGCCAAGCGTTGCGACATGCCGGAAGGCGTCTTCTCACTACTGTTTGGCCCGGGCAATGAGGTCGGCCAGGCGCTGGTCAAGCATCCCGAGATCCAGGCGGTCGGCTTTACCGGTTCGCGCAGTGGCGGCACCGCCCTGCTGGCCCTCGCTCAGGCGCGCCCGCAGCCGATTCCGGTCTATGCCGAGATGAGCAGCATCAACCCGGTCATCCTGATGCCGGCCGCACTGGAAGCCCGCGGCGAAGCGCTGGGCAGCGCATTCGTCGGCTCGCTCAACATGGGCGCCGGTCAGTTCTGCACCAACCCGGGGCTGGTGCTGGCCATCAAGGGCGAAGCACTGGAGCGCTTCAAGCAAGCCGCCATTCCCGCCATCCAGGCAAGTCCGGTGCAGACCATGCTGACGCCGGGCATCCACAAGGCCTATGCCGAGGGCGTGGCGAGCCTGTCCTCACAGCCCGGCATCACTTGCCTGGCCAGTGGCGAAAGCGACTCGCCCATCGCCAGCCCCTGCCAGACCCAGCTGTTCAGCACCCAGGCGAGCGACTTCCTGGCCAATGAGGCCATGCAGGCGGAAGTCTTCGGCTCCAGCTCGTTGATCATCGAATGCGATGATCTCGCTCAGCTCAAGCAGGTCTGCAGCGCGCTGGAAGGCCAGCTGACCGCCACTCTGCACCTGGATGATGCTGATCACGATGCCGCACGCCAGTTGCTGCCGGTGCTGGAGCGTCGCGCCGGGCGCATCCTCGTCAATGGCTGGCCGACAGGGGTCGAAGTCTGTGACGCCATGGTCCACGGTGGCCCCTGGCCCGCCACCTTCGACAGCCGCACCACCTCGGTGGGCACCGCCGCGATTCACCGCTTCCTGCGTCCGGTCTGCTATCAGGACCTGCCGGATGCCCTGCTGCCACCGGAGCTCAAGCACGATGCACCCTCCGACATCAGCCGCCTGGTGGATGGCGAGCGGGAGGGGTGATACCCCGCTATTGAACAAGGTGTAGTGCAGTCCACACCTGCCAGAAGAGCCACCCCACGGGGTGGCTCTTTCTCGTTCAGGGCTCATGTCTAGACACGATGCTCAGCCTTCCTGTTCAGCTCTCCTGCTCAGTCCTTCTGCCCTGTCACACCGCCCTCCCCAGCCTTGGCGATCAGCCAATCCCGGAACAATCGCGCGGAGGCCGAGAGCGGTCGATCGAGATCAAACACGAGATGCTCCGCGAGGCCGGTGATCGCGCGATGATCCGTGACACGAACCAGCTCGCCCTTGGCGATGGCGTCCGCCGCCATGAAGTCCCACGCCAGCCCGATGCCGGCGCCTCGTTGAATGGCGGCGTAGGTCAGCGTCAGCTGATTGAAGGTGATGTCGGACTTGGGCGCACGGTAGCGAATACCGAAGTGGGCGAACCAATGAGACCAGTCCATGCAGTTCCAGGAGGAATCCAGCTGGATCAATGGCCGCTGGGCCAGCTCTTCCAGCGAAAGTCCCTGCTCCTTGATCACCTCCGGACGCGCCACCGGATAGATATCTTCGTGAATCAGCGGCGTGGCACCCAGCGCTGGCCATTCGCCGTCGCCATAGAGGATCGCGAGATCATGGTCCGGCACCATGCTGGCATCCATCTCGTTGCTGGCGTGGATGTGCACGGTGATCTCGGGGTGCTCGGCGCTGAAGCTCAACAGGCAGGGGAACAGCCAGTACTGGGAGACGGCATGCGTTGCCAGCACGCTGACGGTGTCAGAGTGCTGGAGCGCGCGCAGGAGCTGTCCGGCCATCTCGAGCCCTTGCAGCGCCGGGAGAATGTGCTGCTGGTAGAGCATTCCCGCCTTGGAAAGCGTGACACCGCGCGCCTTGCGCACGAACAGCGGCGTGCCAAGTGACGCTTCCAGCGCGCGAATCTGCTTGCTGATGGCGCTCTGGGTCAGGCACAGCTCATCGGCGGCACGGGTGAAGCTTCCCAAGCGACTCACGGACTCGAAGGCCGCGAGTCCCTCCAGTGAGGGAAGATGGCGGAAACGTCCTGCCATGGTGGCTCCCTGTATTTGGAATTGTGTCTGTGTTCGTCATTGCGCTCGCGCGGATGGCTCCAGGCAGCACTCTCACCACACATTCCTTGATGGAATGGCTGGATGCGGCAAAGTCGCTGCTTCATCGCTAAGTAACGCATTAGAGTGGCCCCTTGATCAAGACAAGGGCAACTCATCATGAAGAAAGCAATAGTCCATGCTGGCATGGTAGGTGCCCTCTGGGGAGGCGTCATCGTGTTGCCATCACTGCTGGGTGACATCCATCCAGTTGTCATCAGCTGCGCACGTTTCGGGCTCTATGGGCTGTTTGCCGCGGCGATCGCGTTGCCCCATGCTCGCTGCCTGTCCGCTCGCCTCACTGCGCGCGATACCCGCTTGCTGCTGGAGTTGGCGCTGACAGGCAATGTGGCGTATTTCATCCTGCTGACGGCGGCCGTCCAATATGCCGGCGTGGCCATCGCGGCATTGATCAACGGGCTGGTGCCGGTGGCGGTGATGTTGATCGGGAGACGCCATATTCAGGCGAGCCGCCTGTCCGTGAGCCTGTCCCTGACGCTGATCGGGGTGGGAATCGTCTGCATGAACGTGCCTGTTCTGCTTCGCTTCCTGCAGGGCGCAGGAGAGTGGCAAGACCTGCTCGGCGTGCTGTGTGGCTCGCTCGGCGTGATGTCCTGGGCATGGTTCGCGCTGCGCAATGCCCAGCAGCTCAAGGCCGGACGTTTTTCCGCGCGAGAGTGGTCCACCCTGCAAGGCATCGCGACCGGGGTCGTGGCAGTGATGATTCTTGTGCTGGTCGCCGTCTTGCAGCCGCGGATGTTGCCGCTGGAGCTCTCGTCTGAACGCTGGCTGGCCTTCGCTGCCGCAGCCCTGTTCATGTCGGTCGGGGGCTCCTGGATCGCCAATGCCCTGTGGAATTCCTCGGCCCAGCGCCTGCCGGTATCGGTGGGCGGCCAGATGATCGTCTTCGAGACCTGCTGTGCGTTGCTCTACGGATATCTGCTGGCATGGCAATGGCCGCAGACCAATGAAGTACTGGGCATGCTGTTGATTCTCGGCGGTGTGATGTGGACGCTGCGCGCCGAGCAGCGTGTGGCCGGCCCTCGAGAGGTTGCGAAAGGCGTACCTGTTACGGGATCAGATCAGTGATATATCCCGCCTGATGAAGTCTGGGTCGCCTGATGGGTATCCCCCGCACATTTCACTCGCCTATTTCACTCGCCTATTTCAGACACGCCAAGGCCGCCTCAAAGGGCGGCCTTGGCGTGTCTGACGGGCAGTCTCCACCACTGCCCTCTCAACCATTGCTCTCAGCCATAGCGCTTAACCATAGCTATCAACCATAGAAGTGCTCGACAAGACTCATGGGAATCGCCGGCACGTAGGTGACCAACATCAGCACCAGGAAGAGCACGAAGATCATCGGCAGATTGACCTTGGTGGTTTCCCACATGTCCGTCTTGGCGATGGAGCATGAGGTGGCCAGTACCGAGGCCACGGGCGGCGTCTGCTGACCGATGGCCAGATTGAGGGTCAGGATCAGGCCGAAGTGGATGGGGTCGATGCCGATCTGCTGGATCAATGGCATCACGATCGGTACCACCAGAATGATGGCAGCGGCGCCGTGCAGGAACATGCCGAGCAGGAGCAGCAGGATGTTGAGCAACGCCAGCACTGCCACCGGGTCCGTGGTGATCGCGGTGATCTCCTGGGCCAGCTGTTGCGGCAGCTGCATCTCTGTCAGGAAGAGCCCCAGCACCGCGGATGTGGCGACCAGCAGCATCACGACGGAAGTCTGGATCACGCCATCGATCACCGCGCGATACAGCACCTGCAGGTTCAGCTCACGATAGACCAGCCCCCCGATGACCAGCGCCGCCAGCACGGCGATGCCCGCGCCTTCGGTGGCGGTCACGAAGCCACCGAAGATGCCGCCCAGAATGATGACCGGCAGCGTCAGGGCCCAGAAGGCCTCGCGGAACGACTTGCCGAGTGTCGACAGCGAGAAGGCAGCCTCACGCGGCATGTCGTACTTGCGGGCGTAGTAGTAGCAGAGCATCGCCAGCCCCAGACCACCTAGAATCCCCGGGATGATGCCGGCGACGAACAGCTTGACGATGGACGTGTCCGCGATGGCTCCGTAGAGAATCATCGACAGCGACGGCGGAATGATGATGGCAAGCGACGCCGAAGACGACGTGATCGCCGCCGAGAACTGCGGCGTGTACTTGCGCTTCTTCATCTCGGGAATCAGCACCGAACCCGTCGCGGCCACATCGGCCACCGCGGAGCCGGAAATCTCGGCGAAGAACAGCGATACCCCGACATTGACCATCGCCAGACCACCGCGCACGAACCCGACCATGGCCGTGACGAGGTTGATCAGTCGCATGGAGATACCCGAGGTATTCATCAGCGCGCCGGCCAGAATGAACAGCGGAATCGCGATCAGCGGGAACTTGGTGGCGCCATTGAAGAGTGTCAGCGGCACGTTCACCAGCGCATCCACGCCCATGAAGATCACCACTCCGACGACCCCGACGGTGCCGATGGCGACCGCAATGGGCACGTTGATCAACACCAGTGCGAACAGCGCCGCGATAATGATCAGTAGCGTCATGAACGGTGCTCCTTGAGGTCTTGCTCGGCCAGACGGATGGCTTCCGCGATCTCTTCCTCTTCACTGTTGACGCCTGCACACATCTTGCGCCAGGCATGAGGCATACTCAGCAGTTCACACAGAATGAAGAGCGCCGCACTGATCGGAATCACCGACTGGGTGACGTCTAGACCGATGGTCGGCAAGGCGATGAGGGAGTCCCAGGCCAGCACGTCCAGCACCTGATAGCCGAACCAGCCCACCACGGCAAAGAAACCGATCACGATTAGCTCAGAGGTAATGAACAGCGTACTGCGCAGTGCGATGGGCGCCTTGGTGATCAGACCAGGGAAGCCCATGTGGGAACGCTTCAGAGCCGCCAGACCAGCACCATAGAAGCTGAGCCAAGCCAGATTGATCGAGGCGACCTCGTCATACCAGGGCAAGGAGCTACCGAAGGTACGCAAGGCCACCGCCGCCAGCACGATCACCGTCAGCGAGAGCAGTAACCCGACGGTGAACACTTCCAGGCAGCGTTCCACCACCTGGTTGACTCTGTCCAGCAGAGTCACGTCAGTCGTGGCCGTCAGTCCTTCCCCACTCTCGGTGGGGAAGGTTGCCTTGGCCGCATGGGAATGCGAGCTCATGACTTACTCCTTGGCCAGTGCCATGGCCCGGTCAACCATCGCCTGGCCACCGTCGACCTTGTCGGAGAACGCCTGATAGACCGGCGCACTCGCGGTGACGAAGGCATCCCGATCCACCTCATTGACGGCCATGCCGCCCGCCTTGAGGCTCGCCAGCAGCTTGTCATCCAGTTCTGCACCCTTGGCGAAGGCCCAGCTCTGGGTCTCGGCGGACACCTCGGCAATCGCGGCCTTCACGTCCTCGGGCATCTTGCCCCAGCCGGCCTGACTGCTGGTCAGCCAGATGGGCGAATAGACATGATTGGAGAGTGACAGGTACTTCTGGACCTCCTGGAACTTGGCACCATCGATGTTGGAAAGCGGGTTCTCCTGGCCGTCGACCACCCCGGTCTGGAGTGCCACGAAGACTTCCGAGAAGGCCATCGGTGTCGGATTGGCGCCCCACGCCGTGAACATGCCGGTACGCCATTCGCTCTGCGGGGTGCGCAGCTTCAGCCCGTCCAGGTCTTCCGGCTCCACCACGGGATGTTCATTGTTGGTGATCTGGCGGAAGCCGTTCTCCCAGGTGGAGACCAGCTTGAGGCCCTTTGCCTTGGCATCCTCGGCCAGGTCAGTCATCACGATCTCGTCATCGATGCGCTTGAGGTGCTCGCGATCCTTGACCATGAACGGCATGTCAAACAGCGCAAAACTTGGCGAGACGGACGACATCACCGAGGAAATCGCGGCCAGATCGACCGTGCCGAGGCGCAGCTTCTGGATCAGCTGGCGCTCATCGCCCAGCTGACCGCTGTGGTAGTACTCGACCTGATGCTCATCCCCGAGTCGAGCCTGCAGACTATCGGCGAAATGTTGTGCAGTCAGACCTTGCAGACTGTTGGGGCTACCGCCGATGGCAAACACGATCTTCTCGGCATGCGCGGTGGTGGTACCCAAGGCGGCGGCTAACAGCGTGGCGGCAAGCATGGCTCGCTTCATTGTCGAATCCCTTTGATTGTTATGATTCTGGATATGGACGTATCGGGCCTGGCTTGCCATTTGATCGCTCCGGACCTGAGTCTGTGTTGGCGAGACTGACTCACGTGCGTCACGTTCAAATTCCACTCCCTCAAGTGGACTGCAAACCATACCAGATGAAGCAAAATTTAGCCGTCTACTGCCGCATCGGTCAATCACACCGCCGCAGAAATAGACCTTTGTCTAGCGAAGCACGCAACAATCCCCCTTCCACAGCCTCATCTGGACTGGATGGCAAACCACATACCGACATCGCCCGTCTGCTATCGTTAGCAGCGGTGTCTGGAGGTTTTTTAGCCCTGCAAAACCAAAAGCCCCGCCGATTTCCTCGGCGGGGCGTGCATGCGGATCAAAGACGTCAACGCCTCGAAATAGGGCGTAACTAAAGAACGAAGCTGAAGAACCAGGCTGGACTTCACTTAGTCACGGCGACCCCAGGCCACGGCGTCGTGCGGGTGAAGGCTTTCGATATGCCGTACATTCACATGCGCCTCGCCGTCTGAGATAGCCAGGCCATTGATCAACCTGCGTGCAGCGTCTTCGACGAACATCAGATTCTGACCATTGAGCGCCGCGAAGGCCTGTTCATCAGCGCGTTTCACGGCCGTCTGGACCGGCGTGGCCACGGCCTGCTCGATGGCATCGATCAGTGCGATCAACCCCAGATCCCGCGCAGCGGGCTTCAGCTCGACCTGGACCTGCGCCTCGCTACGCTGGCTGTGGGGCGTGGCCAGAGTGGCGTTGTGGGTGAGCCACTCGGCGACCTGCGCAGGCGTCAGCGTGGTGTCATTGCGATGAGCCGCCAGGAATGCCTGCTCGATCAGCTGGCGCGACAGGGCCGCCGAGCACGGACAGGTGGAGGAATACCCCACCGTGACACTGGCCTGCAGTGTGAACCTGCCCTCGTGCAGGCTGGCCTCCAGCGTGACGGGATAGGACTTCCATCCTGAGAGTTGCGGTGTGACTAGCGCCGGACGCTTAACCAGCAGCGCGAATTCCAGCCTGACGCGGGCATTGCGCGAGGCGCAGTCGTGATGGCTTGCCACCATCGCAGCAAGCACCTCCCGCAGAATGCCCGGGGTCAGTGGCTTGCCCTCCGCCAGCCCATCCAGCAGGCGGTAAAGGCGCGACATGTGAATGCCCTTGGTATGCGGCATCGGCAGGTCGACCTGCGCATCCACGTGGGCATGCAATTCACGGCGATAATCGCCCTCCTCGATGAGTACAGGCAGATCGATCCCCTGCATGCCCACCCATTCCAGGGGACTCAAGGAGCGCGAGCGCTCGGTCAGGGAAACGTCAGGGAGTATTGCGGTCATTCGTCAGATATCCAAGGCGGACCTCGTCAGCGACCACCTCCCCCAGGATGCAGGAAGGCGGCACTGAGCTCAGCCGAAGTGTGGGGTGTGTCAGGAGAAATGAAGAGCAGAGCGCGGACGGCTCGTCGTCAGGTCAGAATCATCCCGCCAGTCGCGAGGAATGATGACCGGTGATCTTCCACTCACCGAGGATCTCCTCGAAGGTGAACAGAAAACGGGCCGGAATCGTGACCGTCTCGTCAGCGACGCGATATTCGAAGGTGTAGTGCCCTCCAATCACGACGGTACCCAGCTTGCGACTGACTCGGGGTGAGTACTCCCCCAACTCGCAGGCCAGCGCTTCATTGGCGAGAAAGCCATCGAAGTAGGCCTGTCGTTGCTGGCGATTCTCACGCACATCATCGGCGACCGTCGGCACCAGAATCGCGTCCTCTGCATACAGCGAGAGAAGCGTCTCCTTCTCCCCGCGAGTGACGGCAATCGCCCAGCGCTCCAGCGTGCGCGTCGCGGCATTGATGCAGAACTCTGCGTCACGCTCACTCAGCGGTGGCGATGTCGGGTGGGGCATGCGGTGGCTCTCCCTTGAGGATGAGGCTCTTGAGGAAAGACGGGGGCCGACAGCGGCCCCGTCGATTTGTCACGGAGCGATCAGGCGTCGGCACACCGCAGGATGCCCTGTCCCAGGCGCTCGATCAGCTGCGGATACAGCGTCTCGCCCAGCGGCAGTCCCACACCCAGCGGCTCGAAGACGATGGAGGTCTTGACGCCGGTTCCCTCGAAGACGCTCTCGATCAACGCCGGGTTGTACTGTGGCTCTCGGAAGACGCACTGGATGTCGTCCTGCTTCACGCGCGCCTGGATCTCCTTGACGCGGGCCGGGCTGGGGGTGGAGGCGTCGCCCAGCGAGATGGCACCAGACGCCGGCACGTCGAAGCGGTGCTCGAAGTACTGATAGGCATCATGGAAGACAATGTAGCGAGTGCCCTGCACCTGAGCCAGACGAGCTGACAGTGATTCGGTCAGCGCCTCGAGCTCCTGCTGCCCCGCCTGGGCATTGCTGCGATAGGTCGCCGCGTGCTCCGGGTCCTGTGCTGCCAGTGACTCCGCAATGGCGCCCAGCCAGGTGTGAGCATTCACCGGGTCCAGCCAGCCATGGGGATTCTCGCCGTCATGACCATGCTCGTCGTGATGCTCGTCGTGATCTGCATGGGCTTCGTGATCGCCATCGTGATGCTCGTCATGGTCGCCGTGATGCTCGTCGTGATCCGCATGGGCTTCGTGGCCACCATGCTCGTCGTGCTCTTCGCCATGCGCGGAAGAGGCTTCATCAGCGTGATGATGTGCCTCGAAGGTGGGGCCCGAACGATAGGTCAGGTGCAGGGTGCCCGGCACCTCCATCAACTCGACGGTATCGGCATCCGCGGCCAGCGACGCACGCGCCTTGGCAAGCCAGGGCGTCAGCTCATCACTGACGAAGAACACCACATCCGCATCCGACAGTGCCCTGGCCTCGGAGGGACGCATGGAATAGCCATGCGGTGAGGCGCCAGACTGGATGACCAGATCGGGGCTGCCCAGCTCCCCCATGACACGTGCCACCAGTGAGTGCACCGGGGGGATGTCCACCGCGACCGATGGCACCTCGGCCACTGCCACGGCAGGTGCCAGCATGAGGGGCAGAGAGAGGGAAGGCAGTAACCGATGGCGCATGGCGGTTCTCCAATAGAAGCGAAATCACGGAAGGAAGATCGAAGGCTGCAATGGCCACCCTCAATATGTTATAACATAACATTAATGGTCACTGACCCGTCAACTCTTCAGCGCCAAGAGGTCCCCATGTCGCTGTTATCGATCAAGAATCTGTGTGTCACGCTCGGCAGGCATCGCATCCTCGATGCGATCGATCTCGAGGTTGAGCGCGGCGAAATCGTCACCCTGGTAGGCCCCAATGGCTCAGGCAAGTCTACGTTGCTGCGCAGCATCATCGGGGCGGTGGCCCCGACGAGCGGGCGGATACATCGTCAGCAAGGCTGCAGAATCGGCTACGTGCCCCAGCGCCTGAGCCTGGACCCGACGCTGCCGATGACGGTGGTGCGTTTCCTGACTCTGCCCCATCGCCATTCGCGCGCGACGGTGGCAAATGCCCTGGCGCAGGCCGGCATCCCCGGCGTCGAGCAACAGCAGATCGCCGATCTTTCGGGGGGACAGTTCCAGCGTATTCTGCTGGCCCGTGCCCTGATGGATTCGCCCGATATATTGCTGCTCGATGAGGCAACCCAGGGGCTGGATCACCGTGGCATCGCGGATTTCTACCGTCAGATCGATCGCGTCCGCCACACCCTCGGCTGCGGGGTACTGATGGTCAGTCACGAGCTGCATGTGGTGATGCGCGCCTCCGATCGTGTCGTCTGCCTGCATGGCCACGTCTGCTGTCAGGGCACGCCTGAGCGCGTCATGGCCTCACCGGCCTACCAGGACCTGTTCGGGCTCGATACCGCTGACGCCCTGGCCTTCTATCGCCATGAGCATTCTCCTGCTCACTCTCACGATCACTCTCCTGCTCTGTCTCACGATCACTCTGACTCTCGCACCCACTCGCCCGCTGACGCTGCGCCCACCTGTCGGCCCTCATCCGGACCTGCACCCGCGCCTGCAGCCAAACCTGTGCTCAAGCAGACAACGCAGAGTCGGGAGCCAGCGCTCCAGCTCATCGCACCGACCGCAGAGGGATGTCACTGATGTTGGAGGGACTGATGCTAGATGATTTCATGCTCCGCGCCGCCCTGGCCGGGATATTCGTAGCGCTTGCGGCAGCGCCGCTGGGCTGTTTCGTCGTCTGGCGACGCATGGCCTATTTCGGCGACGCCACGGCCCATGCCGCGATCCTCGGCGTGGCGCTGTCGCTCTTGATGTCCACCTCGATTCTGGCCGGCGTGCTCGTCGTCTCGCTGATCATGGCGACCCTGGTCACGCTGCTCAGCGGACGCGGCTATGCCATGGACACCCTGCTTGGCGTGATGGCGCACTCCGCACTCGCCTTCGGCCTCGTGGCCGTCTCCTTCCTGCCCGGCGTGCGCATCGACCTGATGGCCTATCTGTTCGGCGATATTCTGGCGGTCAGCAAGACAGACCTCGCAATCATCGCCGCAGGTGGCGTGTTGGTCATCGGCCTCATCTACTGGCGCTGGTCAGCGCTGCTCACCGCCACCCTGAATGAGGACCTGGCGCGTGCCAGCGGCATCAACCCGCGACGCGAGCAGCTGGTGCTGACACTGTCGCTGGCCGTGGTGGTCGCGGTTGCCCTCAAGGTGGTCGGTGCGCTATTGATCACCGCGCTGCTGATCATCCCGGCCGCCACGGCGCGCCGCTTCTGTCACACCCCGGAGCTGATGGCGATCGCCGCCGCCCTCATCGGCGGAGTCTCCACCACCGGCGGACTGCAGGCGGCTTACTGGCTGGATACCCCCACCGGCCCCACCATCGTGTGCCTCGCCACCCTGCTGTTTGTCCTGAGTAGCGCAGCGGCACGCATCTCACGCCTTGTCTAACGCCTTGCCTCACAGACCGGCAGCGAAGCGTCTGCTCGAGGAAAGTGACGGCCCCTCCCTTCTTGATCAGCACGACTGTGCCGATCAAGAGCGCCAAAGACGCGCCAACAATGAAGACACCCCACTGATCGCGGATCAGTGGGGTGTCTTGGCGAGTGTCAGCCGATCAGGGACTCAGGTGCCGTCGTTCATTCCCAGGCGGGGAATGGGTCCGGCAGGTCACGCCAGGCTTCCTTGCCCGCCAGCAGCGTGGCGTCATCGAGCAGACATTCATCCAGCGCCTGGCGGATACGGGCTTCGTCCAGGTTCTGACCGATGAATACCAGCTCCTGGCGCATGTCACCGAACGGCTCCTGCCACTTTTCCCGGATCGACTCCAGGTACTCGGGATCTTCTGGCCATTCAACCTCCGGGACTGCCTTCCAGAACATGCCCCCGAACCCGTAATGCGCGATGCCGCCGGCCTGGTTCCACTGCCCGGCAAACTGCGGCCGCGTAGCTAGCCAGAAGAAGCCCTTGGAACGCAGCAACTTGCCTCCGAACCAGTCACCGTGGAGCAGCTGGTGGAATTTCTCGGGATGGAACGGCACGCGCGCATGGTAGGAGAAGCTCGAGATACCGTACTCCTCGGTCTCCGGCACGTGCTCGCCGCGCATCTCCTTCAGCCAGCCCGGTGCCTGTTGCGCGCGATCGAAACTGAAGCGGCCAGTGTCCAGCACCTTGGAAAGCGGCACGGCGCCCTTCGTCATGGGCAGAATCTCGGCCTCCGGGTTGAGCGAGCGCAGCACCGCGCTCAGCTCATCCAGCTGCGAGGCATCGAGCAAATCCGTCTTGCTGATCAACAGCACATCACAGAATTCGATCTGATCGACCAGCAGATCCGCGACATTGCGCTCATCGTCTTCGCCGAGATTTTCCCCCGCTTCGGCCAGTGACTGCGCCTCGCGATACTGGGTCAGGAAGTTGGCGCCATCCACGACGGTAACCATGGTGTCGAGACGCGCGACACTGGAGAGGCACTGGCCGTCCTCGTCCTCGAAGGTGAAGGTTTCCGCCACCGGCAGCGGCTCGGAAATGCCGGTGGATTCGATCACCAGGCAATCGAAGCGCCCTTCCTCGGCCAGTCGCCGTACTTCGATGAGCAGGTCTTCACGCAGCGTGCAGCAAATGCAGCCATTGCTCATCTCGACCAGCTGCTCCTCGGCACGATTGAGCGTCACCTCGTTGTCCGCACCGGGTGCGCCACGCACCATGGCGGCATCGATGTTGACCTCGCTCATGTCATTGACGATCACCGCCACCCGGCGCCCTTCGCGGTTGGCAAGGATGTGATTGAGCAGCGTCGTCTTGCCGGCGCCCAGAAAGCCGGACAGCACGGTGACTGGCAGAGCCGGAGGCAGTGAAGCGGGCCTGTCAGGAGAGGAAGTCGATTGCAGAGTTGTCATCAGTCATTGCCTTGGATTCATGAGGGGGCATCACGCCGAATCAGGTGCTGCATGACGCCCATGAGGGCTTGTCTCACAGAGCCCTTGTCAGAGCCCTTGCATCAGCAAGCACGATTGCGCGGCAGGTCGAGGAATGCGCCATCATCCACTCGACCCCAAAAATGATACGTTATAACATTTCTACAAGGCAATCCCTTACCCCCTTCTTCCAGAAGACAAAAACGCCCCGCTGGCAAGCCAGCGGGGCGTGAAGTGGTGCAATCAGCAGTACGTCTTAGCCGCGAGCAAATCTCAGCTGACGATCAGACCGCCATGATCACGGCAGAGGCCATCACCGCCCCACCCACCAGGCGTGAAGCGATGGCGGGCACGCCCATCAGGCGCTGGCCGATTGCACGGCCCAGCAACGCCAGGGCCAGTGTCGCGACCACGAAGCCCGCCATGTAGCCCAAGGCGCTGCCCGCTGCCGGCATTTCCAGCGCATGGGCGAAGCCGTGGCAGGCCATGAAACCGGCGACCATGACGGTGCCAGCCAGGGTGGGCAGACGCAGCAGCAGTGCCACCAGCGCACCGGAGGCCAGCACCGAGAGCAGAATGCCCTGCTCGGCGATCAGCGCATGCAGCGCCTGCCCACCGCTGAGCAGCGCGATGCCCGCCCCCGCCAGCATGCCGACGACCATCAACAACGGCGTGGCAAGCGTAAAGGCCCGCGACTGACGCGCACTCCAGATGCCGATGGCCAGCATGGCCAGCAGGTGGTCCAGCCCGGTGAAGGGATGCGACAGGCCCGCCAACAGCCCCTGGGCATCATGGCCGGGGTGGGCAGAGGCCGAGGTCGCCACCAGCAGCAGCGAGGTGGCAAGCAGTGCGGAGTGAGAACGCTTCATGTGTCATTCCTGAACAAGATGATGATGGATCCCCCCGGCACCCGTGGTGACACGAATGCCGGGAGACAATGAATCCTGAGCTAGCGGCAGACAACGCTGCGCCGTCAGGCCTGTGCCGCCAGCTTTTGCGGGCGCCGCTCCGGCAGCATGCCGCGATCCAGAATGAAGGCGATGATCTCTTCCAGCCCGACACCGTCATACAGATTGGCGAACACGAAGGGCCGCTCACCGCGCATCTTGCGCGAATCGCGATCCATCACTTCGAGCGAGGCATGCACCTGCTCGGCGATGTCGATCTTGTTGATGATCAGAAGATCCGACTTGGTGATGCCCGGCCCGCCCTTGCGCGGAATCTTGTCGCCTGCCGAGACATCGATCACATAGAGGGTGAGATCGGAAAGCTCGGGGCTGAAGGTCGCGGACAGGTTGTCGCCACCGGATTCCACCAGCACCAGCTCCATGTTCGGGTGACGCGCCTGCAGATCATCGATGGCCGCCAGATTCATCGAGGCATCCTCGCGAATCGCGGTATGCGGACAGCCGCCAGTCTCGACCCCGAGGATACGGTCCGCCTCCAGCGCTTCATGGCGCAGCAGGAAATCGGCATCTTCGCGGGTATAAATGTCATTGGTGACCACCCCGATGTCGTAATGATCGCGCAGGGCCAGACACAGCTGGCGCAGCAGCGCCGTCTTGCCGGAGCCCACCGGCCCACCCACTCCTACGCGTAGACAATGCTTCATGGCAGCTTCCTTTCTCGTGAGATATCAGACGTTCATGTCGGTCGGTTCAGGCGCCGCCGCCTCAAGACAGGCGGCCTTGGCTCAACTCCTGAACAGACGGGAATATTGGGTTTCGTGCTGGGCGGAGGCGAGCGCCAGCCCCGGCAATATCGGGCCAAGCTCTGCCTCCGGGCGCGTGAGCGCCTGCGCGACGACCTCCACTACGCGGGGGCGCAGCTGCTCGGTCAGGCGTTGGGCCGCGGTGTGCCCCAGCGGCATGGCCTTGCAGGCCACCGCCAGCTGATTCTCGAGCCAGGCCCATGCGAAGCCGATCAAGGTCTGACGCGGTGGTACCCCACGCTGGTGCGCCACCCAGGCAAACACCGTGACGTAGCCGGGCGCCTGCGGCATCAGCGCGACTGGCGGTTCGAGCTCGAGACTTCTGAGCAGGCGCAGCAGCGCCGCCCCGAGACGCGCGTCCTCATCGCTGAGTTCGGCGGTCTCACGGGTGGCCTTTAGCCAGCCATCCCACTCGTCGAGCGCCGCTGCATCCCCCTCGGCCCACGCCTGCTGCAGACGCACCAACAATGGCAGCTCGCAACGGCCAAGCCCGTCTTCCAGCACACCGTCGATCCACTCGCCAAGCTCCTTCTCCTGAGTGACCCAGCCAAGCTCGAAGGCACTCTCCAGCCCCTGGGACCAGGCAAAGGCGCCGATGGGCAAGGCAGGGCTTACCAGCTGCAACAGCCCCAGCAGCGCCAGATCCTCCTGCGCCGGCAGGCCCGCCATGGCATCAGTGCTCATGGGCGTGGCTGTGAGAATGACCGTGGCTGTGCTCATGGTCATGATCTTGGGCATGGTCGTGAGTATGTGAGTGGCCGTGGCCATGACCGTGTGAGTGGCCGTGTGAATGAGCATGCCCCTGCCCCGCCTGGGCATAGGCGCCCGGCTCAGGGTCAAAAGGCGCCTCGTGATGGGTGAGGGTCGCGCCCAGGCGCTCGGCCAGCTCTTCCAGCACGTGATCCGGCGGAAAGCGCACCCAGCCGGTTGCGCTCTCTGCTTCGCCCTTTGCTTCGTCCTTTCCTTCGCTCTTTGCTTGACTAGCGCCAGCGTCAGGCGCCTGCATGCCGATGGCGAGCTGCACATGGCGATTGCCCAGGTGATAGCAGAGCGCGGCCATCGGGCGCCCGGCGGCGATGTGGGCAGTCACTACCGGCTCATCCGCGGCGCGGATGCGGATCACCTCACCCTCGCGCGAGGCCAGCCGATCACCGTCACGCAGTACCGGACCGCGATCCAGAAACAGGCCGACCTCGCGTCCGCCGTCCGTGGTGGCTCGCAGACGACCGCGGATGCGCAGCTCCAGCGGCAGGGTCAGGATGTCGAGGGGCTCGGCGTCGGTGTGAGCGCTCGCTGGGTCGCCTGACCCACTGGCGTCTGGCAGGCGATGTATCAGTTCCATCATGGCGTCGATCTCGAATAGGGAATCAGAACAGGCACTTAAAACGGGCCTTCAGAACAGGTGGTAGCGCTGGGCCAGCGGCAGCTCGCTGGCTGGCTCACAGGTCAGCAGCTCACCGTCGGCGAAGACTTCATAGGTCTCGGGGTCGACCTTGAGCTCCGGGCAGGCGTCATTGAGCTTCATGTCGCACTTGCGCACCTGGCGTACATCGCGGCAGGCGGACAGCGGGCTGTCGAGCCCGAGCGCTTCTCCAACACCGGCCTTGAGCGCCGCCTGGGAGACGAAGGTCAGGCGCGTGGCGCTAGCCGCCTTGCCGAAGGCGCCGAACATCGGGCGGTAATGCACCGGCTGCGGCGTGGGAATCGAGGCATTCGGGTCGCCCATCGGCGCAGCGGCGATCATGCCGCCCTTGAGGATGCAGGCCGGTTTGACGCCGAAGAATGCTGGCGACCACAGCACCAGATCCGCCAGCTTGCCAACCTCGATGGAGCCGACCTCATGGGCGATGCCGTGGGTGATGGCCGAGTTGATGGTGTACTTGGCGATATAGCGTCGCGCACGGAAGTTGTCGGTGCCACGCTCGCTGTCCTCTGCCAGCAGGCCGCGCTGTTCGCGCATCTTGTGCGCCGTCTGCCAGGTACGGCAGATCACCTCACCCACGCGGCCCATCGCCTGGGAATCCGAGGACATCATCGAGATGACACCCAGGTCATGCAGGATGTCCTCGGCGGCGATGGTCTCACGGCGAATGCGCGAATCGGCGAAGGCGACGTCCTCGGGAATGCTCGGGTCCAGATGGTGACAAACCATCAGCATGTCGAGATGCTCATCCACCGTGTTGACGGTGTAGGGACGCGTCGGGTTGGTGGATGACGGCAGCACATTGGGCCGCGAGCACGCGGTGATAATGTCCGGGGCATGGCCGCCACCGGCACCTTCGGTGTGGAAGGTGTGGATGCAGCGGTCCTTGAAGGCCGCCAGGGTGTCCTCGACGAAGCCCGACTCGTTCAGGGTGTCGGTATGGATCGCCACCTGCACGTCATAGGCATCGGCGACGCTCAGACAGTTGTCGATGGAGGCCGGCGACGTGCCCCAGTCCTCATGCAGCTTGAGGCCGATCACGCCGGCTTCGATCTGCTGCTCCAGTCCCTCGGGCAGCGAGGCATTGCCCTTGCCGAGAAAGCCGATGTTCATCGGCAGGCTATCCACCGCCTGCAGCATCTTGCCGATATGCCACGGCCCCGGCGTACAGGTGGTGGCATTGGTGCCGGTGGCAGGCCCGGTGCCGCCGCCGAGCATGGTGGTGATGCCGCTCATCAGCGCCTCTTCCACCTGCTGAGGGCAGATGAAGTGGATGTGCGGGTCGACGCCACCGGCAGTGAGAATCTTGCCCTCACCGGCGATGATCTCGGTGCCCGGGCCGATCACGATATCCACGTCGGGCTGGGTATCAGGGTTGCCCGCCTTGCCGATGGCCGCGATGCGCCCGGCCTTGAGACCGACATCCGCCTTGACGATGCCCCACCAGTCCAGAATCAGCGCATTGGTGATCACGGTATCCATCACGCTGTCATCGGCGCGCTGGCTCTGGCCCATGCCATCGCGGATCACCTTGCCACCGCCGAACTTCACTTCTTCCCCGTAGTGGGTGAAATCCTTCTCCACCTCGATCCACAGCGCGGTGTCGCCCAGACGCACGCGGTCCCCGGTGGTCGGGCCGTACATGTCGGCATAGGCCTGTCGCGTTATCTTCATGGGTTGCCTCTTGATCCCTGAGCTACAGCTTTTAAGCCAACGCTTCTGAGCTGCAGTTGCTGAACTGCCGTTGCCAAGTGAGCTCCGAACTGAATGCCTGTCAGCGCCATTGCCTGGCGCATTGAGGTAAAGGGCGTCGCTCGCTCAGCGCTCGACACTGCCGTCATCCTTGAGTTGCCCCATCACCTCGCCACGGAAGCCATAGATATGACGGCTGCCGGCGAAGGGGATCAGCGTGACGTCACGCGTCTGTCCCGGTTCGAAGCGAATCGCCGTGCCGGCGGCGATGTCCAGGCGCTGCCCGAGGGCGGCCTCACGATCAAACACCAGCGCCGGATTGGCCTCGGCAAAGTGATAGTGCGAGCCGATCTGGATCGGCCGGTCGCCGGTATTGCCGACCGAGAGCGTGGTGCGCAGACGGTCTTCGCAGAGAGAGATCTCGCCGTCAGCCACCAGGTATTCACCGGGAATCATGATTGATCGCCTCACACGATGGGGTTGTGAACGGTCACCAGCTTGGTGCCGTCCGGGAAGGTCGCCTCGACCTGCACTTCGGGAATCATCTCGGCGATGCCCTCCATCACGTCGTCACGGGTCAGCACCTCCGCGCCGCGCCCCATCAGCTCGGCCACGCTCAAGCCTTCGCGTGCACCTTCCAGAATCTCGGCGCTGATCAAGGCGATGGATTCCGGGTAGTTGAGCTTGAGGCCCTTGGCCTTGCGGCGTTCCGCCAGCAGCGCTGCGGTGAACAGCAACAGCTTGTCCTTGTCTCTTGGCGTCAGTTCCATGTCGTGGCTCTTGTGGTTGTCATTCAGTGGGGTCTCTCGAGATCAGGTCAGCCAGATACGTGGCACCTGTGCCTCAAGCCCCGTCATCAGAGGGCGCAGGAGCTGCCATGCCTGCTGGCACAGCGCCCAGGCTTCGTTGCGTTCATGGCCCAGATAGCGCAGCAGCAATACGCCTTCGCGGCGGGTCACCGCCCAGCGCGGGGAAGCCGGCATCGCCTCACGCAGCGCCTCGATGGCCGCCGCCTCATCCTCGAGTCCGACCGCCCACAGCGTGGCCTGCACACTGCAGCCGCCCTGCCCCCAGCGTCCGGTGAAGCGCGGATGCAGCGGGTCCAGCGACTGGCGCTCGATCCACACCGGCTTGCCGTCGCGGGTCAGGCGAAAGCGTTGTTCGAGATGGCCGCTGACGAAGGGCAGCTCACCGACCGGGCGCCCCAGTGCCAGCACTTCCCAGCCCAGACAGCGCGCAGAGCCGGCAAGCTCGAGGGTAGTGGTCTGCTCACCGCGCGAGCCATTGAAGGCCAGCGTCTCCTGAGGCAGCCATTCCAGGGTGGCCCCGTCGGCGACCTTGAGATGCGTATGCTGGCCCCAGGCCACACCGTTGCGGTCCGCCTTGTAGAGCTTGGCCGCCGCCGGTGTGGTCAACAGCACATGCGCGCCCTCCTCCACCTCGGCCTCGATCTGCAGCGCATCGCCGCTGACCAGCCCCCCCGGAGGGTGCAGCAGATAGACGTGGCAGCAGCCGTGGCGGCCCTCAGGGTAGAAGGGGCGCTGCACGCGCAGCGGGCCATGATGACGTCTACGCGTCAGGCGGGTGATGGCGCGCCCGCTATCACTGGTGTCGCGCGCATCCGCCTCGAAACGCAGCGCCAGCGCGGCCTGCCACTGGCGCTGGTCATCGAAGCGATGGCCGGAGGCATTGGCCTCACTGCGCGCGGCATCCGTCGCACCATCAACGGGAATCACGCATCGGATCGTCATACGGTCAGGTGCTGCTTGATCAGTTCATCGGACAGCGCCGCGATCTCGCCTTCGGCTACCCGCCGGCCGCGATCCATGATCACGAAGCGATCGGCGTACTTGCGCGCAAAGGGCAACTTCTGCTCGACCAGCAGCACCGTCAGGCCGTCTTCCTTGATCAGGCGACGGATGACCTCGCCTATCTGGGCGACGATATTGGGCTGGATGCCCTCACCGGGTTCATCGAGGATCAGCAGGCGCGGTTCGATCACCAGTGCGCGGCCGATGGCCAGCTGTTGCTGCTGGCCGCCAGACAGGTCGCCCCCGCGGCGGTGACGCATCTCCTTGAGCACGGGAAACAGCTCATAGATGCGCTCGGGAATCTGGCGCAGGCCATCCCGGCGCACGGCAAGCCCGGTGCGCAGATTCTCTTCCACCGTCATCATCGGGAAGATCTGTCGCCCCTGGGGGACGTAGCCGACACCCAGGCGGGCGCGCTCCTCGAGCTTGCGCCGCGTCAGATCAAGCGGCTCATTGCTACTGGCATCGCGACCGGAATCGCTGCCACTGGCATCGCCATCGGCGCGGTACAGGAGCTTGCCGTCACGGACGCTCTCCTCGCCCATGATGCATTTCATCAGCGTGGTCTTGCCGACGCCGTTGCGGCCCATCACGCAGGTACATTGCCCAACGGGAATCTCCAGCGTCAGGTCCCACAGCGTGTGGCTTTCCCCGTAGAACTGGTTGAGCGTGTCGATGGTCAGCAGCGGCGACTCGCCGCTCGGCATCGGTGCCTTGGTGTTCAGCGCTTGCGTCATCCGTCACTCTCTCCCAGGTAGACCTCGACGACTTTCGGGTCGCTCGATACCGCATCCATGCTGCCTTCCGCCAATACCGCGCCCTGATGCAACACCGTGACCTTGCGCGCGATGGAGCGCACGAAGCCCATGTCATGCTCGACCACCACCACCGACTGACGCCCCGCCAGGCTGGTCAGCAGCTCCGCGGTGCGCTCCATCTCCTGCTCGGTCATGCCGGCCACCGGCTCGTCGACCAGCAGCAGTCGCGGCTTCTGCATCAGCAGCATGCCGATCTCCAGCCACTGTTTCTGGCCGTGGGACAGGATGCCCGCCTCGCGCGCATGCCACTCCTTGAGGTGAATCGTCTCGAGCACCTCCTCGATCCTGGCGCGGGTCTCACCGCTCATGCGCGCGGCCAGCGTCGGAAAGATGCGCTTGTCGGTGGCCATGGCCAGTTCGAGATTCTCGAACACGCTGAGCGCCTCGAAGACGGTGGGCTTCTGGAACTTGCGCCCGATGCCCAGGGTGGCGATCTCGGGCTCACTCATGCGCAGCAGATCGTGACGGCTGCCGAACCACACCGAGCCACTGTCGGGGCGCGTCTTGCCGGTGATGATGTCCATCATCGTGGTCTTGCCCGCGCCGTTGGGGCCGATGATGCAGCGCAGCTCGCCATCGTCGATGGTCAGGTTGAGGTCATTGATCGCCTTGAAGCCATCGAAGCTGACACTGACATCCTCCAGATAGAGGATCGGCCCGTGGGTCACGTCCACCGGCGAGATGCGCGGGGTCAGGAAGTCGAACACGCGGTCACGCGTGGCCATCTCTTTCAACAGGCTCATGCGGTGGCCTCCTCGATGGGACGGGAACCGGATGCCGATTCGGTCTTGGCCGCCGACGACTGCGAGCGTCTGCCCCAGCCACGCTGGGCGAACAGGCCGGCGATGCCCTTGGGCAACAGCACGGTGACCAGCACGAACAGGCCGCCGAGGGCGAACAGCCAGGCGTCCGGCATGATGCCGGTGAACACCGTCTTGGCGTAGTTGACGATCAACGCGCCCAGCACGGCACCGTAGAGTGTCGCGCGACCACCGAGCGCCACCCACACCACCACCTCGATGGAGAACAGCGGCGAGAACTCGCCGGGATTGATGATGCCGACCTGCGGCACGTACAGCGCCCCGGCTACCCCGGCCAGCATCGCCGAGACCACGAAGATGAAGAGCTGCACACGTTCGACGCGGTAGCCCAGAAAGCGCGTGCGTGCCTCGGCGTCGCGACAGGCGATGCTCAAACGCCCGAGCTTGGAGCCGACGATGCCACGACACAGCAGATAGCCGAGCCCAAGCGCCACGCCACTGGCGATGAACAGCGCGATGCGCACCGCATCCGTGCGCAGGTCGAAGCCGAGAATGTCCTTGAAGTCGGTCAGGCCGTTGTTGCCACCGAAGCCCATCTCGTTGCGGAAGAACGCCAGCATCAAGGCAAAGGTCAGCGCCTGGGTGATGATCGAGAGATAGACGCCGGTGACGCGGGAGCGGAAGGCGAGGAAGCCGAACACCAGCGCCAGCAGCCCCGGCGCCAGCAGCACCATCAGGAAGGCGAAGGCCGGCATGTCGAAGCCCTGCCAGAACCACGGCAGCTCCTGCCAGTTGAGGAAGACCATGAAGTCCGGCAGCTCCGGATTGCCATAGACGCCGCGGTCGCCGATCTCGCGCATCAGATACATGCCCATGGCGTAACCGCCCAGCGCGAAGAAGGCGCCGTGGCCCAGGCTGAGAATGCCCAGGTAGCCCCAGACGAGATCCACCGCTACCGCCAGCAGCGCATAGCACAGGTACTTGCCCAGCAGGGTGACGGTGAAGGTGCTGACATGCAGCGGATGCCCCTCGGGCAGCAGCACATGCAGCAGCGTGATGGCGAGCACCGACAGCGTCAGCACCGCGAGGAATATCTGGGTGGAGCGCTCCGTAAAGGGGCGCGCCAGCCAGGAACGTGAATCAGGCATGGATCAACCCTCCGCGGCGCGGCCCTTCTGCGGGAAGAGTCCCCGCGGGCGCTTTTGAATGAACAGGATGATGAAGACCAGCACCACGATCTTGGCGAGAACCGCACCCGCCCAGGGCTCGAGGAACTGATTGAGCAGCCCCAGCGACATGCCAGCCACCAGCGTGCCCCACAGATTGCCGACCCCGCCGAACACCACGACCATGAAGGAGTCGATGATGTAGTTCTGGCCCAGGTTCGGCCCGACGTTGGTGATCTGGGAGAGCGCGACACCGGCCAGGCCGGCAACGCCGGAGCCCAGCGCGAAGGTCATGATGTCGACACGGGTTGCCTTGATGCCCATCGAGCGCGCCATGGCCCGGTTCTGGGTCACCGCCCGCACCTCGAGGCCGAGACGGGTGCGGCGCATGATCAGCATCAGCCCGGCGAACACGAACAGTGCGAAGCCGATGATGTAGAGGCGATTGAGCGTCAGTGACAGCGCCTCGTTGATCATCAGCGAGCCACTCATCCACTCCGGCGTGACCACGATGCGATTCAAGGGCGAGATGGTGGTACGCACCAGCTGCTGCAGGATCAGGCTGATGCCGAAGGTGGCCAGCAAGGTCTCCAACGGACGCCCCTTGAGGTGCTGGATGACGCTGCGCTCGATGACGATTCCCACCGCCGCCGCGACCAGAAAGCCCGCCGGAATCGACAGCAGCAGCGCCAGCCCCGGCTGCCCCGGCAGCAATTGCTGCATGCCCCAGGTGGTGTAGGCGCCCAGCATGATCAGTTCGCCATGCGCCATGTTGATCACGCCCATGACACCGAAGGTGATGGCAAGTCCGATGGCGGCCAGTACCAGCACCGAGCCCAGCGAGAGGCCGAAGTAGAGCGTCTCGAGCCCGCTGTTGAGCTGAAGCTTCTGCTCGATACCGGCCAGCGCCACCTTGGCGGCCTGGGCCAGCTGCGGATCATCACTCACCGCGGCGCCATTGATGGCGGCGATCGCGGCGGCGTTCAGGCTGCCGGAGAGCGTCTCCAGCGCTGCGGGGTCGCCAGTGGCTTCCAGCTGCTGGATGGCGAGCGCTTCCTTGAGCGTGGTGCGGATAGCGTCATCACCCTCCTGCTCGATCAGGCTCGGTAACCGCTCGGCCATGGCCTCATCGACGCTGCCGCGCAGACCGCGCGCCGCCGCGAGTCTGACCTCGGCATCCGGGGAAGACAGGTCGATCATCGACAGCACACCATCGATATGCCCACGCAGCGAGTTGTTGCTGCGCAGTGTCTTGAGGTCGCGGCGCGAGACCTTGCCCGCCGATTCTCCCGACAGGGCGTCGGAAACGGCCCATTCGCGGCCACGATTGTTGTCGATGATCAAGAAGCGCTCGGCGTCCTTGAGGCGAGCCAGCTTGCTGGCGGAAAAGGCTTCCAGCCAGCCACGCGCGCGCGCATCGCCGCTCATGGCGATCTCATCGATCACGGCCGGTTTGGCCGGGTTGCGTGCCTCGGCAAGCCGGGTCAACAGGGATTGGGCAGCGCCATCAGACAGGCGCGCAGACTGGCCAGTCGCGGACTCGGACTGGGCAGCGGCAAACAGGGGGAATGACAGAAGACAGACCAGCAGCATCCACTGCCAGCACCAGCGGTACATCGTTGCAACGGAGATAGACATCAAGAAGGCCATCCATGGTGAACGCGCAAAGGCGTCATCAGTCTCCGAGGGCATCGTGGCCTCGGAGACTGACACTCAACGAGGCAGCGTGCAGGCTCCCCTGCACGCCGCCTCACTCTCAGAACGTGCTACGCCTCATTGCGTGGCGACGTTCTGTTGAGCCCCACAGGAATGGGTCACGACATTGTAGTTGCCGCATTCCATCGGTTTGCGCCAGTCACTGATCAGGTCCTTGGAACCTTCCAGATAGTCCGACCAGGCATCACCTGCCACAGTGGAGGGGGTCTGCCAGACGACGGAGAACTGACCGTTGTCCTGGATCTCGCCGATCAGCACCGGTTTGGTGATGTGATGGTTGGGCATCATGGTGGCGTAGCCGCCGGTCAGGTTGGGAACGGACACGCCGATGATGGCGTCCTTGACCGCATCGACCTCGACACTGCCCGCCTTGCGAGCGGCTTCCATCCACATGTTGAAGCCGATGTAGTGGGCTTCCATCGGATCATTGGTGACCGCATCTTCCTTGCCGGTGTAGGCGATCCACTCATCGATGAAGTCGTAGTTGGTGTCGCTGTCCACACTCATGAAGTAGTTCCAGGCCGCGAGATGCCCGACCAGCGGTGCGGTATCGATGCCCGAGAGCTCCTGCTCGCCCACCGAGAAGGCCACCACCGGAATGTCCTCGGCATCGATGCCCTGGTTGGCCAGCTCACGATAGAACGGCACATTGGCATCGCCGTTGATGGTGGACACCACGGCGGTCTTCTTGCCCGCGCTGCCGAAGGACTTGATGTCCGAGACGATGGACTGCCAGTTGGAATGACCGAAGGGCGTGTAATTGACCATCACGTCTTCATCGGCCACACCGTGAGACTTGAGGTAGGCGGCCAGGATCTTGTTGGTGGTACGCGGATAGACATAGTCCGTGCCTGCCAGCACCCAGCGCTCCACGCCCACGTCGTTCATCAGATAATCCACTGCCGGAATCGCCTGCTGATTGGGCGCCGCCCCGGTATAGAAGACATTCTCCGAGGACTCCTCGCCCTCATACTGCACCGGATAGAACAACAGGCCGTTGAGCTCCTCGACCACCGGCAGCACCGACTTGCGCGAGACGGACGTCCAGTTCCCGAAGATCACATCGACCTTGTCCTGCGCCAGCAGTTCACGCGCCTTCTCGGCAAACAGCGGCCAGTTGGAGGCCGGGTCGACCACGACGGGCTCCAGCTTGCGTCCCAGCAGCCCGCCCTTCTCGTTCTGCTTCTCGATCAGCATCAACATGGTGTCTTTCAGAGTCGATTCACTGATCGCCATGGTGCCGGACAGTGAATGCAGGATGCCGACCTTGATCGGCCCCTCTTCCGCCTGGGCGACATTGGCCAGCGAGAAACCGACACAGGCGGACAGCATTGCGGCAGCAATTTTCTTGTTCACGACATTCCCTCGTATCTTGTTGTACTTGTTATCCCGACTGAGGTAGTGCAATTGATGTGCCAGCAAAGCAGGCAATCACACGAAACATCGGTGCCGTGCGTTGCCATCGTTCAGTCAAAAGGAAATCTCGATATCGTTTTGAATATAAGCCGCACCAAATATGCTCAATCAAAAATATGCCAGCCAGCTTTTTGCACCAAACAGGTGAATTTATGAATATCGTGCACAAAACTCATCCCGGCATGGCGCAATGAGGAGATTACCAGTCAAAAGCATGGCCTTGACTGGTGCAGCGGGCGAAAGTCGAGCAGGACACGTCAGCATCAGCAGCACGCTGATGATGCATTGCCCTCCCCGACTCTTTTGGCATGGACAATAATCTATGCCGGCCACCGCGCCATGCGCCGGCGTAATCACTCCGGTATCCTTGCCTCCCCGACTTCTCCAGGAAATCCCCCATGAAGCGTTATGAACGCTTTGCCGCCGAGATATCCAACCTGATTCGTACCGGCATTCTCGCGCCGGGTGAGCGCGTGCCGTCGGTGCGTCAGGCCAGCAAGGCGCATGGCATCAGCCCCTCTACCGTCTTTCAGGCGTATTACCTGCTGGAGAATCAGGGCCTGATCAGTGCGCGGCCGCGCTCGGGGTATTTCGTGCGTGACAATGCCTCGCGGATACTCGATGAGCCGCATGTCGCCCTGCAGCAGCAAGCCCCTTCCGATGTCGCAGTCAGTGAACTGGTATTCTCAGTGCTGGGCTCACTGCGCGACAACGACACCGTCCCCTTCGGGTCTGCCTTCCCGAGCCCGGAGCTCTTCCCCCTCGCGCGGCTTGCGACCAGCATGACACGCGGGCTGCGCCAGCTGTCATCGCATGCCGTGATCTCCGACATGACCACAGGCCATCCTGACCTGTGCCGACAGATCGCTCAGCGCTACATGGTCAACGGCATGCAGCTGCCGACGGAGGAGCTGGTGATCACCAATGGCGCCATGGAGGCGCTCAATCTTGGCCTGCAATGTGTCACCCAGCCCGGGGACCTTGTCGCCATCGAGGCGCCGGCCTTCTATGCCACGCTTCAGGTGCTTGAGCGGCTCAAGCTGCGCGCGGTGGAAATTCCGGTACACCCACGCGACGGGATTGATCTCGAGGTACTCGAGAATCGTCTGGAGACGCTGCCCATCAAGGCCTGCTGGTTCATGAGTCATCTGCAGAATCCGCTGGGGGCCAGCCTGAGCGATGCACGCAAGGCCGAACTGTATGCGCTGCTCTGCCGTCATCAGCTACCGATGCTGGAGGATGATGTCTACGCGGAACTGTATTTCGATCAACGTGCCGAGGTGTCGCCCCCGCAACCCGTCAAGGCGCTGGATGTCGAAGGTCTGGTGATGCATTGCGGGTCGTTCTCCAAGTGCCTGGCACCGGGCTATCGGGTGGGCTGGATATCCGCGGGGCGGCATACCCGGGAGATTTCGCGCCTCAAGCTGATGACGACCATCTCGCCATCGCTGCCCGCCCAAGTGGCCCTGGCCGACTACCTTCAGCATGGCGGCTACGACCGCCACCTGCGCAAGCTACGTCTGGCGCTCGAAACCCAGCAGACAGCCATGCTGGCAGCCATTGATCGCTACTTCCCCGAAGACACTCGCGTGACCCACCCCCACGGGGGGTATTTCCTGTGGTGCGAGCTTCCCGAGCACATCGACTCGCTGGCCCTGTTCCAGCAGGCGTTGGCCCACGGCATCAGCCTAGCGCCGGGGCCTATCTTCTCGGCCACCCAGGGCTTCAAGCATTGCATTCGCTTGAGCTACGGCCACCCATGGGATGCGGCGTCAGAGCGCGCCATGCAGACATTGGGTGAATTGCTCAAGGCAGCCTGAAACGCGGACCGCTCAGGCTGCATGCGAGGTACGAGGAGTGCCTCGAGTATATGCGCGCAAATGCCGCAGCCCTTGTGGCCGCCTTGCCACACAGTCTTCACTCGTCATCCGCGGGGGCGAAAACAGCCTTTTGCGGCACATGTCACTTGCGCGCCAGCCGCTTGCCACATCTGGATGTCGCACCTTGTTGCGCACCCTGGCTGCATGCCTTGATGCCGCACGCGTGCCCTAGCAGGGTGCGCAAGAGCCCTAGCAGGGTGCGCAAGAGCCCGCCATGGCGGGGCCTGCCGCCAAGGGCGATGTGGCACGCGCCTGACCCCGTCATAGTGCTGACATGAATCAGAGTGCGCCCTCCTGCCCGACTCGCCTTGCTGGATTCTCGCCATACCACCTGGCTGGCCGGCTGACTGGCTCACGGGCATTTAACGACTGACCAAGATTCAGCTCGCAACTGATATGGTTTTTTCTCGCACAACTGAGCCTGTTATGGCTTCCGGTGGCTCCCTAGAGTAGCGGCGAAGATTCAGGCAGGGCCGTCCCCCTTGCCGCCTACTCAGGAGACATTGCCATGTTCGGCACCGAGGCCATCGACCTGGCCAGGATACAGTTCGCCTTCACCATCTCGTTTCACATCATCTTCCCGGCCATCACCATTGGCCTCGCCAGCTATCTGGCGGTGCTGGAAGGCATGTGGTTGAAGACGGGCACACAGGTCTACCGCAACCTCTATCATTTCTGGTCGAAGATTTTCGCGGTCAACTTCGCGATGGGCGTGGTGTCAGGGCTGGTCATGGCCTACCAGTTCGGCACGCATTGGAGCGGTTTCTCGGCCTTTGCCGGCAGCGTGACCGGGCCACTGCTGACCTATGAAGTGCTGACCGCCTTCTTCCTCGAAGCCGGCTTCCTCGGCGTGATGCTATTTGGCTGGAATCGCGTCGGCCGCGGCCTGCACTTCTTCTCGACCTGCATGGTGGCGCTCGGCACCCTGGTCTCGATGTTCTGGATCCTGTCGTCCAACAGCTGGATGCAGACCCCTCAGGGGCATGAGGTCATCGATGGCATCGTCGTGCCGGTCGACTGGCTCGCGATCGTCTTCAATCCCTCCTTCCCCTATCGCCTGGCCCACATGGCACTGGCCTCCTTCCTGAGCACCTCGCTGTTCGTCGCTGCCTCCGCCGCCTGGTTGCTGCTCAAGAAGCGCGATACCCCGGAAGTGCGCAAGATGCTCGTCATGGCGGTGCTGATGTTGATGGTGACCGCCCCGCTGCAGGCCTTCGTCGGCGACATGCATGGCCTGAATACGCTCAAGCACCAACCGGCCAAGATCGCGGCCATCGAAGGCCATTGGGACAACAGCCATGGGGAACCGACGCCGTTGATCCTGTTCGGTGTGCCCGACATGCAGCGCGAAGAGACGCGATTTGCGCTCGAGATTCCGGCCCTCGGCAGCCTGCTGTTGATGCATGACATCGACAAACAGGTGCCGGCGCTCAAGGACTTCCCCGCCGCCGACCGCCCCAATTCGACCGTCGTGTTCTGGAGCTTCCGCCTGATGGTCGGCCTGGGCCTTGCGATGATTCTGCTCGGCCTCTCGGGTGTCTATCTGGCCCGCAAGGGCAGGCTCTTCACCTCGCGGCGCTGGCTGAGGCTGGCCGTCGCCATGGGGCCGGCCGGGCTGATCGCGATACTCGCAGGCTGGTTCACCACCGAAGTCGGCCGCCAGCCGTGGGTGATCTACGGCTTGATGAGAACGGAAGATGCCGTCTCTGCCCACAGTGCCGTTCACCTCAGCATCAGCCTGACAGCCTTTGTCACGGTCTACTTCATCGTCTTCGGCACGGGGATCAACTACATCTTCAAGCTGATCAAGAAAGGGCCTGAGGGTGATGACAGCCACGCCCCCAGCGGCGGCCCCGGCAAGCCACGCACGCCATCCCGCCCACTGTCGGCCATCGAGGAATCTCTCGACGGCACCACTCACTGACCGGAGCGATGAACGCTATGGGTATCGACCTTTCTGTCATCTGGGCAGGCATCATCCTGTTCGGCCTGATGATGTACGTGATCATGGACGGCTTTGATCTGGGCATCGGCATTCTCTTCCCGTGGGTGGAGGAAAAGGTGGACCGCGATGTGATGATGAATACCGTGGCGCCCGTGTGGGATGGCAACGAGACATGGCTGGTGCTGGGCGGCGCGGGGCTGTTCGCGGCCTTCCCGCTGGCCTACGCCGTCTTGCTGGAAGCCCTGAGCATTCCTCTTGTCGCCATGTTGATCGGCCTCATCTTCCGCGGTGTCGCCTTCGAATTTCGCTTCAAGGCCTCGGACGCGAGTCGCCACTGGTGGGACAAGGCCTTCGTGGGCGGCTCGGTGCTGGCCACCTTCAGTCAAGGCGTCGCACTGGGAGGCTACATCCAGGGCATCGCCTTCGGTGGGGTTCACTTCAGCGGCGGTTCGCTGGACTGGCTGTCACCCTTCCCGCTGTTCTGCGGTGTGGCGCTGCTGTTCACCTATGCGCTTCTCGGCAGCACCTGGCTGATCATGAAGACCGAAGGCATTCTCCAGGCACGCATGTTTGCCCTGACGCGCCCGCTGACGCTGTGGGTATTGATCATGATCGCGGCCGTCAGTCTGTGGACACCGCTGGCACACCCCGCCATCGCCGAACGCTGGTTCACGCTGCCGCAGCTGTTCTGGTTCCTGCCGGTGCCAGTGCTGGTAGTGCTGGCCGGTTATGCGCTGATCCGCGCCGTCGCCCTTGAATATCATGCCCAGCCTTTCCTGCTGGTGCTGGCCTTGATCTTCCTGGGCTACAGCGGTTTCGGCATCAGCATGTGGCCTGACATCATTCCCGGTCATGTGACGATCTGGGAAGCGGCCTCTCCGCCACAAAGCCAGGGCTTTGCCCTCGTCGGCACGCTCTTCATCCTGCCGATCATCCTGGTGTATACGGCGTGGAGCTACTTCGTGTTCAAGGGCAAGGTCCGTCATACCGATGGCTACCATTGAGAGGTGCTGACATGACATCCCCGACACGCGAGACACATTCAGCGCCACTGCATGCCCCCACAGCCAGACTCGACGACGAGCCATCCGGGACGCTCGCGCGCCCGGCCAGCTGGCTCAGCAAGATCGGCTGGCTGGTGGTGATCTGGGGAGGCAGCGTTAGCGCGCTGGGACTCGTCTCTCTGGCACTGCGTCGCTTCATGCAGGCCGCGGGCCTTACGCCCTGACAGCAGTGAAAGAAGGCATGACGTAGACACAAAAAGACGCCGGAGCAGCGAATGCTCCGGCGTCTTTCTTGTTGGCCTGAGGGCTTGGTGAACCGATGGGCCTCAATGACCAGTCAATGCAGGGCGCAAATGTGACGGGTCACTCCCTCACCCGCATCACGGCGACTTTAGACATCAACCTCCAGTGCGGCGTAGGCGACCATCTCGACCAGCATCTCTTCGCGTGCAAACCCGGAGACGATGATGGCAGCCCGATTGGGATAGGGCTCACGCACATATTCTGCATAGAGGCTATTCACTGTCGCCAGGTGCTCGCGATCAGTCACATAGATCAGCACCTGAGTCAGCGAGGAGGCGTCACCACCGGCGCATTCCAGGGTATGAATCAGATTATCCAGCGTCTGGCGGGTCTGGGCAGCAATCCCGCCCTCCACGACATTGCCGGCGGCATCGATCGGAATCTGGGCAGTGAACAGGATGCCATTGCCGACACTCGCCCATGACAGGGGTGCACGAGAAGCAAAAAGATCGGTCTTGACGGGATGAACCATGGGTATTCCTCGAGAATCTTTCGATGGCGCACTCCATGACCCGCCGGCGCAAGAGCGGCGGATCATGGAATGATGGGACGTATTGAGAGGCGAGAGGTCAGTCGTTGTCGGTGGAACCGGCGCCGGCACCACTGCGAGAATCTTCCGTTGCCTCGACCAGCAGGCGTGTCGAGAGTGCTTTCAGGCGTGACCAGAGTTCGTCATCCACCTCGATGCCTTCCTGCATGGCTCGTTGGCGACAGGCGAGCAGCTTCGACTCTTCATGACAGGCCAGCAGGTCGACGTCATAGTCGGAGCGAAGGGATGGCAGCAGGTCGACATGGTTGGCCATCACCAGCGTGATGCCATCATTGGGCTCATTTTCTTCTGGCACTTCACGCACGGCATAGACCCGTATCTCGGGGACCGAGCTGTTGGCTCTGAAGCCCACGACCTGCTCGATCATGGGGCAGCCGACCGCCTCGTCCACGTCCTGGGCGTTGCGCCAGAAGGCGGTGACATTCATGCCGCGCCCCGCAAGGCGCGCCAGATAACCCATGATCAGCTGCCGATTGTGGCAATGCTGGATCTTGATGACGGCGAGGCCACGCGCACGTGCCTTGGCGAAGCCGAGTTCCAGCGCCAGCGATGAGCTCTTCAATACGCTGTGACCGTGGCTGTCGAGTACCGCAAGGTCGCCATCGGCATAGACGATCTCCGGCGGACGCTCATCGGTATCCTCCAGCAAGAAACGCAGTCCGCGATTGAGCGCCGCCAGCCCTTCCAGCTCATAGAGCTGCATCCAGGCCACCATGTCGGCGGCGTCACCGGCGTCACCGTCTTCAAAGCCCATCGCCTGAAAGGCCTTGCGACACAGTCCGTGAAGCTCGTTGTAGGAGACCTTCATGACATTCCTCCCACTGTCGTGGTATTGACCTGCCGAGGGTCGGCGGTCATCTCTGGCAGCACCGTGCGCGCAATCTGCGGTGCCAGCGGGAAGCTCCAATCATCAAACGCGACAGGATCCTGCGGCTCGGCGTTGAGTTCCTCCACCAGCGGAGCCCCCTGGAAGAGCGTGATACGCACCCAACGATCAGACTTGGGATCGAAACGACTGGCACCGAAGAACGACAGCTTGGTCCGCAACAGGTGCATGGGCTTCATGTCGCGCGCCCACAGATTGGCGCGTATCTCGCCGAAACTCGTGCTGGCCATGCTCTGAATGCGGCGAACGATATCCTTGTGACGCGGGCACTGGATCAGGAATTCCACCACCAAGGCACGAGGGTGATCTTCCAGGTACTGACTGATCGCCGCATGGGTATCGGCGACACGCGGGGCAATCGCCAGCTTCATTTCCTTGTCGGCACCTGCCTCCGTGTCGCGGACTCCCAGACGGGGCTCCTCCTTCTCGACCGAGCGATACCAGAACCAGTGGCGATTCTCGGCGAGTGAAAAATCGAAGCGCAACGCCCAGTCGTAGTGCGTTTCGATCACCTGTTTGAGGTGAACCAGCGGCATGTCCGGGGTCAGCTCCAGGCTTTCCTCCACGGCCATCAGGTCCTCATAGCGGTCGACGATGCTCGGATACAGCTCCAGCAGCAGAGTGTTCACCAGCTCCTGAGCCTCGAGCCCATGCTGCTGGTGGCTCCAGTCGATCAGCTCCTGCCAGAGCTCCGGCGACAGCGGCACGAGTTCGAGCCATGTCATCAGCTCAGGCAAGGACGCAACCGTGGCCTGGTTGCGCAGGGTCTGCTCGTGATCGTCCGTGACCGTCTGGCGCAGATGAGTCTCGGCGCGCTTGAGGAGTGCCAGCAGACATGAACGCTCCTGCTCTCCCGGTACCTGTGCCGTCACCTCGGCAAGCGCCAGTTCTCGGCTTTCCACCCAGCGCTGTACCAACTGCGGATGATTGATCAGGAACGGCGCCATCCCGAGGCCGGTGGAGTTGCCGATGCCCAGATAGCGCTTCAATGAGGTTGCCAGAGGTGCGGCGGTCTCGGGAGCCCGGGCACGGGCCATGTGCTCTATCTGCTGGATCGAGAAGTGACGCAGCAGATAGACGCCCAGCATCTGGGCAGAAAATGGCCGATGGAAATCCGCGTTGTCCTTGAGACGGCCATAATCCGCGATGCCGAACTTGCCATTGCCATAGACGGCCGTGGTCCGATACAGATAGCCGACCCGGGTCAGCCACGCAGGATCAGGTTGCTGGCCTGCACTCAGTGCCTCCAGGAAGCTTGCGAAGTTGCGCAAGCTGCGATTGGCACGCGAAAGGACCAGCAGTCTGGGATGCTGGCGCCCGGCTTCCTGCAACGGCACATTGGCCGCCATCTGCTCGAGAAGCGCATCATCCACATCCCCCTCCACTACGCCGAAGGTGACATCCCAGGCCTCGGCGATGACACGGTCAGAACGTGCGGAATCCTCAAGCGCCTGAGAAAATATGACGCCGTGATAGCGCTTGCTGGGCGTCTGCAGGCAGTAGATCGCCACCCCGTGACCGAGGGCATCCAGTTCGAAGCGGGTCGTGGTGATCTTCCATTTTTCGTGTGCCATCTGGCGCACCAGACTTCTCACGAAACTCAGGCGGCTGGCATGCAGGCTGCCGAGGCGCTCCAGCTGCATCACATCGTCCGGTGCCCGCAGCCGCAGCCGTTGCTCGGTGGATGAGAGGCGCATGCCCTGGTGATTGCGAGACATATCAACGCTCTCCTGCGTCTTCCGGGGCCGGCATGGCTGACCGCTGGCTGGTGATTCCCTGCGCACGTGCCATCGCGAAGGCTGATTGAGGTCCTGTCCACAAGGAGGGCAGCAGCACCAGCGAGACAGGGATGGCCGTGATGACGATGAACTGCTGAAGCGCACTGATCTGACCGGCCCCCATATAGAGGAGTATCGCAGCCATCAACGCCATGCTGATGCCCCAGAAGGCACGCACCAGCGGGCTGGGGTCATCGTGTCCGGCACTGACGACAGCGATCGCGTAGCTCATCGAGTCACCGGTGGTGGCGACGAAGATGGTGGTCAGCGTCAGGATGGCAGCTGCCATTGCGGTCCCGCCGGGCAATGCCTGCGCCACGGTGAGGGTCGCGACATCGAACTGGAAGTTGTTGAGCGCTTCGGTGAGGTCGATCACGCCGGTGAACTGATAGAAGATGCCCGCCCCGCCCAGCAGAGTGAACCAGACAGCGGTGGCCAGTGGCGCCAGCACGGCAACGGTCAGGATCATCTGACGGATGGTTCTGCCCTTGGAGATACGCGCCACGAAGATCGCCATCAGCGGGCCATAGCCGAGGAACCAGGCAAAGAAGAACACGGTCCACCACTGCATCCACCAGTCAGGAGCACTCTGTGCCGTCATGGTCGACATGGTGAAGAACGAGCTCAGATACTCGCCAAAGCCCTGAGTGAAGGCATTGACCATGAACAGGGTCGGCCCGAAGACGAAAATTACCGCCGCCACACCCAGCGCCAGGAAGACGTTGAAGCGCGACATGATCTGGATGCCCTTGTCGATGCCGGTCACGGCCGAGGTCACATAGATCACCCCGAGCACTACCAGCACGCTCAGCTGCGTCGAATAGTCATTGGTCACGCCAAAGAGCTCATGCAGGCCAAAACTGACCTGGGTGGCCAGAAAACCGATGGGGCCCACCGTTCCTGCCACCACGGCGATGACGCACATGGCATCCACCACGCCGCCCAGCTTGCCCTTCATGATCTTCTCGCCGAACACGGGATACAGCAGCGTTCTCGGCTGCAGGGGCTGACCCTTGTCGTAATGGGCATGCGCCAGCACGATGGCGGTCAGGCTGCCCAGGATGGCCCAGGCGAGAAAACCCCAGTGCATGAAGGATTGCGCCAGTGCAGGCGCGATGGCATTCGCAGTACCCGGCTCGGTATCAAAGGCAGGCGGCGTCACCAGGAAGTGGTACACCGGTTCGCCGGCAGCGAAGAAGACCCCGCCTCCCGCCAGCAAGGTGCACATGATGATCGACACCCACTTGAAGGTGGATAGCTCAGGCGTTCGCGTGCCACCGATACGGGCACTGGCCGCAGGCGTTGCGGTCAGCCCCAGGGCAATGAAGAAGGTGAGCAGCAACAGAATCTGGAAGTAGCTGCCCAGTGTTCTGGCGGTCCAGGCAAAGCCGGCACTGATGGCTTGCGCGACCCCTTCAAGATCAAACAAGGACAGGCCGACGAACAACAGTATGAAGCCGATGCTGCAGGTCAGAACGACAGGGTCACCAAAGCGGTACTGACCTTCCGGTAACGCATCCGACGTGGCGGACGTCGTGGTCTTGCGAGATGAAGTCATGTGGCATTCCTCTGACGAGCTCTCGTCATTGGCAGGCATTTATTATGGTTGTTGGTTGCCGAGCGATACCCTGAGGATTCCTGGCTCGGCACAGGTGCCATGGCATAGCGTTACGGCGATCAGGCAGGCGCGGTCTCCTGACGGGTCGCGGCGCGCTCTAGAAGCGCGACCCAGTTCTTGCCCATGATGCCGGCCACTTCGTCCTCGGACATGCCGACCTTGCGCAAACCAGCAATCAGGTTGGGGAAGTCACGACTGTCTCGTAGCCAAGACAGCGGGCGCGGCCAGTCAGCGTTGCTGGCACTGCCTTCACCGTAATCCATGTCCTTGGACCAGCGGCCATTGCGCATCCACTCCAGAATAGACACCGGCTGGTTCTGACACAGGTCGGTGCCGATCCCCAGGTGCTCGACGCCCATCAGGTCTGCGGTTCTGGCGATCATTTCGCAGTATTCGGTCAGGGTGCAGTCGGAGCCATTGCGCAGATGGAAGGGATACGCCGAGAACCCCAACAGCCCATCACTCTCCGCGATGGCCTTGAGCACCTTGTCGGACTTGTTGCGCTTTGCCGGATGGAAGCTTTCCGGGTTGGCGTGGGAAATGATCACGGGGCGCTCGGATATCTCGATCGCCTCGAGCGTGGAGCGCTCTGCGCTGTGTGACATGTCGATGACCATGCCGACGCGATTCATCTCACGGATCACCTGGCGTCCGAAGCGTGTGATCCCGCTGTCTTCCGCCTCATAACACCCGCAGGCCAGCAGACTCTGGTTGTTGTAGGTCAGCTGCATGATCATCAACCCGAGGTCACGCATCACCTCGACCATGTCGATATCGTCCTCGATGGGGGAGCAGTTCTGCGCCCCCAGGATGATGCCGACACGCCCGCTGGCCTGAGCAACCGCGATGTCCTGCGGCACATGCACGGGCATGATCAGATCAGGCCAGGCCTCGAAACGACGATTCCACTCGCCAAGACGCGACAACGTCTCTCGCGTCGTCTCGTGGTACACGAGGGTGGCATGCACGGCGTCCAGCCCGCCTTCACGCATCTGTTCAAATATCTCGCGTGACCAGTTGGAATACTGCAGGCCATCGATCGTCAGCATTGTCTTTGACATGGGGCCTCCTCACGCCTTGATGTAGCAGGTCTTCACGACGGTGTAGAACTCGCGCGCATATCGCCCCTGCTCACGAGGCCCGAAGCTTGAGGCCTTACGTCCGCCGAAGGGCACGTGGTAATCCGTCCCCGCAGTCGGCAGATTGACCATCACGCAGCCAGTCTCGGCACGCGCCTTGAAGCTGCTGGCCAGTTTCAGGGAGTTGGTGATGATGCCCGCCGTGAGCCCGAAGTGTGTGTCATTGAGCACATTGATGGCCTCTTCTGCGTCGCTCACCTTGATGACACAGGCGATGGGACCGAAGATCTCCTCGCGATTGATGGCCATGTCGTTGCTGGTATTTACCAGCAGCGCCGGGCTCATGAAGTAGCCCTCGGTGGCGCACTCCACACGCTCGCCGCCGCAGACCAACGTTGCCCCCTCTTGCTGGGCGCGCTGTACCCAGGACAGGTTGGACTCGAGCTGTCTGGCATCGACAGCCGGCCCCATGTGCACGCCCTCTTCCAATGCGTGGCCGACGCGGACCTGAGACAGGCGCTGAGTCAGCTTTTCCACGAACTCGTCATGGACCGATTCCATCACGATCAGCCGCGAAGATGCCGTGCATTTCTGGCCAGTGCCCGAGTAGGCACCATTGAAGGCTGCCTCGACGGCCAGCTCCATGTCGGCATCATCGGCGATGATCAGGGCGTTCTTGGAGCCCATTTCCAGCTGGCACTTGACCAGATTGGCGGCAGTGGCCGCCGCCACTCGACGACCCACTTCCAGAGAACCGGTAAAGGACAGGGCATGAATGTCAGGGCTGGAGATCAGTTCATCCCCGATGCTGCTGCCCGGGCCCATCACCAGATTGAAAGTGCCTGCCGGGAGTGACTGGCGATGAATGATTTCGGTCAGCGCCCATGCGCTCGCAGGGACCAGATTGGCCGGCTTGAAGACGACCGAGTTGCCGAAGGCCAGCGCAGGCGCAATCTTCCAGACCGCTGTCGCCATCGGGAAATTCCAGGGGCTGATCACACCGACGACACCGACAGGCTCCCGACGGACCTCGACCTCAACGCCAGGACGCACCGAGTCTGCGCGCTCATCAATCTGGCGCAGCACTTCAGCGCCGTAGTAATAGAAGAACTGCCCGGAGCGATGAACCTCACCCACTCCCTCCGCCAGGGTCTTGCCCTCTTCACGCGCCAGCAACTCACCCAGCTCCGTCTTGCGGGCGATCAGCTCATCGCCGATGGCCATCAACACGGAATAACGTTGCTCGAGACCCGACTGGGCCCATTGTGCCTGGCCACGCTTGGCCGCATGGATGGCATCGGCAACTTGATCGACACTGGCCTGCGCATATTGGCCGATGACATCACGGGTATCGGACGGATTGAGATTGGCGATGCTGCCCTGACCTGCGACCCACTGACCATCGATGTAGAGATCGTGAACAGCGGCGTGAGTGGCGGTAGTAGTGTGGTGTGACATGTGAACCTCCTTGAACGCGGTGACAACAGACTAGGAGGCCCAGAGGGATAAAGATAATCAATAATAAATACCCTATGATAAATTTCCCTTACCACTTTGAAGAGGATCGACGCGATGGTCGCAGAGCTGAAGATCACGCCGCTGCGCTATGTCCTGGCAGTGGTGGATCACGGTGGCTTTCACGCTGCCTCTCGTTATCTGCATCGCACGCAGCCTGCCCTGTCGATGGCCATCCGCGAGCTGGAAAACCGCCTGGGGGAGGCGCTGTTCGAGAAGGGTGCCAAGGCGACTCTGACACCCTATGGCAGCTACTGCGTGCCGCGCTTTCGGGAGCTGATCAATCAGCATGATCGTCTGAGCCGGGAGCTGCAGGCGCGCGCCGCCAAGGAGGCAGGCCAACTGGACATGGCAGTGGTGCCGTCAGTGGCCAGCCGACTGATGCCGAAACTGCTCTCCGAGTTCGTCAGTCGCTATCCGGGGATAAAGGTCGGTCTCCACGATGGCAACGCCGATTTTGTCCGCGAGCAGGTCATCAGCGGTCAGGTCGACATCGGCATCACCAGCCTGTGGGGGTTGGAGGAAGAATTGCTCTTTCATCCGTTGTTTCATGACGAAGTCGGCGTGGTCTGCCGTGACGATCACCCCCTGGCCGAGCGCCAGACTCTGACATGGCAAGCACTGGAGACAGAATCCCTGATCGGCAATGGCACCTCGCGGCTATTGCAGGGCACGGCGGCCGAGTCACTGCTCGAGATGCATGCCTTGTATATCTCCAACATGATTTCGTTGACAGCCACGTTGGTCGCCGGGATGGGGGTCACGACGCTGCCCCGCCTGGCATTTCCGCAGGAATATGAGCGCCTGCGGTTCATTGAGCTCGCTGAACCGCGAGTCAGTCGCGAAGTGGGCCTGATTCGCCGCAAGGGCGCCAGCTTGTCGCCGGCGGCGCAGGCCATGGGTGATTTCATCAGTGAACGATTTGCTGAGGAGAGCGCACTATGACGGGGCGTGCTTCACCCCCCCCCCACCCAAGTGCCATGGGCAGATTCCAGCCTGTCCATCAATCAGCATGATGGCAACAGCACATGACAATTGTTGACCATTATACGATAATCGCTCCATAACAGGATGGATGACTGATCCCGCTTACACCGCATTCATGATTGGAGCGCCATACATGCCTGGCAACAGCATGATTTCAAAACAAAGCTTTGATGTTCAAACCGCCAATATTCTGCGTGAAATGATTGTGACAGGCAGTCTTGAGGCAGGCTCACGGCTGACAGAAGCCAAGCTTACCGAACAATTCCACGTCTCCCGCGGCACGATTCGTGCAGCCCTGCAGAAACTCAACAATGAAGGCCTCGTCTCTCAGGTACCTTATACAGGCTGGCATGTCATCGCACTCGATGCACAGGATGCCTGGGAGCTGCATAACCTGCGTCGTGTTCTGGATGGACTGGCGGCTCGATTGACTGCAGAGCGTATCGAGCCTGAAGGTGCCAAGAAGCTGGAAGACGCCTATCAGAAGCTATGCGAGCTTTGCGATAGCGGTGACCCGAGAGATATCGCGGATGCAGATTTCGAATTGCACAAGCTGATCGTCGCGCTGTCAGGCCATCGTCGCCTGCAGGAACATTACACGCTGACGGAGCAGCAGATTCGCGTATTCATCGCCTCCTGCGACTCGGAATTCTCGGACTACAAGAATATTGGCAAACGCCACGACCCGCTGATAAAGGCGATTCTGGCGGGCGATGCTGATACGGCTGAACGTCTGGCCAAGGAGCACAATGCTACGCAAGGCGATGAGCTCATCAGCAGCCTGCGTCAGCTGGAAACTCAATAAGTGCCTTCCCCCAAAGCGAATCATCACTCGTCATACCTCATGGCAAGTGATGCGTCTCATACCAGCCCCCTGCCTCACGGGGCTGGTGTCTCGACTCCTCAAATGTCGTCATCACTCCCAGATGACTGATTCACCTTATCCTTCACGACATCCTTCAGACCTTTCTTGGCAACTTCCAATAGCTCGGCGTCGATGGCGACCAAAGGGTGCAGGAGATAGACGGGTCTCTGGAAGGTTGGCGCCTTCTCGATCAGGTGCAATTGACCAGTCTTGAGCAATGGCTCGATGGTGCGCGCGGAAAAGTAGCCCGCCCCGCCATATTTCAGGATGTAGTCGAGACCGATCATGCTCATCCCCACCGACAGCCGCGGCGCACGAGTCTCTGGATACGCCAGGCTATGTGCGGCTCGAAACTCGGCCCCCCAATCGACGAAGACATAGTCCTGCTGCCAATGCTTGGTGACCTTGCGCGGTGCGGTCGAAGCCAGCACCAGCTGGTCTTCCATCAACAATTCACAGGCCAAACCTGCCTGCTGACGCGGAATATAGGTGATGGCCAGATCAATCAGTCCATCGCTGAGGTCCGTCAGCAGGTTCTCCGAGTAATCCGCCACGACACGCGTCCCCACATCCGGTGCACGCAATTGCATGGTGTCGACCCAGGCAGGCGCGATCCGCTCCCAATGATTCATCTGCACACCCAACGTGACGACGGCATTGAGCTCTTCAGGCAGTGCTACCTCCTGACGTGCCTGCTCCCAGGCGCGCACAGCGGTGTAGGCAAAGCGATGAAAATGCCGTCCGGCCACCGTCAATTCACAGCCTTCACGCTTGCGTACGAACAACTGTCGGCCCAGCTGAGTTTCCAGCACCTTGATACGAGCACTTACCGTCGACTGGGTGATGTGCAGGCGATCCGCTGCCAACTGAAATCCACCGCTCTTGGCGACCTCGATGAATGCTTTCATATGATTGATATTCAAGGTGTATTCCTGATTGCATCGAATATTTCAATGGAGGCCAGCGAATAAAATCGTTTTTCTAATTTCCCGGTTTTTCAGATGATTCGGGGGTGGATCACGCGATGTAATCAAGACGACAACCATTGAAGTCAACAAAACGACAATAACTTCGGAGGCACTGCAATGCATCAAGCCGCAACTCTCCTCGCTGAGCCCGATACCCGCCTCGCACTGGAAGAAATCATCGACCTCGAGCGGTACCCTATCGAGCAGCCAGACAACCCCCTGACCGTGGCGCTGATAGAGCAATGTCGAGCCGAACTTGATGCCGTCGGCTGCTGTTGCGTACGTAATTTCATTCGTCCTGAAGCCATCGCCCGCATGCTTGACGAAGCTGAGCGCCTCAAGCCTCAGACTTACTGGTCCGAAAATTCCAACAACCCCTACATGACCCAGGATGATCCTTCCTTGCCGGAAGACCATCCCAAGAGAATCTTCAACAAACGCAGCAATGGCTTCATCAATTCCGACATTCTCGAGTCAGATTCCGTCCTGCGAGGCGCCTACGACTCGGATGAGATGTTGAACTTCGTGTCCGAGTGTCTCGGCGTCTCCCCCATCTATCGCTGGGCTGACCCACTGGGTAGCAATCCCTACAGCGTGATGGACCCGGGCCATGAGTTCTCCTGGCACTTCGATGGCAATGAATTCACCATCAGCATCCTGGTGCAGGCGGCGGAGAAAGGCGGCATGTTCGAGTACTGTCCGGATCTTCGCAGCGCGGAAAACGAGAATCTTGAGGCTGTCACGCAGGTACTGCGCGGGGATCGTGGCCCGGTTCAAGTACTGGACCTCCAGCCGGGTGACCTGCAGATCTTCAAGGGCCGCTTCTCGATGCACCGAGTCACGAAGGTCGAGGGCAGTCGCCCCCGCTATATCGCCTTGCCGACGTATGTTCTGGACCCCTTCAGTGTCAATCGTCCCGAGCGTGCCAAGCAGTTCTATGGCCGAGCAGAAGCGATCCATTATGAGCGTGAAGCCAAGCGTCCTGACTCACTGCTTGACTGAGTGAATCACCTTTCAAGACGCCCGCCAGCGGTATGGCGGGCGCCTTGTTGATTGAAAGACTCGGTATGCCTTGCTCTCTAACGCTCGCTTTTCGCCAACACCCTTCGCGGTAATCCTCTGGCTACGACTCGCTTCGACGCCCCTCTCTTTAGCGCTATCTGCTTCGTTACAATCCTTTTTCCACGTCCCGCTCTCTGTCTCTTCCTCTATTCGCCCTATACCCTGCTGCTCTTTCCCTATCCTGCTTCTCTGCATCAGCCCTGCTATTGCCTGCTGACCATTCCCTGCTGCCTACTGCGCTGCTGCCTTATGCTCATGCTCTTACTGCCTGCAACACGACCCCGCGCATCGTATGCCTAACTCTTCAATTCCCGTCCGATATCGTTGACACACCAAAAGGCGCCTGACGTTGGGAGCAACGACAAGCGCCGGAGAGTTGTTCTCGTCCGAGAAGAATCAATAACCGCGCACAGGGTCATAGATAGGAAAAGGTGGCTCGCCTTGCTGGATGCGCTTGATATTGTCAGCCATCAGCCTGGCAGCCGAGTGGGTGTAATTGATGCCGGCGATATGCGGCGTCACATGCACCTTGGGGTGACGCCACAAGGGGCTCTCTGCCACGAGAGGCTCACTGCAGAATACATCCAGCGCGGCAGCCTCCAGATGGCCAATATCCAGCGCTGCCACCAGATCGTCTTCCACGAGAATGGGACCGCGACTGATATTGATGACGCAGGCCCCCTGAGGCAGCTGTGCGAAGCGTTCGGCGTTGAGCAACCCTTGCGTGGCGGGTGTCAGCGGCAACACGTTGATCAGGATATCCGTGCGCTGCAGAAACTCGTCAAGACGCGCATCCCCCTTATAGAACTCGACGCCCTCGATGTCGACGACATCGCGTCCCCAACCCGCCACGCAGAAACCAAGCTCACGCACGAAACCGGCGGCCACGGCACCCATGGCACCCATGCCAAGAAAACCGACACGACGCTGGGCTGGGTCACGGTGAGGATGTCGTTGCCAGAGGGCTCGCGCCTGATCCTGCTGATAGCGATGATATTGGCGATGAAAATGGATCACCCAATGCACGGCATGCATCGCCATGTCACGCACGACCAGGTCATCGACCAGGCGCACGATGGGGACACCTTGTGGCAGGTCCGAATCACGGAGGATGTGCTCGACCCCTGCCCCGAAGGACAGTATCGCCTTGAGGTTCGGGTAGCGGCACAGGTCTCCCACCGGATGCATCCAGATGGCCGCATATTCAATCTCGGCCGGGTCCCCCACCTCGGGATAGACCCGGAATTCAGTCTCGGGCAAGTGCTTCGTGAACTCCTGGCGCCAGACTTCCGGGTCTGCGCCTGCATAACTGAACAGCAATGCCATAGTGGCCTCCATCAAAGAACGGAATTGACATCACCGAACACGGAAACGGTCCACGGCATCGGCATCGAAGCTGAACCCCAGACCGGGGCGCTGAGGAATGGTGATCAATCCATCGACAATTTCGATCTTTTCCCGATACAGCGGCGAGAACCAGGAGACATGCTCGACCGACAGGCAGTTGGGAGCTGAGCCGGCAATGCTCAGACTCTGTTCAGTAAAGATATGAGTGGAAATGGGCACATTGTGCCCCGCCGCCAGACTGGCCGCGCGACGGAATTCGGTCAGACCACCGATTCGCTGCAAGTCTGGCATCAAGATATCCGCTGACCGGGCCTGGATCATGCGCTGCATGCCATATCGGGTGTACTCGGTCTCTCCCGAGGCGATCGGCATATCCAGTGCGGCCGCCACATCGGCATGCCCCTGATGGTCATAGGAAGCCACCGGCTCCTCGAACCAGCCGAGATCATAAGGTTCCAGCATACGCCCCAGCCGTATTGCCTGTGACGGCGTAAATGCCTGATTGCCATCCGCCAGCAGCTCGATGTCCGGGCCAATGGCTTCACGTACCGCCGCCACGCGAGCGACATCCTCCGTCATGCGGGGCTTGCCCAGGCGCATCTTCATGGCGCGGAAGCCTTGCGACATGAACTCGCGGGCTTCCTCGATCAGTTCATCGGTGGTCTGCGATAGCCACAATCCGCTGCTGGCATAGGTCTTGACCGAGTCACGATATGCGCCGAACAACTTGTAGACCGGTTGATTGGCCGCCTTGCCAATCAGGTCCCAACACGCCGTATCCAGTGCCGACATTGCGCCGATGGTAATCCCCTCATGCCCGATGGGGTTTATCTCGCGCCACATCCCGTCCCACATGCGCTCCACATAATGCGGGTCCTGGCCAATGACATGATGGGCCAAGCTCTTGATCATGCTGTCGAATACGCTCAAGCGAGCACTATTCAGGGTGAAGATATAGTTCTCGCCGACCAGACCGCTATCGGTTTCCAGATAGATCAGCACGCAGCCTACCGAGCGCGTCTCGTGAATCGCCGTGATGAGCGGCTTGTCCAGCGGCACCTCAACCAACACGGTACGCAGATTCGTAATCTTCATTTGTACGTTTCCTGACTCACTGAATTTAAGCGTCGGCCGAGGTGCTGCGCTGTCCTGGCCACGCTCTCACTGGATGCCATCGGATCATTGCTGTCTGGCTCTCTGAGACTCAGCATAGAACCACTGACAATGGTTGACAATCATCAATTATCGATTTACAAGATTGATAGGCTGTAACACCAGACGCGTTGCACGATTCCTGACATCGCCATTCCTGCGATGGACGACAAGGGTGATGGGCAACATGCGAGTCGCTTGATCGGCAAGACCAGATATCAACAATTACAAGGGGGTTGAGCATGAATAAGTCCGTCAGAACCGCTACGACGCTGGCAGCTTGTATCGTTTCCTCACTAGCACTCACGAACCAGGCCCAGGCGAGCTGCGAGCTGGAGGAAACCATCCAGATTGCCGACATGAGCTGGGTTTCCGCCTCGACGATCGCCCACATAGAAGCCAAGATTCTCGAGAACGGTTTTGAGTGCAAAACTCAACTGATTCCAGGCGAGACCGTGACCACGGCCACCACGATGGTGAAGAAAGGTCGCCCACATATCGCGCCTGAGCTTTGGAGCAGCAACGCCAAGGCCCTGCTCGAAGAAGGGGCGGAAAAAGGCACTGCCGTGGTGGCAGGTGATGTCTTTGCAGGTGGCGGAGTGGATGCTTGGTGGGTACCGCGTTATGTCGTCGATCAATACCCGGACATCAAGTCAGTCGAGGACATGGCAAGGCACAGCGAACTCTTCGCGGCCACCGGTTCTGACAAGGGGCGTTTCTACAACAGTATTCCGGGCTGGACCACGGAAACACGCAGCACCAACTTGATGCATGCCTATGGTCTGGATGACAAATACGAGGTGTTTTCGGCGGGCTCCGGGGCGGCGCTTGATGCTGCCATCGTCTCGAACTACAAGCGCAAGAAGCCGATCTTCTTCTATTACTGGGGGCCTTCCGCCATTCTCGGCAAGTACGACATGGTGCAGCTGGATATGGCCCCCTATGACCCGGAAAATGACTCCTGCAATGCAGAGCAGAACTGCAAGAACCCGACGACCAGTGGCTTCCGTACCGCAGCAGTCAATACGTTGGTGGCCAACAACATCAAGGATAATGCGCCCTCGATCTATCAATTCCTGAGCAAGGTCCAGTTCGAGAATGACATGGTCAACACACTGCTGGCCTGGAATTCAGACAATGACGCAGACCCTGAGCAGACTGCTGAGCATTTCCTGAAGACCCAGCAAGCGACCTGGACCGCCTGGGTTCCCGCCGAGGTAGCCGAGAAAGTCATTGCCAAGCTCAAATAACTGGCATTGACCTGATCATTCAAACGTCACAAATGAATCATTGCCAACAATAATGACTACCAGGTGATTTCATCATGTTCCCTGACCTGATTGACCCGCGGTATCTACGAGGCACCATTGACGACTTGATAGAGCAGTTTGTCATCCATTGGGCGACATTCCTGGAAGAGTCGTTCTACCCCATTCTCAAGGCACTCAACCTCTTTGAATCATTGCTGATCAATTGCCCTTGGTGGCTGATTATCGGCCTTGTCGCTGCAGCGGCTTACGCAAGCTCTCGCAAGATATCACTGACGATCGGCTTGACCGTGGCCATGCTGGGGATTGGCCTGCTCGGCTTGTGGGAGGAAGGAATCCGCACGCTTGCCTTGATGCTGGTATGTACCTTTGTCGCCATCATCATCGGCATCCCGATGGGAATCCTGATGTCGTGGTCGGACCGTTTCAGAGCGATCATGCTGCCCATCCTGGACATCATGCAGACCATGCCGAGTTTCGTTTACCTGATCCCCGCAATCATGCTTTTTGGCCCTGGCAAGATTCCGGCAGTCCTGGCAACGGTCGTCTATGCAGTGCCACCGCTGATTCGTCTGACTGACCTGGGCATCCGTCAGGTCGACAAGGAAATCGTCGAAGCGGTGCAATCCTTCGGCGCCAACCGCATGCAAAAACTGTTCTGGGTACAGGCACCTCTGGCACTCCCCAACATCATGGCCGGCATCAACCAGGCCACCATGATGGCGCTTTCCATGGTGGTCATTGCCTCGATGATCGGCGCCCAGGGACTCGGCTTCCAGGTATTGCAGGGCATTACTCGTCTTGAAGTAGGACGCGGCTTGATGGCGGGTCTCGCCATCGTTCTCCTGGCCATGGTCTTCGACCGCATCACCCAGGCCTCTGGAAAGCGCGCTCAGGCGCACCTGCACACCAACAGCTGATGGGTACGATTATGAGCAACCACTACAAGATCGAGATCAAGAATATCTACAAGATATTCGGTGCCGACCCTGGCATTGCCATGGACAAGATCAAGACCGGTACCTGCAAGAGCGACATCCTGGATCAGACTCGCTGCGTCGTTGGACTCAATGACGTATCACTTGGCATTGAAGCTGGCCATATCCACGTAATCATGGGGTTGTCCGGCTCTGGTAAGTCGACCTTGATCCGTCACTTCAACCGCTTGATCGACCCCACCAGCGGCCAGGTCATCGTCGATGGACAGGATGTGCTCCAGTTCAACAAGCAGGAACTCGAGCATTATCGTCGCCACAAGATCAGTATGGTTTTTCAGCGCTTCGGGCTTTGCCCGCACCTTACCGTCTTGGCGAATGCCGCCTTTGGGTTGAAGATTCAGGGTGTCGAGCGCTCACAGCGTGAGGAAAAGGCTCGCTACTGGCTTGAGCAGGTCGGCCTGTCAGGCGTCGAGGAACACTACCCGCATCAGCTTTCCGGCGGCATGCAGCAGCGCGTCGGCCTGGCACGTGCGCTGGTCAATGATCCGGATATTCTGCTCATGGATGAGGCCTTCAGCGCTCTCGACCCCTTGATCAAGAGCGAGATGCAGGATCAATTGCTGCAGTTGCAGCAGAAACTCAACAAGACCATCGTGTTCATCACGCATGATCTGGATGAAGCCCTCAAGATTGGAGACCGTATCGCCCTGCTCAAGGATGGTGAGCTGATTCAGCAAGGGACTCCGGCACAGATTCTCATGGAACCAGCGGGCGATTACGTCAAATCCTTCATCGGCGGGGTCAATCGCTACAAGGCGATTCGTGTCGGCCACGTGATGCGCGAGGCACAACCGCTGGCCATGGTGAAAGGAGGCGAGAATTTCAGTCAGACGCCACCCGCGGGCCATGAGATGGTGCGCGCGAGCCAATCACTGGAGGAGATCATGCCATTGCTGATGGAAACGGATAGCGATCTTGCGGTCTTCGACGATGATGCCAACCTGACTGGTTACCTCAACAAGAACAAGGTAATGACGGCGCTATATCATTGAGTTTTGATGCGATGTCAATTTGTCAGCTCAATGATATAAATCATCGCTAAACTCGCCACCCCTGGCTGTGCCGCGCAAGCTCCCGGGAATCATCTCGGGGGGTTGCACATTGCAGCATGACTCGGCCAATAGCATCGCCTCTCTCTGCTTATCTATATCCCGGCCTCTTTACCTCGCTGTTCATCCCCGCACTATGCTCTCTCCTGCCCTCCCCACTCGCCCTCCCCACCGCCCTGCTCAGTCTCAATATACGCTTCCCGGCCTCTAGGACCTTATTTATATAATTCTGTCCTTATAGCGCTGACTACAAGCATTTTAGACGGCTCGACACTGACGTTTCGTGATCAGGCTCGTTACCCAATTCATCTGCAATTACGACGCATCGACACCGACGACAATACCCCTATCATCGTCGCTCAGATGCTTGTGTTTTCCTCTCCTTGGATACACATGTCACCAGCAATGCTTATTTATACCTTGCCCCCATATGGTGACGGCCCAGTTGGCGGTACACGGATGCTGGTACTGCCAAGCGCTATTGAAAGAGATTCAAGGCATACCGCCAAATCAGAAGTGACAAACATGAAAAAGCCCTGGAATCCAGGGCTTCAGATGTTCATGTTTCAGCGTGCTCGTATCGGGCGCATGATTCAGCCGCGGAGCGGTTTGTCGTTGGCCTGTTCCAGCAATTTGACGGCCATCAGGTGCGGAGCCTTGCCACCGAATTGGTCGACCGCCTGCCCATACATCTGCTCGACCTGACGACACATCGGCAGCTCAGCCATGACCTGGCCGGCCAACTCCAGTGTCAGGCGCATATCCTTGAGTGCGAGCCCCAACTCGAAAGTCGGATCGTAGTCCCCATTAAGGATACTTGGACCATAGCGATCAGCGACGTAACTGCGGCCGGTACTGTTCTGGATGATTGCCAGCATCTTGTCAGCTGGCACTCCGCCCTTGACGCCGAGCATCAACGCCTCGGACAAGGCCACCGAGTGCAGATAGCAGAGTACGACCTGCGCGATCTTTGCGACATAACCCGCGCCAGCCTCGCCCAGATAATCGATGCGCTTGCCAATGGCAGAGAAGATTGGCTGGCATTCATCGAAGGTTGCTTGATCGCCGCCCACCAGCACGGTCAGAGTGCCAGCTGCCGCGCCTTCGGCACCACCGGAAATCGGTGCATCAAGCGTGCGCACCTGCTTCGATGCTGCCAGCTCACGTACATCGCGCCAGACATCCAGATTGTTTGTACTCAGCTCGATCCAGATGGCGCCTTCGCGAATGTGCGCAATCAGACCATCCTCAGCACTGGCCACCTGCTTGATGATGGCTGGCGATGGCAAGGAGGTCATTACGACATCGGCCTCGCTGACGGCCGCCTGAATGCTGTCGGCCCAATGCGCACCGGCCTGAACAAGACTCTCGGCCTTATTGCGATCGACGTCATGGATGTTCAGATCGAAGCCAGCCTTGACCAGATTGGCGGCCATCGGCTCACCCATGTTACCCAGACCTATGAAAGCTATTTTCATTCTTGTTCTCCCATATCAGATGGCCGTTCATTTGCTCGAAATTCTGCATCATCCCGCGGGTAGATCAGGCAGGATGACCTTTCATCACTGACGTGGATAAAGCGTCTCAGTATTGCCATCGACACCGATGATCTGTCCCGAAACATGCCGTCCGTAGTCCGAACACAGGTAGCAGATCATGTCTGCAATCTCCTGCGGGTCGACATAGCACTGCATTGACACGCCGATACCATAGAGCCTGCGGACTTCCTCAGGTGCGATATCTTCGGCTTCGGCATGCGCCTGGATCACTCGCTCCATGCGCTCTCCGTTGACGTTGCCGGGAACGACACCATTCACCCGGATATTGTCCGGCCCCAGCTCCATCGCCAATGTCTTGGTGAAGCCAGTCACTGCCCACTTCGCCGCGACATAGGGGCTGCGATTGGGGAAGCCGTGGATGCCCGCGGCCGACACCAGATTGATGATCACTCCATGCTTCTGGGCACGAAATGTCGGGACAGCACGACGGGCACAATAGAACTGTGAGTCGATGCATACGCCCATGCAGGCGCGCCATTCTTCATTGCTGACATTCTCGACAGGCTTCGTCGGCCCACCAATACCCGCATTATTGACCAGGATATCAAGGCCACCGGGCAGGAACTCATCGAACATCGCATCCACGGCAGCAGGGTCTGACACATCAGACACGAACGTCGTGATGTCGTGATGTCGTGATGTCGTGATGTCGTGATGTCGTCAGGCAAGCTGGAAAGTGCCTCGCCATCTACATCGCAGGTAAATACCCGCGCTCCCAGTGCGTGCATGGCCAGAACCGTGGCGCGTCCCATGCCAGCCCCACCAGCAGTGACGAAGGCACGCTTGCCTTTCAGTGAAATCTGCATGAACCGCTCCTTGCTACCCCATTACAGCGGGCCATCAATACTTGTAGGAAGGATCGATCCGGTCTATCTGGCGCAGCAGCGCTGGCCACTCATACTTGCCCGGCACGAAGGCAGCATATTGTTCAGCGGCTTTTTCCCACATTTCCGGCGATGTCTCGGCCAGCGGCAAACCGGTGGCACAGACCTGCAGCATGTTGGCGCAGGCACGTACCAGATAATGCATGTTCATGAAGGCCTCACCGGCGGTTTCACCGACGGTCAGGAAACCGTGATTGCGCATAATGAGGCACTTGTTGTTGCCCATGCTTTCGGCAATGCGCTGGCTCTCATCGGTATCCACAGAGAGTCCTTCCCAGTCGTGATAGCCAATCTTGCCGTAAAGCATTGAAGAGTCCTGCACCAGGTGCACGACATCACGAATCGCGGTGGCAGCCAGGCCCGCCGGGGCGTGGGAGTGGAACACGAACTTGGCGTTCGGAATGTTCAGGTGAATGCCGCGATGGATGACGAAACCAGCGGTATTTACCTCAGGTGGGCCATCCAGCACGTTACCGTGTTCATCAATCTTGATCAGATTGGAGGCAGTGATCTCGGTGTTGTGGAGACCGAAATGGTTCATGAGAAAGTGATGGTCGGTTCCAGGCACGCGCGCCGTGATGTGATTCCATACGATGTCATCGTAGCCGTAGACATTCGCCAGACGGTGCATGGCAGCCAGGTCGACACGAACGTTCCATTCATCTTGCGTAAAGCGAGGCTTGGCCGAGGTGGCCCCTTCAAATTCTGCCATTGCTGCTTCCTCCACTGAATGTCAGGACACATGAACTCCGCATGCCTTCTGCGGTATGAGCAAAAGCTAGCACCATGGTTAATGGTTGACAATCATTTATTAACAAGCGCCACCACATTTTTGTCAGCGCATCTCATGGCACTACCAGGACGGCCGAGGGAAGCTGTATTCGAGGTAACTCGGTGTCGTACGACGAGCGGAAAAGAGCATCGTTGCTGCATCAGGTTACGCACAATCAGGATACATGAGGTCTGCTCAAGACACTGACACACGAAGCACATGAGCCATGCCTTAAAACAAGTGTCCCCACGCTGGGCCTCGCCTCTCTGGCACTGCGCCGCTTCATGCAGGCCGCGGGCCTTACGCCCTGAGAGCAGAGAAATAAGACATGACGTAGACACCAAAAAACGCCGGAGCAGCGAATGCTCCGGCGTCTTCTTGGTTTCAGGGGCTTTCTTGGTTTCAGGGACTTTCTGGGCTTCGGAGGCTTTTTGGCTTCAGTCCAAGCAACGATGCCTTTCCGGGCTTATCCTGCGCCTTTCGATAGTGACGCTGTCGCCCACGGGATGTCGGCCCGGGCAGCGGCCATGCGAAGATAGCGCTCCAGAACGCCCAGGGCGTTACCCCCGCCAGGTTTTGACAGGAGGCATGCGTGTATTCGATTCGTCTGTGGGCCGCACGTCACGCGCGACTGCTGGAGCTCACCTATCAGGCCGTCGAGCCGGTGATCATCAAACTGCAGCCGCTGTGGAAGTCCGTCGGTTACGCACGCGCCGAGAAGCCCGTCGCCAGGCTAGAGCAAGCCTGCAAGGGCTTGCTGTTTGACTGTCAGATGTGTGGCCAGTGCATTCTGAGTTCGACCGGCATGTCCTGCTCAATGAACTGCCCCAAGCACCTGCGCAACGGCCCCTGCGGCGGTGTCATGCAGAATGGCAGCTGTGAAGTCGAACCGGACACGCGCTGCGTGTGGGTGGAAGCGTGGGAAGGCAGCCAGCGGATGAAGGACAGCGACGCGATCCAGATCGTGCAGTTGCCGGTAGACCATCGCCTGCAGGGCACCTCATCCTGGCTGCGCGTGGCCCGGCAAGCCGCTGAACGCCGAGAGAGCCTGAAATGACCTCCAGACTCACTATCCCGGGCAGCTCCCAGCTGCCACCTGCAGAGCGCGACGGCAACGTCGGTCGCCTGGAGCGAGTGCTTCGCAGCGGTCAGTTTGCCGTCACTGCCGAACTGGCGCCGCCCGACTCGGCCGATCCACAGGAGGTGCATGCGCGCGCGCAGCTGTTTGCCGGCCATGTGGATGCCATGAACGCCACCGATGGCTCGGGTGCCAACTGCCATATGTCGAGCGTGGCGATGTGCGCCCTGCTGACCCGCGAAGGCCATGAGACGGTGATGCAGATCTCGTGTCGTGACAGAAACCGCATCGCCATCCAGGGCGATGTGCTGGGCGCTGCGGCGCTGGGCATCCGCAACATGCTGTGTCTGACCGGGGATGGCGTGCAGGTCGGGGATCATCCCGAGGCCAAGCCGGTGTTCGATCTCGACTCTCTATCACTGCTGGAAATCGTCGCCGGGCTGCGTGACAAGCACGCCTTTGCCAGCGGGCGAACACTGACCTCAGCGCCCCAGGTATTTCTCGGCGCAGCCGCCAACCCCTTCGCCCCGCCCTTCGCGTTTCGTCCTCACCGTCTGGCCAAGAAGATTGCTGCCGGCGCCCAGTTCATCCAGACACAGTACTGCTTCGATCTGCCGCGCTTTCAGGACTTCATGCATCGTGCTCGTGATCTGGGCCTGCTGGAGAAATGCTTCATCCTGCCCGGCGTCGGCCCACTGGCCTCGGCACGCACCGCCGAATGGATGCGTCGCCATGTCCCCGGCGTGCATATCCCGGATGACGTGCTCAAGCGCTTGAAGGGAGCCCGGGATCAGAAGGCGGAGGGCCGTGATATCTGCATCGAGATGATCCAGCAATTACGGGAGATCGAGGGCGTCAGCGGCGTGCATATCATGGCGCACCGTCAGGAAGCCTTCGTGCCCGAGATCATCCAGCGCGCGGGTATACTGGGGGCGCGTAGGCCATGGACACCCGAACCTCGCCCAACCCCTTCTCCGTAAACCCGCTAGCCTGTGATTGATAGCGTCAAACTTCAGGAAGCAATGACAGGGTGATGACCAACAACAAGATTGATATCCGCTCGGGCACCCTTGTCGATATCGCGTTGGCGAGGCTGGTGGCGGCGTTCGTGTTCTTCTGTCTGATGCCTGTTCAGGTTTTGGCCTACGGCCAGTACCACCTCAGGAAGCCGACAAACGATACGAGATGCTGTCAAATTAATCATCTGATACCCTGAAGAGGTATCAGATGAAGTCACGGGAGAGAGCTATGCAAGCCGCTATCAAAGAGTATCGCCCAAATCCAGCCGCTCGGAAGGACGACTTCTGGAGGGCTCTGGGTCTTCCCTCGCGTGGAGCCAAGCTGCATGAAGCGCTGAGTGCCGGCATCTCGTACAAAGTCTATACCAAGCTCACCGAGGCCTCCGGGCTTGAGAGCAAGGAGTTGGCACGGTATGTGGTCATTCCTCCGGCAACCCTGAAGCGTCGTGCCGATACTGGCTACTTCAAACCTGCCGAGGGCGATCGGCTTTACCGTTTCGCCGAGGTGTACAAGAGCGCGGTGGACCTGTTCGAAGGCGACAAGGCGAAGGCGAAAGAATGGTTGCTCAGCCCCGTGCGTGGGCTGGGGGGCCGTCGACCGGTCGAGATGGTGGCTACCACTGCTGGCGCCGAAGCCGTTCTAGATCTGATCGGCCGGCTTGAGCATGGCGTCTTTGCATGACTGTGGTGCGCGGTTATCGGCTCGTTAAGCGGAAGTGGCTAAAGACAGCCTTTGATGGGGAAGGGGCTCGGCTGTACGGCGGGCGCTGGAACAGCAAAGGTAAGGCCTGTGTGTACCTCGCGAGCACAGAGTCATTGGCCATGCTCGAGGTGATGGTTCACCTGGAAGACAATCAACTGCTGAAGGAGTATGCGCTCCTGGAGGTGACATTCCGGGAGGAGGTGCTAATGCAGCTCCCGGAGGACGTTCTGCCAGCAGATTGGCGAGCTGAGCCGGCGCCACCCTCCACAGCCGAGATCGGTGACGACTGCCTTGAGGGACAGTCGAGCCTAGCTCTGGCGGTTCCGAGTGTGGTCGCGCCCCGAGAAACGAACTACCTCGTTAATCCAGAGCACCCCGCTTTTCTGGTGCTGGCCCAGAGTGCCGAAGAGGTCGAATTCACTCCAGATCGTCGCCTGTAGCGCCCGCTCCTCAGTGTCAGCGCTTCCCTTGGACCGGGAAAGCCGTGTGTTGCCCTTTCTTTCTCTCAGGAGCGCTATTACCTCGCTCCTTCGCCCCTCTGACACTTTATGCCTGCACAGCAATCGAGAGAAAGACGTTGCCCTTCCAACATGATGACGCTACCTCTTGCGGAGTCGAAATGCTGGGGCAGTCGGATAGCGATTCTTGCTATACCCTGCCGTTGATGGCTGGGGAGGTTCGGACAGGGTTTCCATCCACGCGGATGCGGAACTTGGTCACGTCCTGGGCCTCACCGAACACCTGATCTCTCACCTCAGCGCCAGCTACTTCTGTCGAGCCAAGGGCGACAGCATGGTGGGCTATAGCATTCATGATTAGGTTTTGCTTAGCGATGACAAATCGCTGGTGGCTGTGACGAGCGACATCATTGTGGTTGCCCTCGACAGTGAGCTGACCTGCAAGCAGCTGGGCCAATGGCATGGCCAGCCGGCGTTGCTGTCGGGGGCCCCGAGCACTAGCCTATCGCGCTGCGTGGCGGAGAGTTTAAGGCTTGGGGCATAGTAACCCACACATCCATTATCGCCGTCGCCGAGGCCGAATGATCGGGTTTCAAAAATGCTTGTAGCCTTACCGAGAGGGCCATGCTGCTTTGGAGGAATCATCAATACCGACACGGGCCACGTCACTTCTCATGAGACCTCTGCTACCGGCGTTGTAAAACTCGCCTTGATCCAGTCCATCAGTGCCTGTTTGGCCGCAGAGTGCTCATCGGGATTTACGTCGATCAATACATACCCGCAATCGGTACTCAGCCCAAATTCCTCCAGCGCGATCAGGGTGCCCGATGCCAGCGCTTCTTCACACAGACCCTGCCAGCCAAGTGCGACCCCCTGCCCTGCGGCGGCGGCCTGCAAGAGCAATGGGTAATTGTTCAGTGTCAGTTCGCGTTGCCCGCCATCCCCATGAATGCCCTGCGCGGCGAGATAGGTCGGCCAATCCATCCAGGCCTGGCCCTGTTCGGCCGTCAAGGTGAGCAGGGGCAAATGGCTGAGTTGCTCGAGGCTCTCGATCGGGCCGTGCCGCTCCAGGAATGCCGGACTGCAGACAGGAAAGACGCGTTCGCGCAACAGCCGGGGCTGGGGGTCATCAGCCCCTCGAAACAGGATGGCGACATCCATCTCCTGCATTGAGTGATCCAGCACGCCCTGATTGGTCATGAAACGCACATCAATGCTCGGATTCAGGCGCCGGAATTCCGTAAGGTGCGGCATCAACCAGGCACTGGCGAAGGCAAAGTCCGTCAGCAGATTGAGCGGGCCACAGGTCTGCGGGTGCTGAATATGATTGATGCTCTGCTCGATGACATCGAAGCCTTCCGTCACACCCTTGAACAGCTCCTCACCGGCCTCTGTCAGACGCACCCCGCGATGCACCCGCCGAAAGAGCGCGACGCCCAACGAGGATTCAAGCGCCTTGATCTGCTGACTCACGGCGGACTGGGTGGAGCGCAATTCCTGAGCGGCACGCGTGAACGCCAGATGACGAGCCGCCACCTCAAATACACGCAATAGATTGGGTGACACATGCCGGCCGATGTTTGCCATAAACTCTGCTAATACCTCGAATTAAAAAACAGCCAGTTTACAGGTCATTGGCCACCAGTGAGACTCGCTCGGTGCATTGAACCCCCGATGCGACATGTCCCACATCCAATAATAAGCCAGAGGCCTCAAGATGACTCGACAGCCCAATATCCTGTTTCTCATGGCAGACCAGATGACTGCTTCCTGCCTGCCCTTCTACGGTCATCCGCTGGTCAAGACACCGCATCTTTCGCGCCTGGCAAGCCAGGGTGTCGTCTTCGATGCGGCCTACTGCAACAGCCCCCTCTGTGCTCCGTCACGCTTCACGCTGATGACCGGCCAGCTGCCCTCCCGCATCGGCGGATTCGACAATGCAGCCGACCTGGCAGCCGACATTCCGACATTCGCTCATTACCTGCGTGATGCCGGCTACAAGACTGCTCTCTCCGGCAAGATGCACTTCTGCGGCCCGGACCAGCTGCACGGGTTCGAGCAACGCCTGACAACCGATATCTATCCGGCCGACTATGGCTGGTTCGTGGACTGGGAGAACTTCGACAAGCGCCCGACCTACTATCACAACATGTCATCGGTCATTCAGGCTGGGCCTGCCGTGCGCACCAACCAGCTGGACTTCGATGATGAAGTCGCCTTCCGTGCCCGCCGCTACCTTTACGATCAGGCACGCAGCGCCGATGAGCGGCCCTTCTGCCTGACTGTCTCGCTGACGCACCCGCACGATCCTTACGCCATCCCTCAGCAATACTGGGACCGCTACCGGCATGAAGATATCGACATGCCGACGCTGACCTACCAGTCCGCGCCACGTGACCCGCATTCCGAACGCCTGCGTTACGTCTATCAGATGCAGGAAGGTACGGTGAACGAAGCGCAGATCCGCAATGCCCGGCATGCCTACTACGGCGCCATCAGCTACGTGGACGATCAGATCGGCACCATTCTGGCGACGCTGGAAGAGACGGGGCTGGATGACAACACCATCATCGTGTTCTCGGGCGATCACGGCGACATGCTGGGAGAGCGTGGCCTCTGGTACAAGATGAGCTGGTTCGAGAATTCCGCCCGTGTGCCGATGATCGTGCATGCCCCCAGCCACTTCAGCCCCGCGCGGGTCAGCGCCTGTGTCTCGACCATGGATCTGCTGCCTACCTTCGCCGAGCTGGCCGGCCACGGCACACCACCAGACTACGCCGCACCGCTGGATGGCCGCAGCCTCGTGCCACACCTTGAAGGCAAGGAAGGCCATGACGAGGTCATCGGTGAGTACATGGGCGAAGGCGCGGTGGCTCCGCTGATCATGATCCGTCGCGACTCCTACAAGTTCATCCACTCTCCCGCCGACCCTGACCAGCTCTACGACCTGTCTCGTGACCCGCTGGAAGTGGAGAATCTCGCCGACTCCCCCCTGCATGCCGAGCTCATGGCAGAGCTGCGCGCGGAGGTCGCCGAGCGCTGGGACATGCCGCAACTCCATGAAGGGGTCCTGGCCAGCCAGCGCCGTCGGCGTCTGGTGTCACGTGCCCTGTCCAGGGGCAAGACCACCGCCTGGGATCACGACCCACAATTCGATGCCAGCACTCAGTACATGCGCAATACCATTGATCTCGATGACCTTGAGCGCCGTTCACGCTTCCCCGAAGCCCCTGCCTGCTGATGGCCAAGCCACGCTGCTGGCAACTCACCCACCTCGTTCATTTTCTTCGGGAGCTTGAGCATGACACCAAAGGATGCAGCGCATCATGTCGCGCATGATGCGCCCCAGACAGACTCGGGTAGCCACCTGAATCATGCGGTCTTTCGCTACTCTCTGATCGCCATCGTGCTGCTCGTGGTCTACTCAATGGGCTTCACGGAACAGGCCACCGCCTTCTTCAAGCATTGCCTGGACTGGATCGGCAACACCTTCGGCTGGTACTACATGCTGGCCGTCACACTCTATGTCGTGTTCGTGGTCGCTATCGGCTTGTCCCGCTTCGGCCGCATTCGACTGGGGCCAGACCACTCACGACCAGAATTCTCGACGCTTTCCTGGTCGGCCATGCTGTTCGCGGCAGGTATCGGTGGCGCCATTCTGTTCTTCGTGGTCTCCGAACCACTCTCACACTTCCTGACACCGCCAGGCGGCCCCGGGACCAGCGAAGAGATGCAGCGCCGTGCCATCGTGCAGACCTTCATGCACTGGGGCATTTCCGGCTGGGGCGTCTTCGTGGTGATGGGCATGGCACTGGCCTATTTCAGCTATCGCCATCGACTGCCGCTGGCCATCCGCTCGACACTCTTCCCGCTGCTCGGCAAGCGCATCTATGGCCCCATCGGCAACGCGGTGGACATCACCGCCGTTCTGGCCACCGTGTTCGGCATCGCCACCGCCCTCGGGATTGGTGTAATGCAGATGAACTACGGTCTGAACTATCTGTTCGGTGTCGGTGAAGGGCTGGTCTCGCAACTTCTGATCATCATCATGGTGATCGTACTGGGCACGCTTTCGGTGATCTCCGGCGTAGAGAAAGGCATCCGCAGGCTATCGGAACTGAACCTGCTGCTGGTCGGAGGGCTGGTACTGTTCGTGATGCTCCAGGGCCCCACGCTGCACCTGCTCAATGCACTGGTGACCAATGTCGGCGACTATGCCAGCGCCTATCTCGGCCTGAGTTTTGAAACCTACGCCTATGCCCCCGACAAGCAGCCCTGGTTCAATAGCTGGACCGTCTTCTTCTGGGGCTTCTGGATTTCCTGGGCACCGTTCGTCGGCCTGTTCCTGGCGCGTATCTCGCGAGGACGCACCATTCGCCAGTTCGTCGCCGGTGCTCTTTTCATCCCGCTGTCCTTCATCATGATCATGATGAGCGTCTTCGGTAACTCGGCCATCGAGCTGGTGCAGTCCGGTGTCGTGGAGCTGGGCGAGCAGGCACTCAATACGCCGCAGACCAGCATCTATACCTTCCTGGAACAACTGCCCGGCGTGGGCTTTACCGCCAGCCTTCTGACACTTCTGAGCATCGTGTTCTTCGTGACCTCTGCCGATTCCGGTGCCCTGGTACTCTCCAATTTCACCTATGTGCTGCGTGACGTGAACCACGATGCCCCCATCCGGCTGCGCATCTTCTGGTCCGTTGTCATCGGCGTGATCACCATTGCGCTATTGATGGCCGGTGGCCTGCAGACACTGCAAAGCGTTGCCGTGATCACGGCTCTGCCATTCTCTGCGGTCATTTTCCTGGTGATGATCAGCATGTACCGCGCGCTGAGCATCGAAAGCGACAAGGCCGAAGCGCGCCAGATGGTGTCCATCGTCAGCGGTGAAGACAGTGACTGGCGTGAGCGGCTATCACGGACATTGGATGGCTCGACACGACATGGTGCTGCCAGCCTGCTCAAGCATTCGGTACGCCCGGCATTGCAGCAGCTGGCCAGCGAGCTGCAGGCTCATGGCCATCAGGCCTCGGTCACGGAGCGCGACAGTGAAGAAATAGAGGGTGGCTGCCCGACGCTGCAGGTCGATTTCCCCGGTGCCCCCAGCTTCCTGTATCAGGTGCGCCCATGCCGCATGCGGACTCCCAGCTTCCTGCCTGCGGACGATGACTACTACCTGCGCCTGGATGTGCATCTCGCCGAAGGCGGCATCGGTCAGGACCTCAATGGCTTCACACGCAATCAGGTGATCCATGACGTGCTGAATGAATATCAGCGCCACCTGCTGTTCCTCAGCCAGGTCGATGCCACCCTCAATCTGGCCAATATCCCGGGGGGACACATGATGAATGAGCCGGTCGATGATGCCTCACAGCAACCGGTATCGGGTGCGCAATCTCCCTCGGCACCACTGGCAGGACGCACCTGATATTCGCGACTCCATCAAGCGTCTTTCAATGACAATGCTACTGGCATGAAAACGATACGGGCACCCTGATCAGGGTGCCCGTATCGTTTTCATTTTCGCGTATACGACTCATGTTTTCATGTAGTTCATATGACCGCATCGTCTCTCATTGCGACAGATCAATCTTCCCCGAGAGTCGGTATTTCCCGCCGGCAAGATGTTCGAAAAGTGAGTCATCGGCACAAGCTGACTGCTCAACCAGCGGTCGCTGCCTCACGCGCTGTCGCGACATCTGAATCGGCGCCAACCTCAGGGCTGACCTCAGTGCCAACCTCAGCGCTCGCCTCCAGCGCCCCGACTTCCTCAAGCTTGCCCTTGCCGGTGACGATGGCTTCCAGGTGATCGCAGAAGTCACTCAGCGCATCGCTGACATGGCCCGGCGAGCGATGAAGCTCGATTTCCACATGGCCAAGCGGCGGCAAGCCTTCGTCATCGCCGACGATTCGACAGCCGGAGGGCACGCTGCGCGGGGTCTTGACGGTCAGTGCCAGTCCGGCCTTCACCGGTAGATTGATGCCTGTCGGCGACTGGCTCGAGTAACGCACATCCCACTGTCGGTCATCCCGCCCCAAGGCGGCGAAGGCATGCGCGCGGAAGATGCAGCCTTCCGGATTGAGCGCGAGCGGCAGTACCTCCCAGTCTGCAAGCGATTGGTCCTCGGCGACCACCCACACCATGCGCTCGCGCCCCAACAGCCGCCCGGTCTGGGTCGGCCCGTGACGCACCACCAGCACGGCGTCCAGCAAGCCTTCCTGAAAATCATGCACCAGCGAGGCGCTGATCTTGCAGGTCACCTCCAGGCGCACTTCGGGGTGATCCGCGGCGAAGCGTGACAGCAATTCGGGCAGGTAGGTACTGGCCTGTTCTTCCGACGTGCCCAGCCGGATGAGCTCATTCTTACGGTCGACCCCGAGCACCTGCCGTGCCTCATCCTGCAGCTTGAGAATGTGCCGCGCATAGGGCAGCAATCGCCCTCCCGATGCCGTGAGTTCTACCCGACGGCTGGTGCGGGACAGCAGCGCCCCGCCCATCTGATCCTCCAGCCGCTTGATCTGCAGGCTGACGGCAGACTGGGTGCGATGCAGCACCTTGCCGGCGGCGCTGAACCCTTCACATTCGGCCACCGTGACAAAGGCACGAAGCAGGTCGGTATCCATGATCTATGAGCCCTCGCAATGCATTTGATCTTGACCATTCATTTCTATTATCAAAACACGCCCTCTAACCTATTCCTACGTTATTTAGCGATCAGGGAACAGGAGGCCGGGCATGAACGCAATCCAGCAGCAGGACAGTGATACCTCTCTCGATGGGCTGATAGATCTTGAACACTATCCCATCCATCGGCTGACAGAAGCGCGGGGTCGCGAACTGATGCGCCAATGTCGTGAACAGCTCGCGCAGGATGGCTGCGTCGTGCTGGAGGGCTTCGTGCCGCAGGAGGCGCTGGCCCGACTGGAGCAGGAAACGGAGCGTCTTTCACCGCTGGCGCACTACAACCAGACCGTCACCAACCCCTACAACAGCGACGGTGATGACTCACTGCCCGCATCACATCCGCGCAATCGCTTCGGTGATCGCACCAACGGTTTCGTGGCGGGTGACCGCATCGGCTCGGACACCTTGATTCGCCAGGTCTACTCGCATCCCGATTTCCAGGACTTCATCGCCAGCGTCGTCGGCATGGACGACATTCACCAATATGCCGACCCGCTCGCGGATCTGGTCGTCAACGTGCTGCGCGATGGCTGCCAGCATCCCTGGCACTACGACACCAACGAATTCATCGTCACCATGATGACCCGCAAGTCCGATGCGGGTGGCCGCTTCGAATACGCCGCCGGAATCCGCAGCCCTGAGGGCGAGAACTTCGAGGGCGTCGAGAAGGTGCTCGACGGAGACCGCTCGCGCCTGACCGCCATCGATCTGAAGCCGGGCGACCTGCAGATCTTCTTCGGTCGCTACTCCCTGCATCGCGTCACCCCGGTTCGCGGTGAGCGAGAACGCCATACCGTGATCTTCGCGTACGCCAAGGAGCCCGGCTTCATCGGTCGCCCTGAGCGCGCCCAGCGAATCTTCGGCCGCATGGCGCCTATCCACGAGCGCCTGCTCAAGGAAGGCATGCAGCGCAGCGACAACCTGGCGGACTGACATGCCCGAGCCCGGCGCGCCCTGTCCTCTACCAGTTCTTGTACCAGCGCCTGTGCCAGTCCTTTTTTCCAGCGCCTTTCCTGACCTTTTCACCAGACCGTGAGCCGAGACCAACCATGAGCATCGTCGACTTTGAACGCCTGACCGACAGTGAACCCGCAAGCTTCCCGATCGTGCCGTCCGCGCCAATGGCCAATGGCGACAGCATTCCCACAGCCTTTGACCCTGTGCAGCTGCGCGGCGGTCGTCTGGCTCGCCTGCGCGCCATGATGGCGGAGAAGGGCTACGCCGCCGTGGTGCTGTTTGATCCCAACAACCAGCGCTATGCCACCGGCTCGCGCAACATGTTCGGCTACTTCCTGCGCAACTCCACCCGCTACATCTACGTGCCCCTCGAGGGGCCGGTGATCCTGTTCGAATACCCCGGCAGCGCCCACGTCTCGACCTGGCTTGAAACCATCGATGAGGCGCGCACGTCCAAGGTGGTGTGGTCCGCCGTCAACCAGCGCGACAACCTCTCGAGCGACCCGTTCGGCATCGAGATTGCCCAGCTGGTCGAGGAACATGGTGGCGGCAATCGCAAGGTCGGGCTGGACCGCTGCACCCTGAATCTGGCGCGCTCGCTGGAAGCGCAGGGGCTGGAAGTCTTCGACTGCATGCAGGACACCCTGCACTGCCGTCGCCTCAAGACGCCTGAGGAAATTGCCTGTCTGGCCCAGTCGATGGCCGGAAGCGAGGCCGCAGTTGCCGCCGTGGAAGCCGCCATCAAGCCCGGCGTCACCGAGAATGAGCTGTTCGCCATCATGTACGGCGATGTCATCCGCCAGGGCGGTGAGTTCATCGAGACGCGCCTGCTGTCGTCCGGGCCGCGCACCAATCCGTGGTTCAACGAGGCCAGCGACCGCGTGATACGCCCCGGCGAGCTGGTCGCGCTGGATACCGACACCATCGGCTGCCACGGCTACTACTCCGACTTCTCACGCACCTTCCATGTCGGACCGGGCCGACCGACCGCCTATCAGCAGAGTCTGTACCAGATGGCGCACGAGCAGGTGCACCACAACATGTCGATCCTCAAGCCCGGCATCAGCTATCGCGAGATCGCCGAGAGCGCCTGGAAGATTCCCGAGCGTTTCCTCGACCGCCGTTACCCCTCGATCATCCACGGCGTCGGCATGCATGGCGAGACGCCACTGGTCGCGCACCACATGGACTTTGATCGCTTCTCCAAGGATGGCGTGCTGGAACCCGGCATGGTCGTCTCGGTGGAAAGCTATATCGGCGAAGTCGGCGCGGCCGATGGCGTCAAGCTGGAGGAAGAGGTGCTGATCACCGAGACCGGCATCGAGAAGATCTCGCGCTATCCCTTCGATGAGGCACTGCTGGGGCGTCAATTCTGAGCACTGGTCATTCCAGGCTCACAGCAACCTCAGCTCAAGACAGCGACTTTCCCTGCCACATTCTCTGCGACTGAACACAAGGCTGAAAACTGACCGATGGATACCCTGACTCACCTGATTGGCGGTGACGCCGTGACTGGCGAACGCACCCTGGATGTGCTCAATCCGGCCACCGCGCAAGCCGTGCGCCGCCTGCCACTGGCCGATGCCGCCATCGTGCAACGCGCGATAGAGACCGCCAGGGGTGCCCTGCCCGCCTGGCGCGCCATGCCGCCCGCCAAGCGCGCTCAGGTCATGTATCGCTTCAAGACATTGCTGGAACGGGATGCTCAGGAAATCTGCGCCCTGATCAGTGAAGAGCACGGCAAGGTGCTCGACGACGCCATGGGCGAACTCAAGCGCGGCATCGAGAACGTCGAATATGCCTGCGGCGTGCCGGAGCTGCTCAAGGGCGAGTATTCCCACAATGCCGGGCCGAGCATCGACACCTGGTCCAACCATCAACCGCTGGGCATCGTGGCCGGTGTCACGCCGTTCAACTTCCCGGCCATGGTGCCGCTCTGGATGTTCCCCATGGCGCTGGCCTGCGGCAACGCCTTCATCCTCAAGCCGTCGGAGCAGAGTCCGTCGGCAGCCAACAAGATGGCCCACCTGCTGCAAGAAGCCGGACTGCCCGCAGGGCTCTTCAGCGTGGTGCATGGTGATCGTGAAGCCGTCGAGGCGCTGATCGCGGCCCCGGAAGTCAAGGCGATGAGCTTCGTCGGCTCGACGCCCGTGGCGCGGAGCCTCTACGAAGGTGGCACTCGTCAGGGCAAGCGGATCCAGGCGCTGGGGGGCGCCAAGAATCACGCCGTGGTATTGCCGGACGCCGATCTCGACAATGCCGCCAGCACCTTGATCGGGGCCGCCTTCGGCAGCGCAGGCGAGCGCTGCATGGCCATCTCGGTGGCCGTCTGCGTGGGGGATGAAACCGCGGATGCCCTGATCGAACGCCTCGCGCCTCAGGCCCGCGCCATGAGCATCGGCCCGGGTACCGAACCCGGTCACGACATGGGCGCCCTGATCAATGCCTCGCAGCGCGACAAGGTCGCCGGCTATATCGAGGCAGGCGCCAGCGCTGGCGCCCAGCTGATCGTGGATGGCCGCACTCACCCGCTGGTCGAGAGCTCGCCCGGCTTCTTCATGGGCGCCACGCTGTTCGATCGCGTCACGCCGGACATGAGCATCTATCGTGACGAGATCTTCGGCCCGGTACTCTGTGTGGTGCGCGTGGCAAGCTTCGAAGACGCCATCGCGCTGATCAATGATCACCAGTACGGCAACGGCACCTGCCTCTTCACCCGCGATGGCGAGGCCGGACGCCGCTTCGCCGACCAGATCGAGGTCGGCATGGTCGGCATCAACGTGCCCTTGCCGGTACCGGTAGCCTTCCATAGCTTCGGCGGCTGGAAGGACTCGCTGTTCGGTGACCTGCACGCCTATGGCCCCGACGCCGTGCGCTTCTATACCCGGCGCAAGAGCGTGTCCCAGCGCTGGCCTGAGCGCAGTGCTCAGGAAGCCGCCCAGTTCAGCTTCCCGTCCTGAGCCGAATTGCTGAAAACGTAAACTAGACCGCAAACAAGACGCCCGCGCCAGAATTCTGGCGCGGGCGTCTTGTTGTTCGACAGGCTTAATTGCTCAACACCTGTCGCTCAGCGATAGCCCAGCATCAGGTCACGCACCAGCGGCGTATCGGCGTCGCGGTGTGTCGGCAGCTCGAATCGGGCCTTGGCGATCGCGGTCCGCGACAGCTCGGCATGTATCAGCATCTCGCGGTCTTCCGCCTGAGCCAGCGTTTCCCCGCGCGGGCCAAGAATTCGCGACCCGCCCCAGAAATGACTGCCGCCTTCCGGCCCGAAGCGATTGGCCATGATGACCGGCGTGCCGTAGGTCATGGCGTAGAACTGAAGGTTGATCGCCCAGTTCTGCTCGTTGGAGAAATCATCGCTGACGATGCCCGAGGCCGAATTGATCTTGCCCAGCAACAGTCGACACTCCGTCAAGGAAGTACACTGAACAAGGTAACCCATAGCAAGGCAAGAAGATCCGTACCGTTACTCTCAAGCCTAGTAGGATGAGTCCCTGGCACTCACCGACCGTATCGCTATCAGTGCCGCCGTCCGAAAGTTGGGTCTGCAGCCCAGCAACTCTAACAGTGGCGCGTCAAGGCTAAACAGCAGCAAAGTGCCTCGGCCCGAGAGCAGGCACTAGCCGACGAGAATACTCGCCTTAAACGTTAACTGACCGAGAAGTCAGAAGAGCTTAAAATCGCAAAAAATCCGCGGCGTACTTCGCCAAAAACCTGAAGTGAAGTACGCTTTCATCAGGCATTCAGTATTCAGCGCATGTGCGCCATTCTAATCGTTGCTCGCAGTGGCTACTACGCTTGGCGACAGCGTGGCGGTAAACCGTGTAGAGGGCGATGCCGGCAGACCGTTATTGATCAGCGAGTGGGACCAGGCCTACCACCACGGGTAGAGGCCCTCAGACACCCCCAAATTGGCCTTAGATCTGTGTGACGAGGGACTGCAGGTAAACCGCAAAGCCGTCGCTGCCAGTCTCCAGCGGCAAGGCGACGCGGAAGCACAAGGCCACCACGAACTCACGCCACACACTGCCGGTAGCGTCCAATTTGCTGAAATAGAACTTAACAACAACGGCCCCAAAGCAGAAATAGGCCCGCGACAACACCTACTTGGCGAGCGGCGAAAGCTAGCTTTACTTGGCTATTGAACGATCTTTACTCACCGACTCAGCGATGAGTGAACGGATGACCGCCGGCTTGGTCGGTGACGCCCTGAAGATGGGCCTATGAGTCTAAAGATGTGATTGTCCACTCAGATCTCGGCAGCCAGTACTGCTCGACCCTCTATTCAGTCGCCGCTGACGCGACACGATATCCCATGCAGCATGAGCGACAAGGGGAATAGTTATGATAATGCCTTTGCCGAGAGCTTCTTCCACAGCCTCAAGGCCGGGTCGATCCACGGCGAACGATTCAATATCCAGGCAGCCATGCAGCGGCAGATATGCGAGTATATTGAATTGGACTACGGCCGGCATCGGCGGCACAGTGCCATCGGGATGATCAGCCAAGCGGCCTTCGAGACCCGAATGATCGCTTAGGTTGGTGTTCATGGTCACTGGGCAACATCATGATCGATTAACTAGACACTGGGCGCAGTGATCACACGCTCTACCCCCATTGCCTCTAATTCGAGCATCACCACGCTACCCAGCACATCCTGTATATAGTGCCTAGTCAATGCGCAAAGCGATCTCTTCACATGGTACCGGTGTTCCCACCACGAGACGCTCATCAATCAATATGCGTGTCAGAGTACGAGACATGTTGTCTTCCGCGTGTTGGTATCACGATTGAATGAATGCCGGAAAGCGAGTCAGTAGCGAAAACCAATGACTTCACGTGCATGCTCGCGCTTCTCTTCCGAGGCCGCTGACAACAGGGTGCCAATTACACAAATCGTCAGGTTGAGCGCCAGCCCCCAAAGGCCACTGTAGATACCTAATGGACGCAGCCCGATGAAAGTAAAACCGGCAGCCAGTATCGCCCCTACCAACATGCCTATGAACACCGCACGCTCGTTGAGACGCGCCCAGTAGAGCCCCAGAATCAACGCGGGTGCGGTCTGGATCAACAGTTCAAACTTGATCACAAAGATCTGATAGAGAGTCGCGGGTGGGTACCAGGCGATCAGGACCAGAATAACTACGGCCACCAGGCCCACCAGCTTTCCTACCAGTACCTTTTGGTATTCGCTGGAATCGGGTCGAATGTAGCGTCCATAGAGGTCGTTGGAGACGATCGAAGAAAAGGTCAAAAGTACCGAGTCGGCGGTCGAAACTATCGCCGCGATTACACCGCCGAAAAGTAGCACCATGGCCCAGTAAAAGAAGGAATTCTGGTTGGCGAGCGCATTGGCCATGAACCCCACCAATTGCTCAGATTCAGCGGTAGTCAACCCAGGGAAGGCGGCGATACCGATGATACCGATCATGAACACCACACCGGCAGTAAAAAACGGCATATAAGCCATGCGAATTAAAGAGCGCTTGAGGGTCGCTTCGCTTTTAGCGGCGAATATACGCTGCACAGCATGGGGGTAGATGGCTGCCCCGATGCCTACCAGTATGAGCAGACTAAACCAGCGCGTGAGCGCAGGCCCCTCGGGCGGCGAGAGCTTTTCGGGAGAGGTGGCCTGCATCTGCTCGGCGGCGCTACCGAGGCCTCCGAAGTAGTAGAGCGAACCAAACAACAGCGTGAAGACGCCAAATAGTAGCGCCAGTCCCTGGATAGTATCGGTCCAGGCGACGGAGCGCATGCCGCCCAGCCAGCTGTAGGCAACCATGATGATAATGAAGAAGACAACTCCCACCTGGTAAGGAATAGTGCCGCCGGTGAGACCCGCTACGCCCTGACCAATGGCCACGAATTGCTCAAGCAGATAATTAGCCAAGCCGTAGAGCATCAGTAAGGCGGCCAAGATTGCGACTCGGCGCGAGCGAAATCGAAGTGCAATCCAATCCACTGGCGTGAGCAGATTGAAACGTCGACCAAGAGCATAAAGGCGCGGCGCAAAAAACAGGTAGATCATAATGATCATGATAAAAAATGGAACCGAAACGAGATATTGATACCCCAGCCGGTAGGAGGTGGGCGGATAGCCAACAACCGTATTTCCACTATATTGGGTAGCAAAGAAGGTGAAAAATAACACCATCACACCCAATCCACGGCCACCGAGATAGTATTCGTCCAAGCTTTCTCTCATGCCGCGATTACGTATGAAGGCATAGAGTCCCACAGCGAGCATTAGTGCGCCATATAACGCTAGGACCAGTACCCCCGACCAACCACTGAATGCCAGTTCGACTTCCATGATTTATTCCTCCTCTTGTTGGCGCTCATGAGCGCCGCCGTAGAGCTCATCACTGTCGGTATGCCACTGAGTCATCACTACCCAAGTGATAAAGATCGACATTAATAGTGAAGCCGCCAACACAATAAGAGCCCAAAGTGGGACACCCAGGACTAATGGCGTGGTCATACCATTAGGGAAATACCATGGATTTATAAGCATAAATAGCAACGCAAAGCCGATCCAGACACGGCGATTATGCACCGGCTCGGTTATTTTGTTCATGTCATCCTCCTCTATAGGGGAGCACTATCCCAGATTTACTGCTGCACAGTCAGGAGAGACTCTATCCAGTAGCTCGGCAGGCTGGATATCAATGTTTGAGCTAGCAAGACTTCGTCGATCACGAAGAGTTAGAACCATGGTCGTAAATTCGATACGATGGTCTAATCATCATCAGATGCTTCCCTTCTCGCATTGGCGCAAAGCATTAGGTGTTCAACCAACTGGCGAGCGATTACCGGTAGGTCTTCGACATTGCGCACCGCAAGATGCAGCTCGCGTACCGCCCAGTCATCGATCAATGGCACGATAGACAAGGCCAGCCCGTGGCGCACCGCTTCCACAGCTCGCTCAGGCAGAATTCCGACGCCCATACCACGGTCGATCATGCGACAAATCCCTTCGAAGCTGCGCACTTGAATGCGCATTCTCAACGGTCGGTCGAGCCCCTGCGAGCCGCACTGCAGAAGGCTCTGCAGAGAGGTATCCTGCTCTAGACCAATAAAGTCGTTATCAAGTGTCTCGGCCAAAGCTACATTGCCTCGAACGGCCAGCGGATGATCGGCGGGCGTGACCAGTACCAAACGATCACGTCGCCATAGCCGCGTATCGAGCCCCTCTGCAGGCACATGGCCGGCATAGAGACCAATATCGGTGAGACCGTCGCGCACCGCGCCAACGATTTCTTGGCTAACGCGCTCTCGTAGGTCGATACGAATCTGAGGGAAGCGCTCCATGAATACGCTCAGGTCGTCGGGAAGAAACTCGATAATCGAGGAGGTATTAGCGTGCAGGCGAATGTGTCCCTTAATACCTATGCTGTACTCACTCATATCAGCGTTCAGCCTAAGGAGACCATCCAGCATTTGGCGAGCGTGATGAAGAAAGGCATGCCCGGCGGCGGTCAACTCGATACCTCGCGACCGGCGATAGAGCAGAGAGATACCGAGCTGATATTCTAGGTCGCTAATGCGCTTGCTGACAGCTGCCAGTGCCAGGTGTTCGCGCTCTGCTGCGCGCGTCAAGCTGCGCTCGTCGGCGATTGCCACGAACAACCGCAAGGTAACGAAGTCGAGACGTTTCATGGTGCTCTCCAGTAATGGTCAGCGTTGCTATCTAGGCAATGAAGATGGGATCGCTATTTTGCATGCGTCTTCGTCGTTTGCGAAATCTTCCTTGGTCAAACTCCAATTGTTGCATCGCACGACCCTGGGTCATGCTCAAAGACAGTACACCCTCGGGAGAACTGCAATGACTAATACCGACCATCATCCGGCACTTTCCGGCCTGAAGGTACTGGAGCTTGGCCAGCTAATTGCTGGCCCTTTTGCAACCAAACTTCTAGGCGAGTTTGGCGCTGATGTCATCAAGATAGAGCCACCCTTTAGCGGGGATCCATTGCGGCGCTGGCGTGTCCTCGAAGAGGGAACCTCACTGTGGTGGCACGTTCAAACGCGTAATAAGCGCTCGCTATCACTAGACCTGAAAAGCGAAGATGGTCAGGAGATCGTGCGTCAGCTAGCCACCGAGGCAGATATCGTGGTGGAAAACTTCCGCCCCGGCACGCTGGAAAAATGGGGGTTGGGCTGGGAGGCGCTCAGCGAACTGAATCCGGCACTAATCATGGTTCGAATCTCGGGCTACGGTCAGACCGGGCCCTACCGGGACCGCCCCGGCTTCGGCGTCATAGGTGAGGCGATGGGGGGGCTGCGTTACCTCACTGGGCACCCTGACGAACCCTCGGTGCGGGTCGGCGTCAGCTTGGGCGATTCGCTTTCGGCGCTGTACGGCGTCATCGGCGCCCTGTTAGCACTGCAGGAGCGTAACCACAGCGACTGCGGGCAGTACATCGATGTTGCACTCTACGAGTCAGTATTCGCCATGATGGAGAGCCTGGTTCCCGAATATGACGGCGCGGGCATCATACGAGAGCCCAGTGGCAGTGCTCTGCCCGGGATCACACCATCGAACTCCTACCTCTGCCGTGACGGTGAACACGTGTTGATTGCTGGTAACGGCGACAGCATCTACAAGCGACTGATGCAGGCGATAGGGCGAGACGACCTTGCTGAAGAAGCCGCACTGGCGCATAACGATGGCCGTTCGAGAGACGCCGAACGCATTGATACCGCTATTGGCGAATGGACCGCCCAGCACGAACGCGACCACGTACTGGAAGTGCTGGAAGCGGCCAGCGTTCCCTCCGGCTACCCCTATACCGCCCGGGATATTGTCGAGGATCCTCACTATCAGGCACGGGAGATGATCGAAACCATCACCACCGAGAGTGGTAGACGTTTGAAGGTGCCGGGGGTGTTGCCACGACTGAGTCGCACGCCCGGCCGCGTCGGTGGCGGCGGCCCGCAGTTGGGACAGCACACGCGAACGATACTCGACGAACTGGGTATCGATAGCGACACCCAGCGCGCGCTGTTTGAGCGTGGTGTGCTGTATGAAAGCAGTATGGGGGAGAAGTCATGAACGAGCGCATTTACATCAATGAGGTAGCTCCCCGCGACGGCCTGCAGATCGAACCCGTTTTCGTACCGACTACGGAAAAAGTAGCACTTATCGATGCGATATCGGCCACGGGCGTGGCCGCCATTGAGACAACCTCTTTCACATCATCGAAAGCTATTCCCAGCCTTGCGGACGCATCCGACGTGTTGGCCGGGATTCACCGTCACAAAGGGGTACGCTACGTAGCATTGGTACCGAACCAGCGCGGTGCCGAACGCGCTCTGGAAAGCGGTGCCGACGAATACAACCTAGTGCTATCAGCCAGTGACAGCCACGGCCTGGCTAACCTGCGCATGACGCCTTGGCAGTCACTGGAACGCTTGGAGGGAGTGATAGCTCACGTTCGAGCACGCGCCCCCGCGACGATCTTCAACGCCTCTATCTCCACTGCGTTCGGCTGTCCCTTCGAAGGACCAGTGGCCGAGGCCAAGATACTGGGCATCGTCGAGCGGCTCGGTGGACTGGGCGTCGACGGCATCAGCTTATGCGACACTACCGGCATGGCTAATCCGAGCCAGGTGAGCAACCTGTGCAAACATGTGCTGACACACCACTCGGAACTCCGCTTGACGTTACATCTACACAACACTCGAGGTATGGGGCTGGCCAATGCATTGGCCGGGTGGCAAGTGGGTGTAGTTCATTTCGATGCCGCGCTAGGCGGCCTGGGAGGCTGCCCTTTCGCGCCGGGCGCCAGCGGCAACGTCTGTACCGAGGACCTAGTTCACATGTTCGAGGAGATGGGGGTAGATACCGGAGTCGATCTAGAAGCCTTGATAAAAGTCGCCCAAACGCTACCAACTTTGCTAGGCCACGAGATGCCCGGCCAGGTCGTCAAGGCAGGTCGCGCTAATCGTCGCTACCCAACACCAAAAAGTGCCGTCTGAGCTTCTGGCCCGAGCGAGCTATGGCTTGCTCGGGTGAGGCTAATTATGGAAAAATCAATCATGGCAGCCTAACGATATTTTACCGCCTCGAGATATTATCCGAGACAGCAACAATCACGCCGTTATCCACTTAACTCTCATGACTGGTGATTGTAGTGTTCAAGTATCTTTGGCTACAGAGCTTTGAACATTCCAGTAATTCTTTCCCGCCGCATTCGGCGGCGATAGATTGTTATGCTGGTGCGGCCTGAGTCGACTGTAATAGCCAATCATGTAAGCAGTGACAGGTAGCTTAGCCGCAGCAATACCGGGATAACTAATTTCCGGTATCCATTCCATTTTAGGGCTCCCAAGAAGCCGTTCAGCTTCCCGTCCTGAGCCGCATTGCCGAAAACGTAAACAAGACCGCAAACAAGACGCCCGCGCCAGAATTCTGGCGCGGGCGTCTTGTTGTTCGACAGGCTTATATCTTGCTGCTGGGCTTGCTCAGCTCCTGTTGATCAACACCTGCCGCTCAGCGCCTGTTGCTCAACACCAGTCGCTCAGCGATAGCCCAACATCAGATCACGGACCAGCGGCGTGTCGGCGTCACGGTGCGTCGGCAGCTCGAAACGGGCCTTGGCGATCGCGGTCCGCGACAGCTCGGCATGTATCAGCATCTCGCGGTCTTCCGCCTGGGCCAGCGTTTCCCCGCGCGGGCCAAGAATTCGCGACCCGCCCCAGAAATGACTGCCGCCTTCCGGCCCGAAGCGATTGGCCATGATGACCGGCGTGCCGTAGGTCATGGCGTAGAACTGAAGGTTGATCGCCCAGTTCTGCTCGTTGGAGAAATCATCGCTGACGATGCCCGAGGCCGAATTGATCGGCGCACACAGCACGGTGGGACGCGCGAGCATGGCGGCGTGCACCAGGCCCGGATTCCACAGGTCCGCGCAGATCAGTGAGGTGGCCGACCAGCCTTCACGCACATCGTTCTGGGTCAGGTCGCTGCCGTGGGTGAACAACTTGCCCTCCTCCAGCCCGCCGTAGGTCGGCAGGTTCAGCTTGCGATGCACGGCCTGCAGCGCGCCGTGCTGCAGAATCGCCAGGGCGTTGTAGTACTCCCCCGGACTGGCCTCCTCGACAAAGCCCACCACCAGCTGCATGTCGCCCGCGGCACGCGCGAGCATCAGCAAGCGCGGGTCATGCGGCGGAAAGGCCAGATCGATGACCCGGCTGCCCATGCCATAGCCCGTCAGCGACAGCTCCGGGAAGACCAGCAGGTCCAGATCGACATCCCGCGCCTGATGGATGATGTCGAGATGACGTTCCAGGTTGGCCTCAATATCGCCGAGGGTGGCGTTGATCTGGGCCGCGCCAAAGCGCAGGTGATCTTGATGGTGCATGGGCATGTCTCGGTAATGAAAAGAGAAGGCAACGAACAGCAGAAGCCAGGGTCAGGGTCAGAGCCAGGTAGAAAACCAGGCGAAAGGCCAGGGCCAGGGCCAGGGCCAGGAAGCAGGCCAATGAGAATCAAGCGCCGCGCAGAATGTCAGCCGCAGCCGCCAGATTCAAGCCGGTGCGCCTAGAAGCGCCAGCAGCTCGGAGACCGAGTGTGACTCCAGGTCCATCACGACATCACGCAACCTGGCCGCGCGGTCTCCCAGCACCGGCTCCGCCAGGGCCTGATACTTGGCCAGCACCTGAGCATCCGTCAGCGGCTTGTCCGGATTGCCCAATGCCTCATGGTCTGCGCTTTCCAGCACCTCACCACTTTTCAGCACGATTCGCGCACGAGCCCAGCGCTCGGCAGGGAAACGGGCATTGAATGCAGCATCCTCCTCGATGACCACCTTGCTCGCCAGCGCCTTGAGGCCGGCATCGTCAAGGGCCTCGCAGACGCCCTCCACATCCACGCTGCCCCGCCCCAGAGCACAGGCGACCGACCACGGCAGGCTGTATTGCGCTTGCTCCGTGGTGACAGGGTGCATGACATGCAGCCGCTTGCCCTCATGGAAGGTGATGATCTCGATACGCATGATGTCGTCGGGCTCAGCCACGGCATCTGCCAATGACAGTACCGCCTCCACTGCCGGCTGCGCCCAGCGACACACTGGATAGGCCTTGAAGTACTGCTCGAACAGATAATGACGCTGACCGAGGTCCTGCCACAGCGCAGCGACCTCCGGCGACGTGACCGTCAATGCCGGCGCTCCGGTAAAACCATCTTCCGCCAGCAGCGCCGCCGAGATGCCGGTCATCGCGCCCCAGCCGGAGCCATCCTTAAGCATGGTGGGATGATCGATGCAGCGCATCATCTGGCTACGCGGCCCATAGAACTCGGCGATGCCCAACGCGTGGTGCAACGTCTCACGATCAAAGCCGCGCAGGCGGGCAGTCACTGCGGCCACGCCCAGCGCATTCCAGGCCCCCGACGTATGGTAATCGGGGCTCTGGGCATGCAAGGCGATGCCCGCGCGCGTGGCGACCTCATAGCCATAGGCCAGCAGCGCCAGAAACGCATGCCCGCTGAGTTGCCGGGTTTCCGGGAGCGCCAGCAGGCCGGGCAACAAGGCCACCCCCGCATGCCCCTTGGTCAGCACCTGGCCATCGTGGGCATCCAGTGCATCGATCAACCAGCCACCCTGCAGGGCGACGCCACTGGAAGAGGCCGTGCCGCTGGCAAACAACAGCGGCAAGTCGCCGCCGTGCTGGCGCGTGACGTAGCGAACCGCCTTGGCGGCCAGGGGAGTCCGCGTCGCACCTGCCGCGACGCCCAGCAGATCCAGCAGGCAGCGCTTGGCCTGGTGCAGATGCTCTGCACTGAGACGGGTCTCGTCATATTCATGGATCAGGGACAGCGGCGCAGGCGCCAGGCGATCCTCGGCAGGTGCATGAGAGGTGGGCATGGCATGAGAGGTAGACGTGGCATGAGGCAGACAATCCGGAGCAGACATGGGACTTCTCCAATTTGGCAGACACGGAAATGACCAACGGGATGGGGACAGTTGCGAGCGAAGTAGACGCGGCCGCCAGAGACGACAAGACCGCCCGCAGGCGGCCTTGTCCATGCTGGCGTGGCCCCTGAACCTCGCTGTCAGAGGATCAGGCGTACCTGAAGGTCACTTGAGGCCGTGTTCCTTCAGGAAGTCCTCGGCGACCTGCTCGATGCTCTTCTTCTCGACATCGACCTGCGCGTTCAGGCTCGCCATGGTGTCGTCATTGAGCTCGGCGGACAGCGCATTCATCTGCGACTCGAGTTCCGGGTTGGCCTTGAGCGACTCCTCACGCACCACCGGTGTCAGGGCGTAGGCCGGGAAGTAGCCCTTGTCGTCCTCGAGCACCGTGAAATCAAAGGCCGGAATGCGGCCATCGGTGGCGAATACCAGGCCGACATCGACCTGACCATCACGTAGGGCCTGGTAGACCAGACCGGAATCCATGCGCTTGACGTCGGCGCGCCCGACACGGAAGTCATAGGCCTTCTGCAGCGGACGCCAGCCATCATCACGCGCGTAGAATTCGGCGTTCAGCGCGAAGGACAGCCCCTTGTCGTCATTGACCGCCTGCGAGAGGTCGGACAGTGAGGCGATACCGCGCTCCTGGGCGTCCGCCTCACGCATCGCCAGTGCATAGGTATTGTTGGCCGCAGACGGCTCCAGCCACACCAGGCCCTTCTCGGCGTCCAGCTCCTTGACGCGGGCATAGGTGTCTTCCGGGCTCAGGCGCTCACTGACATCGTTGTAGTTGATCAGTGAGGTGCCGGTGTACTCCCAATAGAGATCGATCTGGCCGTTTTCCTGCGCCTGACGCAGGACGGCGGAGCCCATGCCGGAGCGCTCTTTCACCTCATACCCCAGGCCTTCCAGATACTGCCCCGTCATGCTGGCGAGAATCTGTTGTTCGGTGAAGTTCTTGCCACCCACCACAATCTCGTCAGCCTGAGCCGTGGAAAGTGAAGCGGCCAGTGCCGCGCCGGTCAGCAGAGTCGTCAAGGTCTTCATGGTGTTCTCCTATCCTGTGAAATTTCGGTCCAGCCGGTTGTTGTTGTTCAGGTCGTGCAGTCTGTCACCACGCGCCGAGCGAGTCGGCGCGTGGGTCTTCGTTCATGCTCGCGCCGGGTTGACGCCTCGCGGCACCACGAGGAAGGCCACGAAGGCCACCAGCACATCCACCCCGATCGCCAGCAGCGCCGTGGGGATGGCACCGGACAGCATCATGATGGGGTCATAGAGGTCGATCCCGGTAAAGATCAGCTCCCCCAGTCCACCGGCGCCGATCAGGAAGGCCAGCGGTACCGTGCCGACATTGATGGCCAGGGCGGTACGAATCCCGGCGAACATCACATACAGCGCATTGGGCAACTCGACCCGCACCAGACGCTGGAGAGGCGACATGCCGATCCCGGCTGCCGCTTCCTTCAAGGCCGGTGACACGCCCTTGAGCCCCGTGTAGGTATTGCGGGTGATGGGCAGCAGGGTCGCGACGAACAGCCCGAAGACCGCCGGCACGGTGCCGATGCCCAGAAAGCTCATCGACAGGGCCAGCACCGCCAGCGTCGGGATGGTGGTGCCCACGTTGAGCACCTGCATGGCGGATTCGGCGTAGCGCGTCATGCTCGGTCGCGACAGGATGATGCCCAGCGGGACCGCGACCAGGATGGCCAGCCCGCCGGACAGCGCCGTCAACCAGAGGTGCTGTACCGTCAGGAACTGGATGTCGGGGATATAGAAGAGGAACTCTTCGATCACACCGCTCGACTGGCTCCAGACCCCGGCCATGAAGATCGCGACCACGGCCACCAGCCGCAGCAAGCCCGTGAATTTCAGTGTCGGCATGGGCTTACTCCTTGTGCAGCGCGGTCGCGGACATCTCACCCTGCTGGCCCGAAGCCCCGCCACCCGCATGCGCCCGATAGCGCGAACCCAGATGATGGGTGATGGCGCGCTGGGTAATCTGGCCGACGATACGCCCCTCGTCATCGACGCACGGCATCCAGGTCATGTCATTGGCGAACATCAGCGAGGCCACCTTGCGCAGGTCATCCTCCAGGCTGACCACGACGGGCACGCTCTGGAAGTGATCACGGCAATGGCCCTTGGAGGTGCGAGCGATGGCGGCACTGATGATGCCGACCGGCTGACGCTTGTCGTTCACCATCACGATGCTGTTCTGGTAGCCGTAGGCCTCGATGCGCTCGAGCGCCGTGGTCAGGGTGTCATCCGGCGTGACCATGCCGATGTCTTCACTGGCCAGGTCGCGCACCTTGACCAGGTTGAGGCGCTTCAGAGCACGGTCCTCGCCCAGGAAGGATTCGACGAACTCGTTCTTCGGCGCGGCCAGCAACTCATCGGGCGGTGAATACTGCACCAGCTTGCCGCCGCGGAAGATAGCGATGCGATCGCCCATCTTGATCGCCTCATCGATATCGTGGCTGACGAACATGATGGTCTTCTTGAGGTCCTGCTGCATCTTGAGGAACTCATCCTGGATCACCGCGCGATTGATGGGATCGATGGCGCCAAAGGGCTCATCCATCAGCATCACGGGCGGGTCCGCCGCCAAGGCACGCGCCACGCCGATACGCTGCTGCTGGCCACCGGACAGCTCACTCGGGTAGCGCTTGAGGAAGGCATCGGGCTCAAGCGCGATCATGCGCATCAGCTCGCGGGCACGTTCGCGATAGCGCGTCTTGTCCCAGCCCAGCAGCCGGGGCACCACGGTGATGTTCTCCTCGATGGTCATGTTCGGGAACAGACCGATCTGCTGGATCACGTAGCCGATGTTGCGGCGCAGCTCCTGGGTATCGAGATTGGTGGTGTCTTCCCCGTTGATCAGCACTCGCCCCGAGGTCGGGCGAATGATGCGGTTGATCATCTTGAGGCTGGTGGTCTTGCCGCAACCGGAGGGGCCGAGCAGGATGCAGATCTCACCGCTCGGGACCTTCATGCTGATATTGTCAGCGGCCGTCACGGCGCCCTTCGGGGTATCGAAGACTTTTGTCAGGTTGTCGAGTTCGATCATGAAGCGTTCCTTGTCGTGTTGGCAGAATGGGCGCGAATGACGCCTCAGGCGGCGGCCGCTGTGGTGCGGTCCATGCCCTTGGGCGTCAGGCGCTTCTGCAGCGCCAACAATGCATAGTCGACGAGGATGGCCAGCACGCTGACCGCCACCGCCCCGACAATCAATTGCCGAGGATCAGACTGGGAAATTCCTCGACTGATGAAGGTGCCAAGCCCCCCGGCACCGATATAGGCCGCAATCGCCATCACCCCGATATTCAGCACCACGGCGGTGCGTACACCGGCCATGATGATCGGCACGGCCAACGGAATCTCCACCATCCACAGACGCTGATTCTGGCTCATGCCCACCCCTCTGGCGGCTTCGCGCAGCGCCGGGTCGACATTGTTGATCGCGGTATAGGTGTTGCGGATGATCGGCAACTGCGAATACAGCAGCACGGCGATCACGGCCGGCAGATAGCCGATGCCCTGCCCGATCAACGACAGGATCGGAATCATGATGCCGAACAGCGCGATGGAAGGAATCGTCACGATGATCGAGGCGATATACAGCACGGTCTTGGCGGCTCGCTCATTCTTGGTGATCGCGATGCCGATGGGCACGCCCGTCAGGGTGGCGATTCCCACCGCCACCCCGACCAGCGAGATGTGCTCAAGCGTGCGTGTGGTCAAGAGCTCCAGATTGTCCAGAGCATACTGGATCAGTTCCAAGCGGGATCTCCTTGCTTTTATTGTGTCCTGTTAGGCACGGCAGGCTTTAGCCGGCGCCACAGGTGTCAGGGCAGGTATATCATCAAGCGAAGTCGCTGAGATGCCGAAGCGGAAACCTGCTTAGCTTAGCAAAGCGAGATAGCAGTTATTTATCGATTTGGATGAGCATGCAAAATGCCAGTTATCAAGAACGGTGATCCTCCTTGCGCCACGCGAGCCCGAGAGCACGACTGACTCACTGACGACAGGTATCACTGATTCGCTCTGCAGGTTTGGGGCCAATTCGCCACCGCTATCCGCCTTGTCCGCGACGATGGTAACAAAAAAGACAAAACAATTTATAAATCATCTATTTAGCATATATGGGCAGGCCCTGCGCACAGCGAAACGACGCACGACATCCCACTGAGGGCACGCTGGAGAGTATGCCAGGGAGAGCTGATGGCAGTGAGCGTCGGCAATGCGAGCCGCAGTGAAACTTGGGGCTCGCCATTTCAGCCACATACCGCTAGACCCTTAAACATTAATGATATAGATTATCATTCAAATTATCGTAAGATATTTCGGCATCTGCGTCGCCACCCGAGGGATACCGTCACCATGCGCAATATCTTGAATACGGCACCACTTCATCGATGGTGCTTGGCATTGTCTCTGGCATCAGCACTGGCCATTCCTCAACTCTCACAGGCGGCTTCCCGCATTGCCGTGCTGGACCCTGGCCATGCAGAGATCATCGTCGCGCTCGGCGCAGAAGAACAACTTGTTCTGGTGCCGCAGGACCCCACTCTCGCCCGGGGGTTGCAGGGAGCAGAGCGCTTTCATCGTCAGCCTTCCATCGAGGGGCTGCTCGCCCATGATCCCGACCTGCTGATTGGCGGCAATCCCCAGCGGGACGCCAATGTCATGGAGCAGGCAGAACGACTGAGCATCCCCCACGTGATGCTGGAACGCACCCTGCCCGCCGTCGAACGAGTGGAAAGGCTCGCAGCGCTGATCGAGCAACCAGAACGTGGCCAGGCCTTGATAACGCGTATCCAAGCCGGCTATGCCAGCGCCGAGGCGTTGAGCGAGACAGGTGCCGCACCGCGCCTGCTGCATATCTCCAGCGCCGGAGCCGGTACCAGCGGCACCGTCACGGGAGCAGGCGCCGCCACCTCTGCCGATGCCCTGATCCGACGTGCTGGCGCCATCAATGTCGGTGCCGAGGCCGGACTTGACCGCTATCAGACCCTCAGTGCCGAAGGGGTGATGGCCATGGCGCCCGACGCCGTACTGGTGTCGGAGCTCGAGCTAGCGGCGCTCGGTGGCAAGCAAGGCGTCTGGACCAAGGTCCCGGGGCTTGCGCACACACCGGCGGCCCGTGAGCAGCGCCTGATCGTGTTGGATCATGCCGCCATCAAGTTCGATGGGGCCAGCAGCGGCCTTGCCACCCACTCTCTCGCCGAGGCGCTGTACGCCCCATGACGGATCTCACCTCAGGACTGGCCTTGCGGCGACCTGCTCTCACCCAACGCCTCTATCAGGGGCTGGCACTCGCGGCACTGGCGGGGCTGGGCATCAGCCTCACGACAGGCGTGGTATCCCTGCCGCTCAATGAGGTGCTGTCTGCACTGACCGCCCCCTGGGCTGACGACGCCAACCACGCGCTTGCTCACGCCGTGCTGTGGGAGCTTCGTCTGCCGCGCGCCCTGATGGCCTTGCTGATCGGTGCCGCTCTGGCCGTGGCCGGCGCCGCCATGCAGGGGCTCTTCGGCAACCCACTGGCGGACCCGGGCATCGTCGGCGTCAGCAGCGGTGCCTCTCTCGGGGCCGTGATGATCATCGTGTTGCGCATCGACACTCTGGGCGCCTGGACGCTACCCGTCGGTGCCTTCTGCAGTGGCTTCGTCACCACCTGGTTGATCTACCTGCTGGCGAAGCCCGCCAGCAACGGCGGTGACAATTCGCGCCTGCTGTTGATCGGGATCGCCATCAATGCCGTTGCCGGCGCATTGACCGGCTACCTCACCTATCTGGCCAGTGTCGAGCAGCTGGAAAGCCTTATGTTCTGGTCAATGGGATCATTGGCGCGTGTCTCCTGGCTGCCGGTCATGACCATCGCACCACTCACGCTGCTGGGTCTGCTGCTGTTGCGACGTCAGGCCGTGCCACTGGACCTGCTCGCCCTCGGCGAACGCCAGGCCCGCCATGCCGGTGTCGATGTCAAACGTCTGCGACTCAAGCTCATTACTCTGACCGCGTTGCTGACAGCCGCCGCCGTCGCCTTCACCGGCACCATCGGCTTCATCGGGCTGGTCGTTCCGCACCTCATGCGCACCCTGATTGGCCCCGGCCACCGCCATCTCTTGCCCTTGAGCGCTCTGGGCGGCGGAATTCTCTTGATGCTGGCCGACCTGGGGGCCCGCAGCCTGGACCCGCCCAACGAGATTCCCATCGGAATTCTGACCGCCACGCTCGGTGGGCCCTTCTTCCTGTGGCTGGTCGCCAGACGACGCGGCCCGGAGGCGAGCTGACATGTTGAATCTGCATCAGGTGTCACTGACGCACAATGGCGCCCAGCTGTTGGAAGACATCACGCTGGCCTGCCCAGCCGGCAGCCTGACCGCTCTGATCGGCCCCAATGGCGCAGGCAAATCGACCCTGCTGGGACTGATGGCCGGTGATCGTCTCCCAAGCCAGGGCGAACTGAGACTGGAAGGCCGCTCCATCGCGGAGTACAGCGTTCGCGATCTTGCCGCCAGGCGCGCCGTGATGCCACAGGACAACGTGCTGCGCTTCGCCTATCGAGTCGATGAAGTCGTCGCCATGGGACGCGCCCTGCGCGATCTCCCGCCGAACGAGGATGACGCCTGCATCGCGAAGGCCATGGCCGATGTGGAAATCCTGCATCTGGCCAGTCGCGATGCCATGACCCTGTCCGGCGGCGAACAGGCACGCACCACCTTTGCCCGAGTGCGCGTCCAGGAGGCGTCGCTGCTGTTGCTCGATGAGCCGACCGCGGCGCTGGATCTGCGCCATCAGGAGCGCCTCCTGCAACTGGCCGCACAGTGGGCCTCACGCGGGCACTGCGTGGTCGCCGTGATGCATGACCTGAATCTCGCAGCCGCTCATGCCGACCGATTGGTCCTGCTCGATCAAGGCCGGCTGGTCGCGCAGGGCACACCCTGGCAGGTACTGGAGCAGCAACGACTGTCCCGCGTCTACCGCCAGCCTGTCTGCGTGATGTCTCACCCTCACCGTCATTGTCCAGTGGTCGTCACGACCCACCACGCTCACGCCCCGCATGACGCTCTTGAACCCCAAGAGCCTCTTGAGTCGCATGACTTTCTTGAACCCCAGGCATCTCCCGAAAAGGCCCCCTCATGACCGACACTCTGAATCGCGCCAACGTGGTGCACACCCTCGAACGAGAACACGCCCTGGCGCGCCACCAGGCGGAGACACGCCGCCAGGAACGCGAGGCCCGTGCAGCCAGCGGTGACAGTGGCGCCGCGCTGCGCCGCTCCGGGAAAGACTTCCGCGACGCCAGTCATTTTCAACATGCCTACCTGTCCATCGACCCGGCCCAGGGCGCATTGCTGTACATGCTGGCGCGCGCCGCAAAGGCGCGTCACTTCGTCGAGTTCGGCAGCTCCTTCGGTATCTCCACCCTCTATCTGGCCGCGGCTGCCGAAGACAATGACGGCCAGGTGATCGGCAGCGAGTACTACGCCAACAAGCGAGAGCACGCTCTTAACAACCTGCGTGATGCCGGCCTTGAGCACCGCGTCGACATTCGCCTCGGGGATGCGATGGAAACCCTCGCGGATGTTGGCGACAGCATCGATTTCCTGTTTCTCGATGGCGAAAAGTCGCTCTACCTCCCTGTACTGGCCCTGCTGAAACCCCGCCTGGCGCCCGGCGCCTTCGTGGTCGCCGACAATCTGGATCACTTCGAGGGCGTGCCGGGTGATTTTCGCCACGAGATCCAGCACGCAGAAGACTTCACATCGCGCCTGATCCCCTTCGGCAAAGGCATGCTCAGTGTTTCTCGCTATCAGGATTGATCCCTGCGCAGTATCGAGCCGGCCCACAAGAAGGCCGGCCTTCCAATGCCTCCCCCGTGACTCCCTGAAACCAATAACGATCAAGGGACCCCACACACCTCATGAATCAGCCCCATACGCTCACCGTCAGTTCTCGTCGACTTGCCGCCAGTTGCGCCTCACTGTGCTGTCTCGCTGGCAGTGTCCAGGCACAGGAAACCCTCGAATCGCTAGAGACCATGACCGTCACCTCCGCCTCCGCGTCCGGCTACGCCGTGGACCCCATGAATGCCCCCGCCAGCATCACGGTCGTCACTCGCGATCAGCTGGAGGGCAAGTCATATCGGGACATCAGCGAAGCGCTGCAGGATGTGCCTGGCGTCTACGTGGACGATGGTCCGTCCAGCAAGGGAGGCACGGGCGAGATCTCGATTCGCGGCCTGGATGCCAAGTACACCCTCATCCTGGTCGATGGCATCCCTCAGGGCTCCCAGCAGGCGTATTACAACGGCTATGGCTCGGGCGCCGAGTTCGGCTGGCTGCCCCCCATCTCGGCCATCGAGCGCATCGAGGTAATTCGCGGCCCGATGTCGACCCTGTATGGCTCCGATGCGCTGGGCGGAGTCATCAATGTCATTACCCGCCCCACCGGCCGGGACTGGAGCGGCTCACTGAATCTCGACACCCTGATCCAGGAAGACTCCGATTCCGGCAACCGTCAGAAGGCCCAGTTCCGCGTCAGCGGTCCTCTGATCGAGAACCGGCTGTCCGCGACGATCACCGGCTCCACCCTGCAGCGCGATGAAGACCATCGCGAAGGTGGCTACAGCGACCATGAGCGCCACGACCTCAATGCCAAGCTGGACTGGACCCCCGACACCGACAACCGGCTCTCGCTGGAAGTCGGCCGAGGGACCCAGGACACCCTGGCCGATGCCGAACGCACGGGCAGCGACCACGATCTGGAAACCGAGCGCCAACACCAGACTCTGCGGCATACCCACGAATGGGAAGATGGGCTGACCACTCGCAGCTATCTGCAACGTGAAACGCTTGAGCAGGATGACAACAGCTATCACTCCACCTACGAACGAGTGACAGCCAACAGTGCCACCGTGATGTCCTTCGGCGCTCACCTGCTGACGCTAGGTGCCCAGTACCGGGAGCAGAGCACGGAAAATCCGGGACGTGGCTTCGGCGAGGAGAATCTCGAGCGCTGGGACATGGCATTGTTCGCCGAGGATGAGTGGTTCCTGACCGAGCGTTTCGCCCTGACTACCGGTGTGCGCTGGGTCGATGACGAGAATTACGGTGATGAGATCGTGCCGCGACTGTACGGCGTCTATACCGCCACACCGCAGCTGACCTTCAAGGGTGGCGTGAGTGCGGGTTACCGAACCCCGGATCTGAAGGAAGGCGATTCCAACTGGATAGAGGGTGGCGGCGGGCCTGGTTGCGCAGACTGTCGCAATGTCGGCAACTCCGACCTTGAGCCGGAAAAGAGCACCACCTATGAAATCGCTGCCCTATGGCAAGGCGATGACGGGCTGAGTGCAGGCGCGACGCTCTACCACACCGATTATCGGGACAAGATCGACTCCCCCGTGGTCTGCGACACGCGCGAGGGCGATGCCAGCTGCCGGTATCAGGGCGATGACTACACCGCAATCTATCAGTACATCAATGTCGACAAGGCCACCGTCAATGGGGTCGAACTGAATCTGGGGATGCCGTTGGGCGAACGCGTCGACCTGCGGGCCACCTACAGCTTCACTGACAGCGAACAGCGCAGCGGCGACAATCAGGGATTGCCGCTCAATGATCAGCCTCGCCACCGCGCGACCCTGGGGCTGGACTGGCAGGCCTCTCCCCGCACGCGGGTATGGTCCCAGGCTCGCTACAAGGGAGAGGCAGAGCAGGTCGCCACCAACAGCGGGCTGAGCGATGCCTACCCCAGCTATACCCTGGTGGATGTCGGTGTCCGTCATCGACTGAATTCGACCGTCACACTCTACGGCGGCATCTACAACCTCTTCGACAAGACCATTGATCAGGACACCTATGGCACGGTGCTGGATGGCCGCCGCTTCAATACCGGACTACAGGTACAATTCTGACGTCCGGGCACCAATACGACCCAAAAGCGTCTGACACCCCGTAACACCGAGCAGCGGATGAGCCCTGACTGCCATCCGCTGCTTCTCATGACAGCGCGCCGCGCACTCTTTTCTTCATCCAAAGGCGTCTCGATGTTTCCTCCGGTTGACTCTGATCACGGCCCTTCCCTGCCATCCTCTAACGTACCCAATGCCCTGCCACTGGGCATGCCGGCGACACGCAAGCTGTCTGCCCATGACCTGGGCCTGGTGACCCTCGCCCTGCTCGACGCGGAGAAAAGCTACGGCAGTCAGCTTGGGGATCGCATCGAGGCGCTCTCCAATGGCTTCTATCGCCCGAGCCCCGGCATGCTCTATCCGGTGCTCGGGCGTCTCGCCGAGCAGGGGCTGATCACGCAACAACGTGAAGGCCGCCGCAAGTACTACAGCCTGACTCGGGAAGGCAGCACCTATCTGACGGAGCACCATGCCAGCGCCCAACAGGTAAGGTCCCGCCTGGACTCGGCAGGCCGCAAGCTCAATGCCCTGTTCGCTGACTTGCGCCACAGCCTCGCGGACGAGACGCAGGCCATGCCGTTGGCACAGGAGCTGCTGACCGCGCGGATGGACATGAAAGCTGCCTTGCATGAAAGCCGCGGCGCCTCGCCTGAAGCACAGCGACGCATATTGAAACTGTTGCAGGAAACCACAGCGCGCATTCGCCATGAAGCCCGTGAATGAGGACAGAAAGGCAAGGGAGATGCACAGGCAGCTTGTCTACGATATTTCACCACCTGAATTCTTGCCCTGTATAACAGAAGCAAGATTTTGGGCGCTCTGTCCGTGAGAGCATGACAGCTCGTCATGGAGGGGGACTGAGCCGGCTCCTGACCTATGGCATCGCGATTGACTCACAGCGGTGTGAGTCGTTGTCTGCCTGACGCAACATGCGGCAATATGCTTGACACCCGACTCAAAGTATTTTTCTCGAAGCACTCGGGTGAAATGATAGCGACAAGAATGAGCGCAATCTGTATGTCCCATAATCCATCAAAGCAACATGAGCCAGATTTTGTGCCAGGAGGCGCAAAGGCTCATCCGCTCGGTTCACGCTTGTAATTGCGGGCAGACGCCATAGCCTCCAGCTTACGTGGCCCCTGAGCCTCAAGACGCTTGCATTCCCTACCCTTGAGAACAGAGGCCCTGGATAATTGCTGGGCGATTCATCACGACTGATGACGCTACCCCTGGATAGGCGCTTTTCCTGGGTGCTTAGTCCCCCTCTTGCCGTTCGGCCCCGGTTTGCAAGGATAATGGGGGAATTTTCAGCGTGAACTCACACTGTCTGCCAACTCCATGAATGCCTTGCGCGGTGAGGTAGATCGGCCAGTGATGATATCGATGATCCAGTGAGCATCAATACTGAAAGGCTTGTCAGCGAACGGACCTGAGATCTGAGTACTTGGCTGCCGACAAGAGTTAAACGTAGGCTCAACGTATAGAATGTATCAGAGAATGACAGTCTCAATAATGTCGTCTCTGTCCATAAGTGACACAAACATATGCAACCTATATTATATAGCTTCACATCGTAACGAGTAGATTGATATGAAATTGCTAGCAAAGGCGGCACTCGTCGCATGCCTCCTGATCACAGCTGCTACACCAGCTTTGAGTGAAACTCCTGAAGAATATATTCAGCGGATAACGATTTCCGCAGAGGAAGGAAATAGCCAGGCACAGGAGACTTTAGCGACATATTATTCGCGTGGAGAATATGGTTTACCGCAGGACGACAGTAAAGCTGCGCATTGGTATGAACTGGCAGCAGAACAAGGGCAATGGTCTGCACAGGTAACACTTGCCACTCATTATCTTAATGGTATTGGAGTTACTAATGATGATAAAAAAGCGGCTTACTGGTTAAAAAAAGCAGTACAGCCGGATACGCCCAGACCGAACTATTTACTGGGATATATGTATCAAACCGGTCGTGGCGTACCGAAAGATAAAGCAAAAGCCGCTGAATTCTATCGCCAAGCGACACTGAGGGGTTATCAACCAGCGCTGTTTTCGCTTGGACATATGTACTTTGAAGGGTCTGGCGTAGAACAGGACTATAGTAAATCCCTTGAGCTATTCAAACAAGCCGCGCAGTGGGGAGACGCCCCTTCACAAAACATGCTTGGCCATTTATATGAACACGGATTTGGTACCGAGAAAAATATGGAATTGGCAATCAAGTGGTATCGCAATTCCGCCTCTCAGGGGCACGTAAACGGTTACATCAGTCTAGGAGAGCTTTACAGACATGGCAAGTCTCTTCCTGAGAACAAAACATTAGCGTACGCATATTATATGATAGCAGAAGATAAAGGTTACCAGGATGCAGCGCCAGAACTTAGGGATATCGCCAAGTGGCTGTCTACAGAACAAATCAAGCAGGCCGAGCGCCTTGCAAGTCATCGTAATGCCAATGATCCGCTACCGACACCGGAAGACTTATAAACAAGCATGATTTAACGACAGCTGTTTTGTGATGATGACGCTTGATCTAGTTCACCCAAGGTGATTGTATCGCACGTCGTTACGGGTCTCGATATACTATCTACAACCTACAGGTCTCGTCTGATTTTCGACAATCACAGTGGTTCATCAAGTGAATAACAACTCAGACGAGTCCTGACAGTCAACCGTAAACGATAAGCATGAAGGGTCTTTTGCAAGCCGACTGGTCACGTGTTCACGGCTATCGAAACGAAAGCAACTGCATAGCGATATCTTCCTGAACAGCAGCCCGTTGTGCGTATGCTGGATAAAGTCAAACCACACATGAAATGTCGAAGAGCCCTTCAAGTCTACGGCGAGCCCTATACGTTCATCGGCTTCGGCGGGCTTTGCCGGGATGTGGTGATGACCACTGAGCTGGCGGAGCAACTGGAACGTTTGAGGCAATCCAGCCCCAGAGAGAACAATGACAGAGGGGCCGCCACGTGCAGTACTACAAACTACATGTTGAGGACTCGACAATGAAGCAATGGATTGCAGGGGGCCGTCCTGGGAGCCCTGTTCACCCTGCCGGCTGTGGCGATCGCCAAAGAGTACCAGGCGCCGCCCTCCTCGAGCGGTATGTCCGCTGCCTATATCTCTGATGAGGCGATGGAGCGATGCATCATCATGTACAACCAGATGCTCGACCTGGAACGTCAGCTCTCCGAGGACTCCCGCACGCTGGATCTCTACAACCAGTCTGCGGTGAATGCCTATAACCAGCGGGTGGACGAACAGCGTCGCTTATCCAGTCAGTTCAACCATGACTGCGCCGGCAAGTCGTCCGAGAGCGCGCGCCGGGCAGCAGAAGCCCTCAATAACAGTCAGCAGGCGCGGTGAAGGGAGTCGGCACCGGCCCCCATGACTCGCGCAAGAGAACCGGAATAATTTACTTCCAGAGGAACGCATGAAGCAGCTAACTGCCGGATTGAACACGACACTGCAAGACCATCAACTCGCCGTCGATATTACAACGGAGTTCGCACCGGGCTTCGCTGGCGAGGTGGATAAATCGATCTTCTTGCTGGGCAAGGATGGCAAGGTCCGTTCCGACAGCGACTTCATTTTCTATAACCAGCCGGAAACGGGCGATGGCTCGGTCAAGATGACGAATGATCAGTTCATGATCGACCTGTCGCGCGTTCCTGCCGATGTGGAAAAGCTGGCCATTACGATCGTGCTCGATGGGGAGGAAGCCTTCAGCAAAGCGTCGTCTATCCGGCTATCCGTGAAAGGTGTCGCCGAGTTCTCGCCAGACCCCAAGAACCTGTCCGTCACCTCGCTCATCCTGGGGCAATTCTATCGCCATAACAGCGATTGGAAGTTCAAGGCGATCGGTGCCGGCTTCGAAGGCGGCCTTGCCCCCTTGGCGACCAATTATGGCGTTCACGTCGGTTATAAGTCAGAGACTGATACCCCGACCCCCGCGTCCGCCCAAGCCCAAGCCCAAGCCCAAGCCCAAGCCCCGAAAATCGACATCGAGGAGGCGTTGTCAGTCAAACTGGAGCAGCACGCCCCCAAGCTAATCGACTTCGCCAAGCCGATCGCGCTTAATCTCAAGAAGCACAATATGGAGGATGTCACGGCCCGTGTGGCGTTTGTCCTCGATGGCTCTGGTTCAATGTATTCCCAGTACCATAAGGGCCATGTTCAGCAGGTCCTGGAGCGTATCGTGCCGCTGGCGCTTCAATTAGACAATGATGGCCAGATCGAATTCTGGGCCTTCGCCTCCAAGTTCAAGAAGTACGGCAACGTCTCGGTCAACAACTATGAGAACTACATCGAGCGAACAAGGAATGTCAGCAAACTGTTCCCCTTCACTATCTTCCGTGGGCTGGGCGCCGGTAATAATGAGAAGGATGTCATGGAAGACGTAGTCCGGCACTTCGCCGGGACTTCGGAACCCGTGCTGGTGATCTTTATATCGGATGGGGGGATTACACAGTCGCGCAAGATAGAAAAAGTGATCCGGGAGACATGCAGACAGCCGATTTTCTGGCAGTTTGTCGGCTTGGGCGGCCAGGACTATGGCATCTTGGAGAACCTGGATGACCTTCAAGGCAGAGACATCGACAATTCTGACTTCTTCAACATAGACAACTTCGCCAACGTCACGGATGACAGTCTCTACGCGCAATTGCTCAGTGAATTCCCCGGTTGGCTGCGCACGATGAAGTCAAACGCATTGCTGTAACCCAGCCTCGCCAATGAAAGGGCGCCCAAGCTCGCCTTCGCTTGGGTGCTCGTGGGGCTCGCGCACAGCCCCCGCCACCGACGCCTCAGAACTCCTGCTGTTCCCCATCGGCCACCAGTCGATTCAGATAGTCTGCCTCCTCTTCGCTCAAACGACGCTGCCACCTGGCCAACGACGCTTTCGCGCGCAGGTACATGAACGGCAGGCTTGTCAGAGGCAGAACGACGAAGAATAGCCACCAGTCGAGCTCACTGAAGTCCGGTGATGCGGTATCCACCAGGCCAACGTTGGACAGTACGGTTGGGGCGAAGCACAGCATGACGGTCACGGCGATGGCCGGAATCGGAAGGGTTGGGCTGCGAGCCGCGACGATCTGGACGCACTCCTCGAAGCAGTACCCCCGCTCATCGAGAATCGGCACGTCCAGGGGAGGCTCGAATTGCAATAGCTTGGCCAGTTGCTGCATCTCGTCCTGGCTAGGCCGTCGGAAGGTTCTATACTGACCGTCTCGAAATAGTAGGCCGATTATTTTAGGCCGGGCGCCAATTAGTCGTTCGGCACCCAGAATATTTTTGTCACTCTTTAATAGTTGCTCTCTATTGGCAGGATGATCGCTGACCTCTCGGTCAACAATAACTTGCTGCAAGTGCCGCAAATCCCACGCAAGCACCGTGTCTGTCAATTTTTCCTGGCCTGTGATGCGCGGCAGAAGGCAAGTGCCATAGATACTATATTGTCGGCCGGTCTCTGTACTGATCATGATTCCTCCAAACAAGGATAGTGTCGCATGGCTCAATAACCGACCTTCGACGGCGATAACGGGTCAGTCATGACCAAAAAAATGCCACAGGTGGACGGCCTGTGGCATTCAACATACTTCAGCTACGGACGAAGTTCACTCGATGAAGCCGCCCCAAGATTCGACTTCTTCTTCACCGTATTCCTTCTTCCATTCCTTGAGGCCCTTGTGATTACCACCACGGGTCTCGATCACTTCGTTGGTATGCGGGTTGACGTACTTCTTCATGCGACGCTTCTGGCGAGTGCTAGACGCTTTCGGTGCAGATTCATCAACCGCTTCCGGCTTGATCAGCGCGACCATTTCGTCCGCAGACATTTGATACTCTTCCTGCAGCGCATGAAGCTTTTCTTTCACTTCCATCGCGCGCTGGAACTTGGGATCGCTTTGCATCTTCTCGTAATCGAGCTGGGCTTGCTTGAGTCGAGCTTCCGCTTCAATAAAACGCTTCAGTACTGCAGACATGGGATTTACCTCGTTAGGCAGAACAGCAGGGACAAAAATTAATTAGTGACTGGGTTCAATATAACAAGAAACGCCCGTGAGTAAACCCATTTTTAAAAAAATAAGCCCTACCGTGTGGCAGCGCTGAAAATATGCAAGATAACGGGATTTTATAGACTGCGTTGCATGGCACGCACCCAGCCAAAGCCATGATTTGGTCCGACGGCCAGGTCAACTAGCCAGTGTGTCGAAAATCGCATCGCTGCATAGCCCACCAGCAGACTGGTAAATAAAAATTGCCCCGAACAATGCGGAACATAAGCGAGCGATTCCATGACGACCTCGGCGCGTACAGCCATGCTGTAACGGTCACAATGCCAATCATGATGGTTATCAACAGTAATAACACGACACCCAGTGCTAGGTGTATGGTCCTAGGGTGTAATGGTTCATACCATGGACCATTACACCCTGGGACTAAACACCTAGTTATCAACATTCCCTGTCCCGAGAGGAGACATGACTAGCGAGCTATTGGCAAGTCTTCCCATCGGGTTGTATAACGCGGCGACAGCATCGCCTAGCGCACCTCCCATCCCGGGCTGGCTGTCTCGCGTCCAAACCTTACCGTCCCCCTTCCCACCCGCTCATTGAGCTGATCCACGGCCGACATCACCTCACGGCTGCCTGGCCGCTCAGCCGGCGCAAAGAGGTCGTCACACCGGTACCGATCACCCGTCAGATCGCCCAGCAGAACACCTGCACGGGCGTATGCCGGCCCTTCTTGGTAGATGTGACGCAAGATATTGAGTGCCGCCTGAGTCAGATCACGGCTATCAGAGAGTGGCGTCGAAAAGGCGGTGCCGACGGACGCGCTGTAAGGCTCTCCCTGACGTGAAAAATGCGAGGTGCTGATGTTGACCTTGATCGACTGCGCAGAGGCGTTCTGTCGGCGTACCTTGGCGGCCGCACGCGCAACATGTGAGGCCACGGCTGATGCGATCGTGTCGTAGTCGTAGATGAGACGTCCAAAGGCCTGGCTGGCCCGGATCTGCTGCTGATGCTCCGGCCCCTCATCGGGTGAGAAGCGCCACTCGCCACAGAGCTCTCGTGCGGTGCTCTCAACGAGAACCCCGTAGTGGCGCCGCAACAACCTCCGCTCGATACACGCGAGATCCCATGCTGTCCTGACACCGTGATCGGCTTCCAGGCGGGCGGCGAGGCGTCCGCCTATCCCCCAGACCTCTCGAACGGGCGCGAGCTTCAGCAGCTTTTCCAGTCGACCCGGCAACCGCACATCCATCACATTCCCCGTCCCCCGCGCCCAGGCCTTGGCCGCCCAAGACGCCAGCTTGGCACTCGTCAGACTGACGCCGATACCGACCCCAATGGGAAGGCCTGTTTTCTTCAGGACATCTGCCCTCAGCACGTGCCCCCAGGGCTCGAGGTTTCGGTCTGTCGGCGGCACCAACCAGGACTCATCGACGCTGTACTCCGTACAGAGACTGGAGTGCTGACACAGCACGGCATTGAACCGATTACTCATGGAGTGATAGAGCGCAAAGTTGCTGGAAAATACCTCAAGCTCGCCCCGGGCGTGCAACCCTTTCAGCTCATGCCACGGCTGGCCCATCTTGATGCCCATCTTCTTCGCCAGCACCCCACGAGCAATACAGTTGGCATCATTCGATGACAAGACTACGCAAGGCTTTTCAGCAACTTCCGGTCTGAAGACTGTCTCCATCGCCACATAAGCCGAATTGATATCACACAGGCAAATGGTGCGGCCGGTGACATCCAGACTCGGGGTCATATGCCCTCCAGCGAATGAAGGTTGTGCGTACAACCCCCCAAGATCAGCAGCTCTTCCCCGTCCTACAGGACGATGGGCTGATAGCGCGGGTTTTCCGGCAACAGGAGGGGGCCATCCGGGTGCTGGAGGTCGAGACGCTTGACCAGGAACTCAGCCCCGATGCACGCGATGACAATATCTCCATGGCGCGCCTCCTTGGCTTTATTGACGATCAACACGTCACCCTCAAAGACGCCTGCGTTAATCATGCTGTCGCCTTCCGCGCGGACGAGGAACGAGCTCGGCTCCCTGAGCCTGACCAGCTCATCCAGCGAGAGCGGCGCTTCACTGTGGTTCTCTGCCGAGCTTGGGGAACCGCAGCTGACACGCGAGCTTGGCAGGCTTGGTAGCGGGTGTAGCGGGTGTAGCGGGTGTAGCGGGTGTAGCGGGTGTAGCGGGTGTAGCGGGTGTAGCGGGTGTAGCGGGTGTAGC